>JAHJQI010000139.1 GCA_018819265.1 Alphaproteobacteria bacterium
AGAAGTTCGTCAAGGTGGTTGCCGCGAATGACTCACGAACTTCTGAAAGCGGGTACTAGTGGCCCTTGTGTCGCGCCTAAATCGTCAACGGTTGCGGCTAGCCCAGCGATTTAGGCGCGACGGGCCACTAGTGAGGTTCAGATCGCGAAGCTCGCTCGGAGCGAGCTGCAAGTGGATTCGAAGCGGCAACTGGGAGGCAAACGTCAAATACGCAACACTAGCCGCGCGACTTGAAACGCTTAAGCCACTGGAATGACGGGGAAGTCTCCAGTTGGCAAAGCTCCACTTGAGTGGCGGTCGCTTGATTCGCCCGCCCCTTGGACAGCAGCCCCCAACTTCTTCATTCCCTGTCGAGAACTCATTGCCCGTGGATAGCCGCTACCTCGACCCACTCGCGACCGAGAGAATCGTGTCAACAACGGAGGAATCTGTTTCGTTTTGGCACGAGCGCGCCAAATAGGGTTCCAGGGGGACGCGTGAACGACGTAGCGATAACCAGGGCGGTTCTGCCGTGCACGCCGTTGCGTACGTGCTTGCTTCTGGTTGCCGTTGGCCTGGGCGCGACCTTGACCGGTTGCGCGCTGCCTTCGGAACAACTCGCGCTGCCCGGTCCGATCACTGGGTCGATCAACGGACAGGGCTCGGGAACGACGGAGGGAGTGCCGCTGTCGGACGCTCCCGATCACGCTGCGCGGGAAGTGCAGGTTTATGAAGGCAGCGGACAGTTCGTTGCTGGCGACGGCCAGGCCTTTCGAGGGCGGGCAGGGGGTGCGCGCGTCACCGACGACGGCGTCACGCTCAACTTCGTCCAGGCGACCATCCCGGAAGTTGCCAAGACCGTACTCGGCGATGTGCTGAAGCTCAATTATGCGATCAGCGACGGCCTCGATGGCAAGATTACGCTGCGCACGTCTTCGCCGATTGCGCGCGAAGATCTGCTCGATGTATTTTCCAGCCTGCTCGCGGCCGAGGGGGCTGCGTTGGTCGCAGACAATGGCATCTATCGCATCGTTCCCGGCAATAGCGGAAGCTCGAGCGGCCTTGCGCGAGGCGGCGGTGGGCAACGTGGCGGCGTGCAAAGCGTCATCATTCCCCTGAAGTATGTCAGCGCGCAGGAGATGGAACGGATTATCTCGTCGGTCGCACCGCAGAGCGCCATTGCCCGTGTGGACCAGGATCGCAACCTACTTATCGTCTCAGGCATACCGAACGAGTTGGCATCGATCCGTGAAACGGTCGCAGCATTCGACGTCGACTGGATGAAAGGCATGTCGTTTGCCCTCTTTCCGGTCGAAAGCGCCGATCCAGTGGCCGTAGCCCAGGAACTCGACACGATTTTCGCGAACGACAGGGATAGCCCGACCCGCGGCATCGTACGGTTTGTGCCCAACAAGCGCTTGAAGTCGGTCCTGGTAATCAGTTCGCGGCCGGAGTACCTGGCCAAGGCGGAAGGGTGGTTGAAGCGCGTCGACCTCGTCGGTCAGGCGAACGAGGATCAGGTCCATGTCTACCGCGTGCAAAACCGCCCTGCCGCTGAACTCGCAAAGCTTCTTCAGAAAGTATATACCCCACTCGACGCCGACCGGCAGTTGAGCGATCCCTTGCTGCCACCTGGAACTTCATCGACGACTTTATCCTCCGACAGCAGTGGAGATTTCACCTCGCAGGATCGCTCGGGCGCGGTCACCGCAATCGAGCCGCAGCCGATACCCTCGTTCGCGCCTGCCTTCGGCGGTACGGACAACGTTACGGCGACCTCTCGGATCGGCCGCTCGGGAGCTTCGCCAGTGACGGACGGCGAAGCCAATGCGGGACTTGCCACAGCCGGCGATAGCGGCCTCGTGGGAGCACGGTCGTCAGAGGCTTCGTTGCAGGATCAATCGACGCGCTATAGTGGCCCGGATGATCGCACAAGCGGCATCCAGGTGGTTGCCGACGAGTCCAACAACACGATCATCATCACGGCCACCGCGCGTGAATACAATCGCATCCAGGAGATCCTCTCCCATATCGATATTCCGCCGGCCCAGGTATTGTTAGAAGCAACGATAGCCGAGATCACACTCAACGATCAGTTGCGCTTCGGTTTGCGATGGTTCTTCGAGAAGAAGGCGAGCCAGTTTTCACTGACCGACGATGTTCTTGGAGCAGTCGCCCCCAGCTTCCCGGGCTTCTCCTATTTCCTCAACATGCCCAACATTCAGGTCGCACTCAACGCGCTGGCCGACGTAACGGATGTCAACGTCGTCTCGTCGCCATCCTTGATGGTGCTCGACAACAAGCGGGCGCTTCTGCAGATCGGCGATGAGGTTCCTATCGCCACTCAATCGGCCGTCAGCGTCACGGCTCCAGGCGCACCGATTGTCAACTCTGTCTCATTCCGGAACACGGGGGTCATACTCAGCATCACACCCCGGATCGGAGAAAACGGACGAGTACTGCTGGAAATTGAACAAGAAGTCAGCGACGTCGTTCCGACAACGACTTCGAATATCGACTCTCCGACGATCCAGCAGCGCCGGATCAAGACGACGGTGGCAGTGGCTTCGGGCGAAAGCATCGTGCTTGCCGGTTTTATGCAGGATCGGGCGACGAAGGCTCGCCAACAGGTGCCACTGCTAGGGGATGTTCCCTTCGTCGGAAACCTCTTCAAGGACAAGAACGACCAGATCCGCAGGACCGAACTGCTGATTGCGATTACGCCACAAGTCATTAACGATCCTTCGCAACTCCGTGGAGTTGCTGCAGAATTCCGCGATCGGCTAAACTTCCGAACGCGGCCGCAGCGGCAGGCGCCACCCGATCGCCGCGAGCAGATCGACCGGGTGATTGTCCGATAGGAATGGATTTTTGCTGAGATCGCGGCGTCATCTGCCGCCGTCCGATGGCCTCCTCGCGCAACGCCTAAAAAACCATCGTTCTGGATTGGCGTAACCTTTCATAAGAAAATCCTGTACTGATCGTTTGATGACAACATTGAAATGTTCTTTGGTTTTTGCTGTAGTAGGCGTCTTCAGTGGGTGGCCTAAAACCTGCAGGGAAAACTGACCGATCTATCAGTACCCAAGTTCGTCGCTCGGGGTTGCTGGCGGCGGGAATCTGCGTGCGATCGTTGTAGCGAGTAGAGCAAGTGAGTACCTCCGACTTTCCGACTGTCGTCGATCTCGCCAATCCAACGTCTATAAGAACCCGTGTTGTCGGCGCGGTGCGTTCGCTTGTCGAAGCCTGGCGGCAACTCCGGCTCGACCATCAATTTCTCATAACGGCCGCGATCGTGATCGCTGCTGCAATGACCATTCTGGGCGCATGGGTCAGTGATCGTATCGTACGTGGTGTCGTGCAGAACAGCGCCGCGAGCACCGCTGTGTTCCTCGTCGGCTTTTTCGAGAAGCACGTCCAGGGGCTAGCTTCTGCAGACGAACTGTCGGCCGATACGCAGGCGAAGATCGACGAGTTGGTAAAGACGAAGATTCTGGGCAACAGAATTTTGGCGATCAAGATCTGGACCGCTGAAGGCCGTATCGCGTACAGCAGCGATTCCGAAATCATCGGCAAGCAGTTTCCGGTGACCGACAACCTGCGAGAGGCATGGAGTGGCTCGGTCGTACCGGAATACAATGACCTTTCCGACGTCGAGAATGAAATCGAGCGTGAGGCCGGCAAGCCCATGCTCGAGATCTACGTTCCAGTTCGGGAGAGAGGCTCGCAGAAGGTTGTCGCAGTCGCCGAGGTCTACGAGACTGCCGAGGAACTCTCGAGCGAACTGGGTCGGGCGCATGTCCAAACAATTTTGGTCGTGGCTACTCTAGCCGTTGCGCTCCTTGCCTCCCTGTTCCACATCGTTCGCCGCGGCAGTATTACCATCGAACAACAACAGGTCTCGCTTTCCGAGCGAGTCGTCGATCTGTCGAATCTGCTCTCCGTCAACAGGGAACTGCAGACTCGTGTGGCGAATGCCAACCGGCGTGCTGCGCAGACCAACGAACAGTTCCTTCGCCGCATCGGCGCAGAACTGCACGACGGCCCGGTGCAACTCCTGGGGCTTGGACTGCTGCGGCTGGACGCCCTAAAGAAGCGCTTGATCCCGCTGGAAGGGACCGGCAAACGCGATGATTTCGAGATCATACGCAGCGCGCTCGACGACGCTCTGCGTGAAGTGCGCGGGATTTGTGCAGGTGTCGCAATCCCGGAGTTGCAGGACGCCACGCTTTCGACGGTACTGGAAACCGCTGTCCGCAACCACGAAAGGCGAACCAATTCCCGTGTGGAGATGCTTTTGCACGACAGCCTGCCCAAAACATTGTCGCTGCCGATCAACACCTGCCTTTATCGCTTCATCCAGGAGGGCCTCAACAACGCCTTCCGGCACGCCGCTGGCAAGTGCCAGAAAGTCACCGCTACGATCAACGCAGGACTCATCGAACTTGTCGTGTCGGACGCGGGCCCCGGGATCGCCCCAGCTATCCGGCCATTGAGCGATGGACATTCCGGTGGCTTGGGACTGCAGGGGCTCAAGAACCGCATCGAGGCAATCGGCGGCGAGTTTTCAGTCGAATCCGGACCCAACGTGGGTACCCGACTTGTCTGTCGTTTCAATATTGACCAGCTTGGACTGCAAGATGAGTAAACCGATCAAAGTTGCCATCATCGATGACCATCCTCTTTTTCGCGATGGAGTGGCGGCATCGTTGCGCGACGCGCCCATGATCGACCTCGTGGCGGAGGGGTCGAACGCATCCGAAGCAATCGAAATTTCGGAGAAAGTTCTGCCCGACATCATGTTGCTCGATATTTCCATGCCCGGGAAAAGCATTGAAGCCGCGCGGCAGATTTCTATCCTGTATCCTGCGGTCCGCATCATCATGCTCACGGCTTCGGACAGCGACGAGGATGTTTCCGCGTCACTCGATGCTGGCGCGCGGGGCTACGTCCTCAAGGGGATCGGATCCGATGAGCTGATACGCATGATTGTCGCGGTTCACAACGGCGAATCCTACATCACGCCCAGTCTCGCCGCTCGCGTGCTCAGCAAGATGCAGACACGACTCGCTACGCCCGTCGCCGAAGATTCCGCCTCGCTGACACCCCGCGAAGAGCAGATCCTGGAATTTGTCTCCATGGGCCAGACGAACAAGGAGATCGCAAAAGGGTTGGGGATCTCTGAAAAGACCGTCAAGCACTACATGACCAACATCATGCAAAAGCTTCAAGTCCGCAATCGTGTCGAGGCCGTCCTCTCGGTGCGAAACAAAAAGAATGCGAACGAAAAGCGGACGGCAAAGGTTCGCCTGGCAAACAGTTCCTCCTCGCGAGATTGATCGCGAGACGCCAATAACAACTTCGACAGACAGGCTATTCCGAACGGCGCCGCTCGTACTGGTTGCCCGCAAAGATGGCCGCTTCGACGCGATTGCGTAAGTTCAGTTTTTGCAGAACCGCGGTCAGGTTTTTCTTGACCGTAGCTTCGGATATTCCGAGTTCAACACCGATTTCGGCATTGTTCAGCCCACGCGAGACGAGCAACAGGATATCCTCTTCCCGCGCGGTCAAATCGCCGACGACATCGTCTTTCAAGGCCGGCGCATCCTTGGTCAGAGGGTCGTTTGCCCCCTGCGGGATCATTATTGCCCCCGCCATTACAGCGCGGGTTGTCTCTATAAGTTCCGAGGAAGAGATACCCTTCAGGATATACCCTGAAGCGCCGTTACGCAGGGCCTTGCCAAGATAATAATCGTCGTCAAAAGCGGTAAGAACAATCGTCTTGATTGCCAGAGACTGGTCACGAACCGTCTGCAGAACACTGAAGATGTCACCAGGCATGTTGATATCGACGATCATCAGGTCTGGAGCGGTGCTTCGAGCGATACGCAAGGCATCCGCAGCGTTGCTTCCAATCGCTACGACTTCGAATCCAGGCTCTGCATCGAAGGTTTCGGCAACACCGGCGCAAAGTATCGGGTGATCGTCAACCACCGCGACCTTTATGATATCGTTTGGCACCACGTTAGAACCATCAGGTATCGAACAATTTTTGGCATTTCGCCTTGCGCTGCGAATAGGCATCGCGTCCATTCTCCAGCTCTTGCTGCCAAACCATGATTGCCGCGTTCCCGGGACACGGTTATATGGGCCACTGGTTGCACACTAACAAATGCCTAATAATACGCCAACGGACCTCTGGCTGAATAATGCATCGGACCTTGTGCCCACTTTCCTAAAATATCGCCAGACTTTGGTCAGGCCCGCTATATTAGTTGTCGAGCACAAAGTTTTGTTTGAAACGGCGTTGAACATTGTTTTTTTGCTGTTCTGCGCCGCGTCTATCAAGGTCAACAATAGTCGCGGACAAACGGGTTGATCGAAACTCACATCCAGCTTCTTTTTCATTTGCATCAACAGCGCTGCAACGGTTCAGGTGGTGGGCCATCGGTCGTTGCAATGCCGGTGCGCCAGTCCCAGATCACGACACCCAGAGGACGCGTGGCGCTGCGACCGCCCGATGATCGGAGGGCGGCCTGAGATGCGGCGGCATCTTGGGTTCGCCTCTCCGTTCGAAGAGGGCGCGCCAGACCGAGCACGGCTTCGCGAACGTACTTCGCGCCACGTTTGGTGGTCACGATCGACCGCGCGACAAAGGCCTGCCGTGCCGATGCCGCCGAAAGCGACGGCGGAAGGAGTTGTCGTTCATTGGAAGCCAGGCCGGCTTCCGCCGCTGCGCTCAAAACGTCGCCGTCGTACCCGCGCCTGAGGAGAGCGACCAGTTCGGGCTCGGCAACCCTTTGATCAACACCGCGCTGGCCCGAACGAATTGTCAGAAAAGGCCGCAGTTTTTCGAGCAGCCCAGGCGGGGCGCCCAGCACCGAACCGATTTCCTCGATGGATCGGAATGGTCCGTTGCGCGGTGCCCAGGTCAAACCCGCAGCGCGATAATCGCTTGCCTCCGCGCCGTCCGGGTGTGCCTGGTCGTCGGCGTCGCGAAAATCGAGGACGGCTGCTGCAAGTCGGCTTGCCAATCCAGGTTCGAGGCCAATACCTCTAAAAAGCGCCCGGAGAGTTGCCTCGCTGGCGATGTTGAGATCGACGCGTCCGGCGGTGTCCCTGATCGAAAGTTCAAGGCGGCTGCCGTCGGGCAGTCGGCAGTGAGTCGGTGTTCCATCAAAGAGCGGCGGCGCAAGGCCGTCCTGCTGCGAAGTTGCCAGCAACCGCATCGCCGCGAGTTCGATGCCGGCGGCTGCGAGTGCATCGGCCGCATACCGGTCGCGCATGTTGGATGCAGTGCCGACATGGACACGCGCACTTTGCGAGAAACTCAACACGAAAATGGCGAGCAGGCCCGTCAGCCAGATGACGACTATGAGCGCAAAGCCCGAGTCCGGTCGCGACATGACTTCGTCACGTGCTGACCGGCGGATCATCATCTATGCCCGTGACTGTGACGCTTGTGGTCGTGCTTTTGATCGTGGTCGTGATTTTGACCCACGGCATCATATTTGCCGTCTCGTTTGCTGCCGCCCTTATCGTGACCAGCGGCTTCGCCGTGATCATGCGCATGCCCGGCTGCGTGGGCGGTTGCGTGATCATGGGCGTGTCCGCCGGCCGGCGCTTCGGCGGCAAACGATCTGAATTCGAGATACGCCAGGAGGTCATCAACGTCGTTCGAGGACAGGAGCAGGTTGGGCATGCGCACTGTCGGGTATTCCCTCGCAAGTGCCAGAGCGACCGGATCCTTCTGCGCATGCAAGGTCTTCGGCGATTTGATGAAGCGGTGCAGCCAGGCGCGTTCACGGCGCTCGGTCAATCCCTTGAGATCCGGTCCAACGCGAACTCCGGCACCGACGGTATGGCACGAAGCGCATGCCTTCACGAAGAGCGCCTGACCCGGCAACTCCGCAGTTGCCGGAGCGGCGCCAGGGGAAGGGTTCGCGGCGATCTCGACCGGGCGGTCGCGCCACTCAGGCTTCATGGCGCGGATTGAGAGAACGACGGCTCCAAGATCGCCGAAAGCGGAATCGCGCGACCATTCACCGGTCAGGTCGTTGAACATCATGATCATTGCGCCATGCTCGGTGAGCTTCCGGCTTCGCTCGCCCAGCTTGTAGCGGACCTTCCCGACGTTTTCGGGTGTGCCGGTCAGGAACAGCCATCGCGGGTCGTCGCGGAAAGTGTCGGCGTGTTCCTTCATGAGGGCCGGAGTGTCGTTTTCCGGATCGATGCTGATCGATACGAAATGCACGTCTCGGCCGGCCACGTCCCCCAGCTTGTCATAGACTTGTGCGAGCCGTGCAGTGATCAGCGGGCAGATGTCCCGGCAGGTCGTGTAGATGAAGCTGAACACGATGAGCTTGCCCTTGACCACATCGTCGTAGAAGCGAACGGTCTTTCCGTCCTGCGTGACGAGTTCGACGTTGGGCAGGTAGTCCTTTCCCCATCGTGCTGCATGCGCCGTTCGATCAGTGGCAACGCCGAAAACCACACTCAAGACCACGGCCCACGATACGAATGCAAATCGGCGCGGCATATTCCAACCTTTCAAAGACACAGAACTGCCGGCTTTAAGCTGCCGATCAGCGCAGCTCAATTCACACGGAACGCAACCCACCGGTATCGACCTGCCGCAAGCGATGCCGGGATATCAACGCTCGGCGAAGTCCCGGCGCCGTGGATCGCCCTCGTCGAGTATTTCGGGTTCCTTCCAAATGACACCGTCCGGGGTTGGGATCGGTGTCAGAGTTGGCACCCACTGCGGCTGACCGGTGTAGGCGGGATCTCCAGGCGGGGGGGTGAGCAACTGATAGCGCATCAGCATCGCGAAATCCTCGTGCGTCGTGTTGTGGCAGTGCGCGACATAGGCTCCGCCAAATTCCCCGAAGCGCACCTGGATGCGTACCGTGCGTTCGCCTTCCGAACCCAATCGCCAAACATCCTTGCGCGCCAGCAATTCGGTGGGTGCGATCGGGTCGCCCTCGCGGCCGATGGTGACGGCCTCTTCGAAGTGCAGATGGATCGGATGATCCCAGCCGCCGCCGCCATTTACGAGCACCCAGTGCTCGACCTCGCCAGGACGCGGGATCAGTGCGGAGATGCGGTTGGCATTCAGGGAGTGCGCTTCTTCGCCGTTGATCTTGATCGTCCAGGGGAACGATTCGTGTTCTCCGCATTCCGGCACGCATTGTCCATCGGGCGTATCGCGGGAATCGCCGCCGCCGCGGTTGAATTCGATCTCGCGGACCCGGACCGGTTCGACAATCGGAATCTGATAGGTCAGCGTCTTGTCACCCCGGCGCCACGCCGCGTTGCCGACGTCGGTGCTACGGTCGACGTGGGTCGCGTAGTCATAGGTGTAAGTTGGGTCGTCAACGCTCTTCAGTGTCGGCACCACCTTGAATTCCATGATCGATCCGACAGCCGGATCATCATCATCGCCCCGCAGCATGGCGCGCCTCACGGCCAGCGCTTCGTCCGGGCGACGCCCGTCGACCTGGCGCAGGCGATTGACGAGATGGATGGTATCGCCGGGCTGGAACGCGGAGAAGTCGACGATGAAATCGAACCGCTCGGCGACGCCTTGGACGTCCATGTCCGCCACCTTTACCGGGCTCACGAGGAAGTTCCCGTCATTCGCGATGAAGTAGACGGGAACCTTCGTTCCTTGTGCGAATTTGGAACTTTGATTGACGGCAAGGGTCAGTTGGATGAAGCGCGACATCGAAGCGTTGAGGGTTCGGAATCGATAGCGACGCGGCAGCACTTCCATATAGGGATAGTAAGCGCCGTTGACGGCCAGGATATCGCCGAGGAAACCGTCGGTGTCGAAAATATCGAAGAACAGCTGTCCTTGTGGATCCAATGCAGGGTTCGAAATGCACAGGTTGACGTCGAAGTCGACATTGCCCCAGCCTTCCGGTCGCAAATCGCCTGAAGGCAGGCGCAGGTTGATACCGTCTTTCAGCCGCTCGTTGCCGCGGTCGGGGCCGGAGTACATGTTGACGAGCGCGAAATTGTGCTTGTGAACGTTTTCTGCAGTGAAGAAGAACCGGTGGTCATGGAACCACATCGAGCCTTGCAGCTCGCGGAAGTCTCCTGGAACCAGATCGAGCCCGCCGTCATCCCGCGGACCTGAGCAGCGGCGCTCCCAGTCGGGCACATCGGTTGGCCACACTTCCGGCAGGTCCCGGCGGGCGCAGGCCGCACTCCAATGATAGTCGTAGAACGTGCCGGGGAAGTGGTAGGCGTTGCAGGCGCCGTCGCTCTCGGCGCCATTGTGGGCGTTGTGGAAATGGGTTGAGATTTCGTTGCGGCCAAAGCCGTTGTTCTGGGTGCGATCGACGGGCAGGTCGTTATAGATCCGTGTCACGACCGGCTCGTAGTAGCGCATGCGAATGAGCGGCGGCACGATCGACCCCAACTGTAATCCGCCCGCGTCTGCGGGTGTGCCGGGCCGGCCCATCGGCCTCGTCCCGAATGCCCATACCGAGTTCTTGTCCTGGACGGGCAGATCGGGATGGTAGCGCGACCCTGGGGCAACTTGTCCAAGCGACAGCACGTAGCCCTGCACGGGTGAGATGTCCTCGTCATTCCATCGCTGGTGGGCAAAGAACTCGCCGGGTGGCCGCCCCTCGATCGGACCGCGGCCGGTCACCGGATTGATCAGGTCGAGGTTGAGCGGATCCCTGGTGAAGGCATCGTGATAGGAAAGACGCTTGGCGGGACGCTCGTTCGTTCCGCCCTGCACGACGAACTCATAGTCGTCAGATCCCGCGACCCGGCGCATCGGCGTCGGCTGCGGAATGTTGGGTCGCGGCATCGGTATGGAAAATTTTGCTACCCCCCTCACGGGACTGCGCGGCGTACCAGTCGGCACGTCCGAGGCGAAGGCGCTCGATGCGTAGGGGCTGAGACCATTCTTGAGGGCCAGCATGCCCGCGCCCGTGAAGATCCCCCAGCGGAAAAGATCGCGGCGGGTCACCTGACCGTGCGAAATGGCCTTGACGATCTCCAATCGATTGCGGCGCGCATTCTCGGCCTCAAGAAATCTGCGTCGCGAAACTTCACGACCAAGGAACATCATTTGCCTCCAAAATTCGCTCTCACGAACTCCCTAAAATGCAGAAGTCAGCAGCCGCCCGACTGCCTCATGCGGATCAAGGTAAACGCTATATTTATTTTGCTGATTTTGGCAGAGACGGAGCGAAGGGGACTGAAGACCAAAGGCCTGTTGCCAAAGGTGTTGCAGGAGTTTCAGACCAAGTGCCGATTCATTATCAGACTATGGTCCTATCGGACCATGACATGTGTGCAGGCGCATTGGACGTCGACAGCTTGCGCAGTTGGGGCTTTGCCTTGAATGGGACCCGGTTCCGGGATAGCCAGGATCTCCCGAAGCAACGAGAGATGCCGATGGGCTATCTGCAAGACGTCCTCGCCATACTGCTGTGGCCGTTCAAGTTCGCCTACTGGACCGCGATCCTGCTGCTTCGCGCTGCCATATGGCTGGCGAAGGGGACGTTCAATCTCGTCGTCGGCATCGGGCTACCGGCGTTGCGATTCCTGGCGTTCGTCTTCATCCTGATCGCCACCATCGCATTCGTTGCCGATGCCACACCAGCGTTCGACGGCTTTGGACCCTATGCGCCGACGTTGTTGGTCGAGCACTTGATGGCGCTTGCGCCCAAAAGCGTTGCGGCAGCCGAAGATGCCGTCTCGAACGCAACCCACCCGCTAGTATGGAAGTACGCCATCGGCGTGCTCATCAACGTCCCGACTTACGTTCTTTTCGGCGCACTGGGGATTCTCGCCGCGTTGACCGGCCAGCGCCGCGAGAAACTCGACGTCTTCATCAATTGAGACTCGTAATCTGCGGCTTCATCCCAATCACCGGCTTGGAGTACCTGAGGACCCCGCGCCCGACGTGAACAGGCCGGCATGGCCGATGTCGCTGTTGCGGTCGCTGATTATGCCGAGGCCGACCAGCAAAACCAGCACGCCTACGAGAACGAAAATAACCTGGCCATGGCGCTGATTGACCGCCGCGATATCGGCCGGCGTCAACACGTCCTGCTCATCCGGGCTGGCGACAAGCCCGAACGTCTTCTTGAAGGCCGAACGGCGGACGTCGCCGATATCGACGAGCGGAACATTGGCACGCGCGGCGATGCGCTCGCCGATCTCGGTGAACGGAAAAGCGGGGTCGACGTTGCGCTCGTTGATATAGCCGAGCTTGACGTGGCTGGCGTCCTTCAGGCAGACGCGGGCGCCCTTCATGATCACCGGGGCAAGCGAGCCGCCGTAAATCTCGCGGCGGATTTCGACGGCGGTGATCTCTGCGTAGGGCACGTCGAAGGTCTTGTAGCTGAACAGGCCCAACAGGCCGCGCGACTGCGGCAACCTGATGCGCACCGCCTTCTCGCCGAGCACGACGCGCGAGCGGATCGAGGTGACGAGTTCAACGACGACAAGCCCCATCACCAGTGCGAACGCCGTCGACAGCAGAATAAGGCCGGGCGTGCCCAGCCAATGGCCCTGGGAGACCCGCGCGTACAACATCGGGCCAAGACTGACGAAAAACGGCAGCATCAGCAGAAAAACAAACGAAAACGTAATCTTGCGCATCGTGCCGGAGGCGTAAACCTGCGGCGCGGCCGGCTTGACCTCTGCCGGGGCGGGAACTGGCGAATTCGGCTCGGTCGATGTGGCGGCAGTCATCGCTATTCCTCGTGCTCGCTCGTTTGTGAAGCCCGACGGGCGTTCGCGGCATGACCGCGGGGCATCGAAGCACTATATCAGAACGTGAAACAGTGCCCAAAGAAGGTCCCGCAATGTTTTTTTCCAAGAAGTCCGCCGTCATGCTGCCCTCCAACCTGACCCTGCCGGGCCGGAGCGAACCTATCGCAACCGCCGACACCCACTTCGTCCTGGGGACGCCGCTGAAAGGGCCCTATCCGGAGGGAGCCGAAATGGCCGTTTTCGGGCTTGGATGCTTCTGGGGAGCCGAGCGCAAATTCTGGGAACTGGGCGACGGCATCATCACGACCGCCGTCGGATATGCCGCCGGCAATACGCCGAACCCGACCTATGAAGAAGTATGCACGGGCATGACCAACCATAACGAGGTGGTGCTCGTCGTGTTCGACCCGGCGAAGATTTCCTACGCGCGGCTTTTGAAGACGTTCTGGGAAAGCCACAATCCGACGCAGGGCATGCGCCAGGGCAACGACATGGGAACACAATACCGCTCCGGCATCTATACGTTTTCTGAAGCGCAAAGGGCGGAAGCCGAGGCTTCGCGCGAAGCCTACGGCATAGCGCTGCTCGAGCGCGGCTACAGCGCCATCACGACGGAAATCGAGCCGGTTGTTCTGGCCAACACTCGGCAAGCCGGTGTTGGGCGTTTCTACTTCGCCGAGGACTATCACCAGCAGTATCTGGCGAAAGTGCCGACTGGCTATTGCGGGCTCGGCGGGACCGGTGTGAGTTGCCCGATCGGGACGGGCGTCGCATCGAAGCTGTGAAGCTGGCGTTATCGAGCCGATCTTGCTATTGCCCAGGCAAATCAGCCGCAGCCATCAATATTGGCTAGACGGGCGGTGCCGCGCCCGGACATGATCTATGCATTCTCCTGCAGGCTCGCGCCAGGATCGCGACAACGAAAGGCAACCGCTTGACGAAGGCCCGCCTGCATTTCCTGCTGCTCAATCTGGGCCACTTCCTCGATCACCTGGTCATGCTGGTGTTCGCGACCGTTGCCGCCCTCGTTCTCCGCTTCGAATGGGGCATGAGCTACAGCGAACTGATTGCGTATGCGACGCCGGGCTTTATCGCTTTCGGCATCTTCTCGCTGCCGGCCGGGTGGCTTGCCGACCGCTGGAGCCGCGAAGGAATGATGGTCGTCTACTTCCTCGGCATCGGCGTCTCTTCAATCGCCTGCGCGCTGGCTGAGGGTCCGCTGGCCATGGCCGCCGCGCTGTTCGCCGTCGGCATGTTCGCGGCGATCTATCACCCCGTCGGCCTGACCCTCGTCGTCGAAGGGGCCAAGCGCACCGGCATGGCGCTGGCCTTCAACGGCATCTGGGGCAATCTGGGCGTCGGCGGGGCGGCGCTACTGACCGGCCTGATGATCGACACGGCGGGCTGGCGCTCGGCATTCTTCTGGCCCGGCATCGTCTCGCTTGTGCTGGGGTTCGCCTATCTCGCGTTGATGTGGAACGACGTGGTGGAACTGCCGAAGAGCCGCCGGGCGGCTGTGCGCGCCGCCGGAGGCAAAACGCCGCGCAAGAGCTACCTGCCGCAAAAAGACCGCGACCTCTACCTGCGCATCACCTTGATCGTGCTCTACACCACCGGCATTTCGGCCCTGGTGTTCCAGTCGGTCACATTCGCCCTGCCCAAGATCTTCGAGGAACGCCTCACCGGAATTGCCGACACCGCCACGATGATCGGCTGGGCGACGTTCGTCGTTGCGGCCATTGCGTCGCTGGCACAGATCGCCGTCGGCCACCTTCTCGACACCGCCGGCCCGCGCACGATGTTCCTCATCGTCGCCGGATTGCAGGCGGTGTGTTTCACGGTGATGCCGGGGCTCGACGGCTGGTGGGCGCTGATCGTCGCAATGTGCTTCGTCACCGGATCGTTCGGGCAGTTGCCGATCAACGACTACATCATCGGCAAGACGGCGACCCCCGAATTGCGCGCTTCGATCTATGGCGCCCGCTTCGTCCTGACCTTTACTGTCCTCGCCATGGCGCTTCCGCTGATCGCCTGGATCCACGCCAACTGGGGCTTCGACATGCTGTTTCGGCTCCTTGCGGTGACCTCGGCAAGCGTCTTCATTGCCGCGTCGCTGTTGCCGAACCGCGTGCCGGAGCCGTCCGCCGAACCGACGCCGGCCCAGGTCGCCGCCGAGTGATCAGACCTGCGCGGCAAATCCGGCGATCGCATCGGCGGCTCCCGCGAGGTTGCCCTTGCGCGTGAAACCGCTTGATCCGCGCGGGCCGAAGTCGTGGTCGCCATCGCCGATCCAGCTCACTGCGATCGAGGGGGATAGCGCATAGCCGGCGACATCCTGCCGCGTGCCGAAGGGGTCCCGTTCGCCCTGCACGATCAAGGCAGGACACCTCAGACCCTCGAGATGCGCAGTCCTCAGGCTCTCGGGCCGCCTCGGAGGATGGAAGGGATAGCCAAGGCAGACGACGCCGGCGATTTGTCCGGCCTGGAAGAATTCATCGGACATCATGCTGGCGATGCGCCCGCCCATCGACTTGCCGCCGACCAGCAATTTGGGTTTGGGGCCGATTTGCGTGCGAATGGCGTTGACCGCCTCGCGCAATTCCGGAAACATCGTCACGATCTTCGGTGGGGGGCGGCGCTTTCCCGACACGCGGATCTGCCGCATATAGGCGAACTCGAAGCGCGTAACCGCCACGCCGCGCGCCAGCAGCATGGGGACCAGCGTCGCGAAGAAGCGGCTTGTCATCGGCTGGCTTGCCCCATGCGTCAACAGCAGGTGGGCCACCGCCGGCCCTTCCGTGTCCGGCATCACCGTGCGAAATTCCACGTCGCCTCCGAATTCCACGTTTCACTCAGCTCGCGCAAAGTTGTAAATTCTTCGTCGGTGCGCTGGCGTACAATTGCCGGCATGCAAAAAACCAACCAAAAGGGCTAATGGATTATCTCCTCGGATCTAGTGAACCTTTCGTCCGCTTCTCGGTTTTCGCCGGGATCCTGATCGCGATGGCGCTTTTCGAAGTCATGGCGCCGCGCCGCAAACTCACCTCTCCGAAGGCGAAGAGGTGGATCACAAACTTTACAATTGTCGCAATCGACACAGCACTCGTGCGGCTGATGGGGGCACTTGCCATTCCAATCGCAGCGGTCGCGGCGGCGGTTTATGCGGAGACGCAGGGCTGGGGCCTGTTCAACCTGCTCGCACTACCGGCTTGGCTGGAGTTCGTCCTGGCCCTACTGATTCTCGACTTCGCGATCTGGCTCCAGCACTACGTTTCGCACAAGGTGCCTTTGTTCTGGCGCCTGCATCGCGTCCACCACGCCGATGTCGATATTGACGTGTCGACGGCTATCCGCTTTCACCCGGTGGAGATCGCGCTGTCGATGCTGTGGAAGATCGCATTGGTGTTCGTGTTCGGTCCCGCCGCCGCCGCCGTCGTCGTGTTCGAGGTTATCCTCAACGGGTGCGCGATGTTCAACCATGCGAACATCGCGCTGCCCGCATGGCTCGACAAGGCGTTGCGGACGGTGATCGTGACGCCAGACATGCACCGGGTACATCATTCCGTCATCCGCAGCGAACACGACTCCAACTTTGGCTTCAACCTGTCGATCTGGGACCGCCTGATGGGCACCTATACGGCGCAACCCGAAAAGGGCCACGAGGGGATGACCATCGGTCTCGACCAGTTCCCGGCCCCGGCGCCGACACGCCTGTTTTGGAGCCTTGCGCTGCCCTTTGCCTCAAAACCGAGAGAACGCTGAAGGCGGCCTCGCCATATTTTGGCCCCACGTTGGTTTCAGCGCTGTATGATCGGCGTCGGTGAACGACGGAGGGAGCTGATGGAGTGGAGCGGCCCCGCACGCGGCCTGATCCTTATATTCGGCCTGACGATTGCGCACGCGAGTTCAGCGCAAACAACCGCGATCGCGCCGCCAACTCCCGATCAGGCACCTCCAGCAGAAGAGCGCCCGCTGGCGAAATCCAAGATTGCAGCCAATACGTTGTTCGGCGCTGAAAGCCGCGCGGCCAAGCTCAAGTCGCGCGCCATTGGGTTTTATTCGCGCGGCTGCCTTGCGGGCGGTGAATGGCTGCCTCCCGATGGAACTGCCTGGCAAGCCATGCGCTTGTCGCGCAACCGCAACTGGGCACACCCGAACGTCGTGAAGCTCGTCAAGCGACTGGCAACGGAGGCCAAAGCCGCAGGGGAATGGCCCGGTCTCCTCGTTGGTGACATGACGCAGCCGCGCGGCGGCCCGATGACTTCCGGCCATGCCAGCCACCAGATCGGCCTCGATGCCGACGTCTGGCTAACGCCGATGCCCGACCGGCGCCTGACCTGGGAGGAGCGGGAAAAGATCTCCGCCGCGTCCATGCTGAAGGACCCGCTGTCGGTGAACCCAGAAACGTTCACGCCGGGCGTAATCGCGATCATCAAGCGCGCCGCCTCCTACGACGAGGTCGAGCGAATCGGCGTCAATCCGGCGATCAAGTTCGGATTGTGCCGCGCGGCCGGCGGCGACAAGCCGTGGCTCTCCAAGATCCAGGGCTGGGCCGGGCATACCTACCACATGCACATCCGCATCAAGTGCCCGCCCGGCAGCGATGGTTGCCGCAGCCAGGGCACGCCGGACGGAACCAGCTGCGCTGCCGCCGAAAAGTGGTATGCGGACACCAAGGCGTGGATGGAAAACCCGAAAAAGCCGCCGACGGGCCCGAAGACGAAGCGCAAGCCGAAACCGCCGCTGACACTTGAGGATCTGCCGAACGCCTGCCGCGACGTTCTGGCTGCTGCGCCCACCGGCGGACCGACTCTCATCGCCAAAGGCATCGTCCCGCCGGAACAGAAACCCGCCGCGGTCCCGGCTGTCGAGGCGTCAAGCGGAGCGGCCGCGTTCGCGGTGCCGCACGCGCTGGAACCAGTCCCTCCAGCGGCGGCTGCCGCGTTAGAAGTGCCAAAACCGCAGCCCGCCGGCCGCCGGGCCGAGCAATAGCTGGAACCATGCCGTTAGGTGGCAGCATGCCTTGCCGGTGCAGGGTGAATGGTTTTCCGAAACAGTCTCGGCCGTCATAGCTGTTGAGAATCTAACAGCTCATTACGATGCGACAGCGCGCCCCGCGGCAGCGATTGGCGTCTGCTTGCCGAAGCCGCAAAAGCTCAAGGACGCTGGTGGCGGGCGGAGGCGGCACGGGCGAGAGCCGAGCAGCTCAGCTGATCGAGTCCCAGGCGCTGGGCGAGCAGTTGCAGGAAGCGCTGTTCCTCGCGGCGGACGATTTCGTCGGATGCCGCCACTTCGCAGCACAAAACGTAGGCCGTCTCGCGCATGTGTGCGGGCAAACTGTCCGCGATGGCATCGAGAACACTGTCGAGACCATGTTGTCCGGACATCAACAGCCCGCAGGCCTGGGCGTGCCCGACCAGCGTGGTCTCATCGAAGCCGTCGAAGGCCGGCAGCTCCTTGACCATAGTGCCGATGCGCCGCAGTTCGGCATCCGACATCTTGTTGTCGGTTGCCGCCATGGTGATCATCGCGTAGATCAAGGCTTCCTGGGGCGAAAGCTCGCTCGTCATATCGGTCTCCGGAGGGTTGATGCCTCTCTTATCTAACGAACGGGGGCAAGCAATCAAGGCCGCATCGAGGTTGCATCAGCACAATGCGCAGAGACCTGGTGGCCGCGCGGGTTGAGAGTAGCTTTTGCATCTAACGTTTGGTTGATACGCCAGCCGCTTGTGGGTACCTAACCGCTAGATGCGCTACACTCGTGTTCCGGTCCTGACATTTGCCTCGCGTCTGGGCATGCTTGAGAGCAAAAATCGGAACCTTAATAGTGTGCCCACAATAGAAAGCTCTCATGGCCCTCGATCTTGACCCCGTACTGCTGGCTAGTTGCACCGACGCGAAGGCCTGGCCGTTCGAAGAAGCCCGCCGGCTGATCAAGCGTCTGGACCGGCTGAAGGGCGGAGCGGAGAAGACGGTCATTTTCGAGACCGGCTACGGCCCGTCGGGACTACCGCACATCGGAACGTTCGGCGAAGTGGCGCGAACAACCATGGTGCGGCATGCCTTCGAAGCGCTGAGCGAGGGCAAGCGCCCGACCCGGCTCATCTGCTTTTCCGACGACATGGACGGGCTGCGCAAGGTGCCGACCAATGTCCCGAACCAGGAGATGCTCAGCCAGCACATCGACAAGCCGCTGTCGCGGGTGCCCGATCCGTTCGGCGGCAAACACGCGAGTTTTGCCGCCCACAATAACGCACGGCTGATGGCGTTCCTCGATCAGTTCGGATTCGATTACGAGTTTTTCTCGGCGACCGAATGCTACGCGTCCGGCATGATGGACGAGACGCTTTTGCGCATGCTCGAAGTCTACGATCAGGTGATGGACATCATCCTGCCGACGCTGGGGGCCGAGCGGCGGGCGACCTATTCGCCATTCCTCCCGGTGTGTCCGCGCACCGGCAAGGTTTTGCAGGTGCCGATGATCGAGCGCCACCCCGCCACGGGAACCATCGTCTACGAAGACCCGGAAACAGGCGAAAAGGTCGAGACCAAGGTGACGGGCGGCGCGGTCAAGTGCCAGTGGAAGGCCGACTGGGCGATGCGCTGGACGGCGCTGGGTGTCGATTACGAGATGGCCGGCAAGGACCTGATCGACTCTGTGATGCTGTCATCGAAGATCTGCAAAGCGCTGGGCGGCATTCCGCCGGAAGGGTTCAACTACGAACTGTTTCTCGACGAGAACGGCGAGAAGATCTCGAAGTCCAAGGGCAACGGCCTGACCATCGAGGACTGGCTGAAGTATGCCAGCCCAGAAAGCCTGTCGCTCTACATGTTCCAGAAGCCGAAGACGGCGAAGCGGCTTTATTTCGATGTGATCCCGCGGGCGATGGACGAGTATTTCCAGCACCTCAACGGCTACCCGAACGCCGAGCCCAAGCAGAAACTCGACAATCCGGTCTGGCACATCCATGGGGGGCATCCACCAGAGGGCGAACTGCCGATCACGTTCGCGCTGTTGCTGAATCTTGTCTCGGCATCGAACGCACATGACAGCTCGATCCTGTGGGGCTTCATCCGGCGACTGGCGACAGATGCGAGGCCGGAAACGCATCCCAAGCTCGACGAACTCGTCGGCTATGCAATCCGCTATTACGAAGACTTCGTCGCGCCGACGAAGAGATTCCGGCTGCCGAGCGATCAGGAGCGGCAGGCCCTCGAAGCGCTCGACAAGGCGCTCGCCGAAGCGCCGGGCGAGGCCAATGCGGGCGATCTGCAGAACCTTGTTTTCGAGGCCGGCAAGTCGAACGGCTATGCCAAGGAAGATCTGCGATCCTGGTTCCAGGCGATCTATGAGGTTCTGCTCGGCTCCAGCCAGGGGCCCCGGTTCGGGTCGTTCATCGAACTCTACGGCATCGACAATACGCGCGCGCTCATTGCCAGAGCGCTGAAGGGCGAGCTTGCCACCGACGAAGCGGCTTCGGTCCGGTCAGCCTGAACCACGCGGCAATCTGGCCCGCCGGTGCATAACTTGGTATTCCTCATTGTGCTCACAGTCGGCCGCTAGAACGCTTTGCAGTCTAACGGGGCGGACATGGAGGCTTGGTGCTTGCTGAACGACCGGCGGATCGGTGTCGTCATCCCGGCGCTCAACGAGGAAGACGCGATCGGCAAGGTGATAGCGGAGATTCCCGACTGGGTCGACGCGATCGTCGTTGCCGACAACGGCTCGCGCGACCGGACGGGCGAGGTTGCACGGCGGGCTGGAGCGCATGTCGTGCGGGAAGTCGAAGCCGGCTACGGGGCGGCCTGCATTGCCGGGATTGCCGCGCTGCCCAGAAGCGACATCGTCGTCTTTCTCGACGGCGACTATTCGGATTTTCCAGCCGACATGCGACTGCTCGTCGATCCGATAATTGCGGGCGAAGCCGATCTCGTGGTCGGCTCGCGGGTTCTGGGCGGCGCCGAGCGCGGCTCGCTGACACCGCAGCAGGTATTCGGAAACTGGCTTGCAACGCGCCTCATCGGGCTCATCTGGGGGGAGCGCTTCACCGATCTCGGCCCGTTCCGCGCCATCCGCTCAAGCACGCTGCAACAGATTGCCATGTCCGACCGGGATTACGGCTGGACGGTCGAGATGCAGGTCAAAGCCGCGAAAGAAGGGCTCAGGTGCAAGGAAGTGCCGGTGCGCTACCGCAAGCGGATCGGCGCTTCCAAGATTTCGGGGACGATCGGCGGCACGTTCAAGGCGGGCACCAAGATCCTATCCGTCATCGGCTGGCACGCCCTCGCCCGGCCTCTGGCAAACTCCGCCCGGGGCGATTGACCGTTATGCCCGAAGCTCTTATTTCATCGCCATGAGCAAGCTCGAGATCATCACCATACCCGACCCGATCCTGAGGGAGATTTCGACGCCCATCGAGCGCGTCGACGACGACGTGCGCCGGCTGATGGACGATATGCTCGAGACGATGTATGACGCGCCGGGCGTCGGCCTCGCCGCGATCCAGGTTGGTGTTCCAAAGCGCCTGCTGGTGCTTGACGTTGCCGACGAAGACCAAGGGCCGAGGCCGTACTTCATGGCAAATCCGCAGATCGTCCGACTCGGCGAAACGACGCGGGTGCATGAAGAGGGCTGTCTTTCGATCCCCGGCGTTCACGTCGAAATCGAGAGGCCCGGCGATGTCGTGGTGCGCTACATCGACCGGCGCGGCGAACAGCAGGAACTCGCCGCCGACGGCCTCCTGGCAACCGCAATCCAGCACGAACTCGACCATCTCGACGGCCGGCTCATCATCGATTTCATGTCACGGCTGAAACGCGACATTGTGATCCGCAAATTCAAGAAGCAGGCGCGGGCGGACTAAGCCGGGAGCGCGCCCTTCATTCCCGCCACAAAGGCGAAGGAGCCCTGACCCATTGCGCATCGTTTTCATGGGTACACCGGAATTCGCCGTTCCGACGCTGTCGGAACTGATCGGCGCCGGCCACGACATCGCCGCGGTCTATTCGCAGCCTCCCCGGCCCGCCGGACGCGGCATGGCTGAACGCCCCTCTCCGGTGCATGCTTTCGCCCTCGAACAGGGGATCGAGGTGCGGCATCCCGCGAGCCTGAAGGATAAAGGCGAACAATCCGCATTCGCGGCGCTCGAAGCCGACGCCGGCGTGGTTGTCGCCTATGGGCTGATCCTGCCACGGGCGGTACTCGATGCACCGCGGGAGGGCTGTTTCAACGGCCACGCTTCGGCGCTGCCGCGCTGGCGGGGGGCGGCGCCCATCCAGCGGGCGATCATGGCGGGGGATGCCGAGACCGCCGTGAACGTGATGCGCATGGAGGAAGGTCTCGACACCGGACCAGTTTGCCTTGCCGAGAGCGTCACAATCGGTCCGGACATGACGGCCGGCGAGTTGCATGACCGTCTCGCGGAAGCAGGCGCCGGGCTGATGGTGCGGGCGATGGCCGCGCTCGAACGCGGGTCGCTCAACTGCACGCCGCAGCCTGCCGACGGGATCACGTACGCTGCCAAGATCGACAAGGCGGAAGCGCACATCGATTTCAACAGGCCGGCGCGCGAGGTTCACAACAAGATTCGCGGGCTGTCGCCGTTCCCCGGAGCCTGGTTCGAGATCGAGAACGGGGACAAGCGGGAGCGCGTCAAGGCTCTGAAATCGCGGCTGTCGGATCTGACGGGCGAAGCCGGCGAAGTAGTCGCCTCGGGTGAAAGGTTGATCATCGCATGTGGCGGGAGTTCGGGCGCGGTCGAACTGGTCAGCCTGCAAAGGGCCGGCAAGAAGGCCTGCGGCGCGGCGGAATTCCTGCGCGGGGTGCGCATCGAAGCGGGCGCGCGGCTGGGGCAATAATGCCCTTGACGGCAGCGTTAAGCATGGTTGAAAAGGTGTGAACGCCGACACTTTCTCTTTGCTATTCTCCGTTCAACAGCAACGCGTTGTCCTGGAGTTCTCAGATCATGACTAAGCTATTTTCCGTCGCCGCTGCGGCTACCCTGGCATTCGCCGCAGCATTTCCGGTCCAGGCCCAAGACGGCCGCACCACGCGCATCGAGCCGCGGCCGTTCTACGGCGCGACAGTCACGATCGAGGAAGGTGTGCGGGTTTTCCGGCCCTTGCCGCCGACGAAGCACGTCATCGTCAATCCGGACGGGGCCACGCCGCTGGCGCTCGGGTTCAATGAAACGAACGTCTACGAGAAGCGCTACAACTACAATTACCACCAGCATCAGCATTCGGGCGGCGCCGGCTACGGGCGCGGCTCGTTTTTTCCCGGCGGCCGCATCGGCCACATCGGGGTCGGCCGCTGAGCGAGGCCTTCTGCAAACTGAGCGTGGACGTTGAGATCGACAGGTGGAGAAGATAGGGATAGGGCGATGGCGTAACACATGCGCCGCTGGCCTATCTTGCAACGAGCTTCAACTGATCCGACCATGCCGCGCTACCGCCTGACCATCGAATACGACGGGACGACGTTCTTCGGCTGGCAGTCGCAGGCCGGCGGCGAAGCCGTGCAGGATCAACTCGCCAAAGCAATCTTCAAGGCGTCGGGCGAAACGGTCCTGGTGCGGGGGGCGGGCCGCACGGATTCGGGCGTGCACGCGCTCGGGCAGGTTGCGCACATCGACCTCGCGAAGGACTGGGAACCGTACCGCCTCAGGGAAGCATTGAACTTTCACCTGAAGCCTGCGCGCGTCGCGGTGCTGGAAGCAGCAGTTGCCGCTCCCGACTTCGATGCACGCTTCAGCGCCACGGCGCGGCACTACCTCTACCGAATCCTGAGCCGGCGCGCGCCGCCGACGCTCGACAAGCACCGGGTCTGGTGGGTCGCGGTCGAACTCGACGCGGACGCCATGCACGAGGCTGCGCAAGAACTCATCGGGCACCATGACTTTACGACTTTCCGCGCCGCAGGCTGCCAAGCCGCCTCGCCGATGCGGACGCTCGACAGGTTCGAGGTTGCGCGCGCTGGAACGGAGATCCTCGTGACGGCCTCGGCGCGGTCGTTCCTGCACAACCAGGTGCGCTCGATGGTGGGTTCGCTGAAACTCGTGGGCGAGGGAAAGTGGACCGCCAAGGACCTGCGCGAAGCACTCGAAGCCCGCCGCCGCGCTGCCTGCGGACCGGTCGCCCCGGCAGCGGGTCTTTATCTGACGCGGGTGGATTATCCCGCCCAGCCTTGACCCACGGACGGTTGCGGTCAGTCGACCATCGACAGGAATTCCTGACGGGTGATGGCGCTGTCGCGGAAGCAACCGAGCATGCGGCTGGTCACCAGTTCGGTGCCCGGCTTCATGACGCCGCGCGAGGTCATGCAATGGTGCTCGGCCTTGATGACGACAGCGACGCCTTGCGGCTGCAGCACTTCCTCGATGACGTTGGCGATCTGCGCCGTCATCTTCTCCTGGATCTGAAGGCGCTTGGCGTAGACATCGACGATGCGGGCCAGCTTCGAAATCCCGACGACGCGACCGTTCGGGATGTAGCCGACCCAGGCACGCCCGATGATCGGGGCCATATGGTGCTCGCAGTGGCTCTCGAAGCGGATAGCCTGAAGCGTGATCATCTCGTCGTAGCCCTCGATTTCCTCGAAGGTTTTCTGGAGAATGCTGGCTGGATCTTCGCCGTAGCCTCGAAACCATTCCTCGAACGCCTTGGCGACGCGCTTGGGCGTTTCCTGCAAACCGTCGCGGCTGGCATCGTCACCGGCCCAGCGGATCAAAGTCTCGACCGCCTTCTCGGCTTCGGCGCGCGGCGGGCGGGGGAAGCTTGCTGCAACAGCGGAGGTGGAAGCCTGCGCGGTCTTCTTGTTGTCGGTCTTGCTGCGGTTGCTCACGTAACGTATTCCCGGGATTGTCTTCATTGCCACGGCGTTGCAGTCATTGCCAAAGCGTTGCAGTCGTCATTACGCCATGGGGTCGGCGATGGATCTTTGCTGCCGCTGACCGGTTAGGACTGACAGGGCTCCAGGTCCATCGAGGCCTCGCCCGCATTATCGGAACTGGGCCGACAATACTAAACGCTTTGGAGCACGCCGCAAGTTGCTCCGCACCGGCCTGGTGGCGGCCATCGAGCACGGCTCATCAGCCAGAAGCCACCGGTTCGCCCTTGTCGTTAACGAACGCGATGCGGATCATGTTGGTCGTGCCGGACTGACCGAGCGGCACGCCGCCCGTCACCAGAATACCTTCGCCTGCCTTGACGAAGCCCTGGTCGAAAGCGATGCGGCAGGCCTGGTTGACCATGTCGGTCACAGACACCGGATCGCTTTTGACGACGACGGAGTGCAGCCCCCAGACAACAGCAAGTTTATGAGCCGTCGCGGCGACCGGGGTCAACCCCATGACGGGAAGGCCGGGACGTTCGCGGGCGACGCGCAGTGCCGTCGAGCCAGTCGCCGTGTAACAGACGATGGCCGCAAGCTGGACGGTATCGGCGATGGCGTGGGCGGCGGCGGCAATGGCATCAGACGGCGTGGGCAAGGGCTGGGCCTGCCAGGCGTGCAGGATCGCTTCGTAGCCCTTGTCGTTCTCGACCTCGATGGCAATGCGGTTCATCATCTCGATGGCCTCGATCGGGTACTTGCCGACCGCCGATTCCGCCGACAGCATGACGGCATCGGCTCCTTCGAAGACGGCGGTCGCAACATCGGAGACTTCGGCACGCGTCGGCACCGGGCTGGTGATCATGCTCTCCAGCATCTGGGTGGCAACGACCACCGGCTTGCCGGCGCCGCGGGCCTTGCGCGTGATCTTCTTCTGCAGGCCCGGCACCTTTTCGATCGGCATCTCAACGCCAAGGTCGCCACGGGCGACCATGAACCCGTCGGCAGCCGCGATGATGGCGTTGAGGTCATCGATGGCCTGAGGCTTTTCAACCTTGACCATGATGGCGGCGCGGTCACCGATGACCTTGCGGGCCTCGAGCACGTCCTGACCGCGCTGGACGAACGAAAGTGCGATCCAGTCGACGCCGATGCCGAGCAGGAACTGGAGGTCCTTGTGGTCCTTCTCGGTCAGCGGGCTGATCGGCAGCAGGGTATCGGGCAGACTGATGCCCTTGCGGCTGGCGAGCGGGCCACCGATCTGGACTTGCGCGACGATCCGGTCGGCGCCTGACTTGGTGACGCGCATGCGCAGCTTGCCGTCATCAAGGAGCAGGGTATGGCCCGGCTCGACGGCTTCGAAGATCTGCGGATGCGGAAGGTAGACGCGCTCGGCGCTGCCCGGCTTCTCTAAGCGGTCGAAAACGAACTCGCTGCCCTGGGTGACGTTGACGCGCTCGCCCGCGAATGGGCCAAGGCGGAATTTCGGCCCCTGAAGATCGCCGAGGATGCCGATGGGGTATTGGCGCCGCGCCGAGATCTCACGCACGCGCTCATGCAGCTGGCCGGCCAGCTCATGGCTGGCGTGGCTCATGTTGATCCGGAAGACGTCGACGCCGGCGTCAAACAGTTTCTCCAGCATCTCGGGAGATTCGGATGCGGGCCCGATCGTCGCGACCAGCTTGACCCGTCGATTACGTCTCATTGACCAATGTCCCCCTGTTTTTCAGGATCCGACAGCCTGATGGTCCATTGCTTCGAACCGCCGGTGTCGACCTCCATGAAGCCTTCACTCTGATAGCCGCTGGCTTTGCAGTCGCGCACGCCGCTCACCGCAAAAATCTCTTGCCGGGTGCACAACTGCGTCGTGCCGCTCCAACCGCCGCCCTGATCGTAATCGATCGCCCGCACATAGATGAGGCGGCTCGGAATGCCACCGCGGAGCAGCACTTCGCAGGTCTGGGAGGCGATCGTCCACCAGCCTTCGGAAGCCGGTTCGCCAGCCGTGTCGCGATAGCCGATGGCAACGCCGATGCGGCTCGCTGTGTCATTGCAGAGCTTGAGTTCGGCATGCGCCGGCGCCGGCGCAGCGGCAGCCAGCGCGAAACACGCCGCCGCGAGCAATGCAGACAAGGATCGCATGGGCTGGTGGCGCTGCAGCCGTCTCTCCTGCGTGTGGTGTCGAGTGCCAAAGCGCATCAGCGGATTTGCTCGTTTCTCATTTCGCAATACAGCCCGGTTCAACACTTGGCAGGCCAGTGTCTAGGGGCAAGCCGGTGTTGGGTCACTTTTCCGCCAACTCAGCTTGCTTCAACACTCGGCAGGCCAGTGTCGAGGTGCAAGCCGGTGTTGGGTTTCAAGGATCAACCAATACCACACGGAAGTCGTTGACGTTGGTCTGAGTTGGTCCCGGCATGACGAGATCGCCAATCCGCCGGAAGAAAGCCGTAGAATCGTTTTCGTTCAGAAACGTGACGGTATCCATTCCCGCCGCCTGCGCACGCGTCACTGTGTCCGGCAAGACGACGGCGCCCGCCGGATCGTCGGCCCTGCCGATGCCACCGTCGGTGCCGTCGGTGTCGCAGGCGATGCCGACAATGCCATTGGCCCCGCCCAGCGCGATTGCCAGCCCGAGCGCATATTCCTGGTTGGGCCCGCCCGAGCCCTCGCCGCGCACCGTCACCGTCAACTCACCGCCCGACATCAAAGCAACGCGGTCGCCCCGGCGCATGGCGTCCTTGGCCATGGCCGCGTGGAAGGCGGCAACATCGCGGGCCTCGCCCTCCAGGGAGTCGCCAAGAATATCAACCCGGTAGCCGTCCGCTTTGGCGAGTACCGCGGCTGCCTGCATCGAGGCGAGCGGACGTGCGGCAAGGACGAATCGGGAGCGGGCAAGCGCCGGACTGCCGGGCAAGGGCGTCTCGTTCCCAGGATCCTGAAGCGCGCGGGCGATCTCGGGGGGCGGCGTTAAGTTGTAGAGCGCCAGGATCGCGCGGGCTTCGGCAAGCGTCGTGGTGTCGCCGACGGTCGGGCCTGAGCCGATGGCATCGGGCGAATCGTGGGGAACGTCGGAAATCGCCAGCGTGAGCATTTCCCTGCCGGCTGCGGCGGCGGCCAGGCGGCCACCCTTGATGCGGGAGAGGTGCTTGCGGACGCAGTTCATCTCGGAAATGCGCGCGCCCGACCGCAGCAGCGATTTGGTCATGGCCTGCTTCATGTCGAACGTTACACCGTCGACGGGAGCCGACCACAACGCCGAAGCCCCGCCCGACATCAGGCATAAAATCAAGTCGTCCGGCCCGGCGGATGCCACCAGTTCAAGGGCGCGGCGGGCACTCGAAACAGAGTTCGCGTCGGGAACGGGATGGCCGGCCTCGACGATTTCGATAATCTCGGTGGGCAGACCGAAGCCGTGACGGGTCGTCACGAACCCGGTAACGCGCTCGCCTTCGCCGCGCGCGATGTAGTGGCGCTCGGTCGCCTGGGCCATCGCAGCGCCTGCCTTGCCGGCGCCGACGACAATGATGCGGCCGCCTCCAGGGACGTCGGGAAGGTGCGGCGGCACGCAGCTCGAGGGGTGGGCAGCCGAAACCGCTGCCTCGAAATATTTCATCAGTTTGGAGCGTTCTGCAGCGAATGCCGTCGTCATTCGTCCCTCGTACTTTGGTCGGATATTTCATTCGGCCCTGATCTGCGTCGAAGTCGGGTGGTCCGTCAAGCCGTCGGGCGTCTTCGAGGGGGGCTTCCTGGGCAACACTCCTTCTCCTGACACTTCGCAGGCTCTTGTCAGGTTGTGCACCGCGGTCGACTTTTGTTTGCCTCTACTCGGCAAGCCGGTGTTGGGTGGTCGGGACTGGCGCCGGGAAGGGCTCGGGCCTATTTGAGTAATTACCAACGAATTCAGAAAGGCTGGACAAATGACCGCATCATCACTTCCCGGGATCGACGAAAAGACGCGCACGGAACTCGAAGCCGCCGCATTCCGCCGTCTTGTCGCACATCTACGCCAGCGCACGGACGTGCAGAACATCGATCTCATGAACCTGTCAGGATTCTGCCGCAACTGCTTG
>JAHJQI010000140.1 GCA_018819265.1 Alphaproteobacteria bacterium
CGCGTCACCGGTGAGCTTCTCGTCGCTGAGAAGTATGATCCGACCGTGAACTGGACGACGGGCGTCGAATTCGACAAGTCGAAGCCGAACTATGGCCGTCCCTACGTTGTCGACAAGTACTCGACCGCGAAGAACGGTGAAGACGTGAACTCGAAGGGCATCTGCCCGGCCGCTCTCGGCTCGAAGGACCAGCAGCCTGCTGCCTTCTCGCCGCGCACCGGACTGTTCTATGTCCCGACGAACCACGTCTGCATGGACTACGAACCCTTCAAGGTTTCGTACACGGCTGGTCAGCCTTACGTTGGCGCCACGCTGTCCATGTATCCGGCTCCGAACAGCCACGGCGGCATGGGTAACTTCGTCGCCTGGGATGCTGGTAAAGGCAAGATCGTATGGTCGAAGCCCGAGCCCTTCTCGGTGTGGTCGGGTGCTCTCGCAACCGCTGGCGGCGTCGTGTTCTACGGCACGCTTGAAGGCTACCTGAAGGCAGTTGATGAAAAGTCGGGTGAAGAACTCTACAAGTTCCGCACGCCGTCCGGCATCATCGGCAACGTCATGACCTATGCGCATGGTGGCAAGCAGTACGTCAGCATCCTCTCGGGTGTTGGTGGCTGGGCCGGCATCGGTCTGGCAGCCGGCCTGACCAACCCGACCGACGGTCTGGGTGCGGTCGGTGGCTACGCTGGCCTCAACAACTACACCCGCCTGGGTGGCACGTTGACGGTCTTCTCGCTGCCATAAGCGACACAGGACTGAAAAGGGCCGGCGCGGGGTGACCTGCGCCGGCTTTTTTTCGATTTGGGCTACCACGCAGGGTTACCCTCTCCATGAGACAGTCAGACCCGGTTGGACCGGCTGCGGCGATAAGAAACTTCCAATGCTATTGAGAGTGTTTCCTATTGATCTTCGGCTTGCCCCGCTACGTTCAAGGAACTATCTGAAACTCAACGAGATCGCTCGAGCTTCCCGTGTCTCGCCATGCGATGGCCATTTCCTCGAATGATGATGAGGAGGTGTGAGGCGGTTGCAAGCTACGGCTTTCGCAAACAAAAGCTCCTATGGAGGGAAACGCGTGCAGAATATCTGGAAGGCCATCTCGCTGATGGCCATAATCTCAGGATCGCTGGCCTACGCTACGACGATGGTATCGGCTGAAGCGACCAAGACCGAAGATGGCGCGACGGTCGCCGGCAAAGGCGCTGAATTCGATGCCGACGCCGGCAAATGGTATCTCGAATCGGGAGATCCGACCTATCATGTCAAGGCAGACGGCACCCTCGACTTCCTGACCTACCGCGGCTTCCAGCGCTATCATTCCGAATGCCATGTGTGCCATGGCCCCGAAGGCGTTGGCTCGACCTACGCGCCAGCCCTCGTCGATTCTCTCAAAACCATGAGCTACAGCGATTTCGTCGCAGTCGTTGCCAGCGGCCGCACCGTACACCTTCCCGGCGGCGGTGAATCGGTCATGCCCGCCCTCGGCGACAACAAGAACGTCATGTGCTACCTCGACGGCATCTACGCTTACCTCAAGGCCCGCTCAGACGGTGTCGTGGCGCGCGGCCGTCCGGCTGGCAAGGAAGCCAAGCCTGAAGGTCTCGGCAAAACGGAAGACAGCTGCTTCAATGGTTAATCCTGGCAAAGGCGCAGTCCTGGCTATGACGCTCTTGCTCCTCGGCGGCTTTGCCGCCGAGGCGGCCGAGGGTTCGCGCGCCGACCTCGTCAACCGGAGCGTTCTGCGCGTTTGCGCGGACCCTGCCAACATTCCCTTCTCAAGCGACGATCCCGCCAATCCGGGCTTCGAAAACCGGATCGCCGAGATCGTAGCCGAGGAGCTTGGCGGCATCCCGGTCGAATATACGTGGTTCCCGCAGGCCACCGGGTTCATCCGGCGCACACTCTTCGCCAAGGCCTGCGATCTCGTCATCGGCTACGCGCAGGGCGACGAGATGGTGCTCAATACCAACCACTATTACCGTTCGGCCTACGCGTTGGTCGTGAAGAAGGATTCCGATCTCGCTTCCGTCACCGAACTCTCAGACGAAAGGCTCAAAGGCAAGCGTCTCGGCGTTGTCGCCGGCACGCCTCCAGCAACCGTTATGAATCGCCTCGGCCTCATTACGACCGCCAAGCCCTACCAGCTATTCGTCGACCGCCGCTACGATTCTCCGACCGAACTGATGATCGAGGACATCCGTTCAGGTGATATCGACGGCGGCATCCTGTGGGGGCCGAACGCGGGATATTTCGCCCATAAGGGAGGCGACGACCTCGCGGTCATTCCGCTGCTCAAGGAGGGCCGCGCCCCGCCGATGACGTTCCGCATCACCATGGGCGTCCGTCAGACCGATGCAACCTGGAAGCGGGAATTGAACGACATCATCAAGAAGCGCCAGGGCGACATCGACCAGGTTCTGCTTGACTTCCATATTCCGATCGTCGACGAGGCCGATCAGCAGATCACCGCTGCCCGCCGTTCGGGCGGATAGTCCGCGACGCGGTCAGCCCAACAACGCTCTTGCGTTATCGGGTGAGCTTGAGTAAACGATCACCTCCGCTTCGGAGGGTTGGCTTTCGGCAAGCGCTTCGGCCCTCATACCGCTTCGATGGGGCTGCAGCCGAAGTGGGGACTTCCCCTGGAGAGGGCGATTAGCTCAGCGGTAGAGCACTACCTTGACATGGTAGGGGTCACTGGTTCGATCCCAGTATCGCCCACCACTCTCCATCCACCCAGCAACCCGCCCATTGTTCGCCCTCGGTCGGCGTTGGTCCTGGTTGCACTGGAATCATAATGTAGGGGCGGCGGCCGGCCATCTGGCGGTTGACTTTTCCGCTTCTGAAACCTAAGTTCCGCCAACTCCTGACCGGGGCGACAAGAAACGGCGGGCTGCGCAAACACGTGGCGCGCTGATTTTGTTTTACGCCCGGCTCGCTTCAACAAACATCACTACCCACAGGTCCCGCCATGAAGGTTCGCAATTCTCTTAAATCGCTGCGTTCACGCCACCGCGATAACCGTCTGGTTCGCCGCCGCGGCAAGCTCTACGTGATCAACAAGACGCAGCGCCGCTTCAAGGCCCGCCAAGGTTGAGCCTGAGCCTCCTGTCGTGGCGCAGGTGCGATTGCCGTGCGCTGCGCATGAACCCCTGCGAATGGGACCGGTGCACCGGCACGCTTCAAACGTCGCGGAACCTTTGACAGCGTCGTTGCGCCCGTCATAGGCTGTCGCCATGCGCAATCAAACATTCCTAATCGCTTGTGGCATTGCCGCCTTGTCGGCCACGGCCGTTTGTGTCGGCTCGTTCAGCCTTGCCGCCCAGGATCAGGACCGAAGCGATCCTCCCGCGACGTTAGAACCGATGCCCGCGCCTGCGCCAGCAGAGCCTGAGGCGCGCCAGTCGACGCCCGAGCAGGACGGCGAGCCTCGAAGCGAAGTCAACGGCAAGCCGGCGAAACCCGACCAGCCCTACCACCTTCGCGTTCTCGGCCATCCGCCGAAGTCGCCGCGCCAGACCGCCGAGGTGCTGACCAACCTCTACGCGCTCCTGGCGACAGCTTCCGACGAGAAGACCGGCACCGAAATTGCCGGAGTGATCGAGCGCCTCTGGCTGTTCGGCCATGGCGACACCGTTTTTGTGCTGATGCAGCGTGCCAACAAGGCTCTCGCAGAAAAGAATGACGCGCTGGCTCTGAGGTTCCTCGACGCCGTCGTGGCCCTGGCCCCCGATTATACCGAGGGCTGGCACCAGCGCGCGGTGGTCCACTATACGCAGAACGATTTCGCAAGAGCGCTCGGCGATCTGCGCCGCGTTCTGGCGCTCGACCCCAATCACTACAAGGCCCTCGAGGGTCTTTCGCGCATGCTCGAGGAGACCGGCCAGAAGGCCGGCGCGCTGGCCGCGCACCGCCAGCTGATGACGGTCAATCCATTCTGGCCCGACGGCGAGCAACGCCTGCGCGAGCTGGAGCGCGAAACCGAGGGCCAAGGAATCTGACCATCAGGGAATCTGACGCATCAGAGTGCCCGATCGATAACGGCCTCTACCGCGCGCGTCATCTTCGCGTTGGCCTCACTACTGCCCTGATCACGCGAGTGTGCGTTGCAGACGTCGGGGTCGCATCCAACGTTATAGGCTACCGGAAATTCCCGAAGAGGAGGCTGCACATGAGCTTCGCCAAACATACCCGGCTCGCCCTTTCAGCGGTCGTCGCCGCCTTCGCCGTCGCCGCGGTGCTGCCGCTCGCAACGGCGCCGGCCGATGCCCATGGCTTAAAAAAGTATCGCGACGGCGATCGCTACGTTTCGCGCAAGCTACGACGTCATCACCAGCATCGCAGCGCCAGACACGCCTACCGCCACCGCGATCCGGCGATTTTCGCAAATCAGGTCGATCTTTCTCGTCCCGGCGGGCCGCAGCGCTTTTTCGAACTGCTGAGCCAGGAAAACCGCTGAGCCCGGAAATCTCGACATGCCGGCCTTTTCTCGAGAGGGCTGCGCCCGACGGCGCGGCTCTTTCGCGTTTTATCAGGCGGCGGCACTTCGCCGTTTGATCCAGGATGCGTCTGCTGCGTACTGTTCGACGTCACCCGCCCGCCGGCCACCCCGGCTTCATCCACGGCCCCTGCCAGTATGACCAACGAAGACAACCGTTTCACCGCCCGCGCGTCTCGCTATGCCCGCGTCGGGGCGAACGTCGGCAGCGTTGCCGCGCGCTATGCCGGCAAGCGATTGCTCGGGATGGAGCAGGACCGCTCGAAGTCGGCCCGCGAGTTGGCTGCGGCATTGGGCGGGCTCAAGGGGCCGATCATGAAGGTCGCCCAGCTCCTTTCGACAATCCCCGAAGCGCTGCCAAAGGAATACGCGCGCGAACTGGCGCAGTTGCAAAGCCAGGCCCCGCCGATGGGCCCCGGATTTGTCCGCCGCCGCATGACGGCGGAGCTTGGAACCGATTGGCAAGGCCGGTTTGCGGCGTTTGATCCGAAGTCGGCGGCGTCCGCGTCGCTGGGCCAGGTGCATCGCGCCACCCATCCCGATGGCCGCCAATTGGCCTGCAAGCTCCAGTACCCGGATATGCAGTCGGCCGTCGAAGCCGACCTGAACCAGCTGAAACTCGTCTTCCAGCTGCACGCGCGCATGGATCCCGGCATCGACACCAAGGAAATCTTCGTCGAGATCTCCTCGCGCCTGCGCGAGGAACTTGATTATGCGCTGGAAGCGGCTCACACCCGCCTCTACGCTGATATCTTCTGTGCCGACCCCCTGATCCGCGTGCCCGAAGTTCTCTCCGAGCTGTCGACCGGCCGTCTTCTGACCATGACCTGGCTCGACGGCGAGCCGCTGCTCTCCTTCAAGGAAGCTCCTCTCGAAGACCGCAACCAGATCGCGCGCGCCATGTTTCGGGCCTGGTGGCACCCCTTCAGCCATCACGGAGTCATTCACGGCGACCCGCATCTCGGCAACTACACCGTCTTCTCTGAGGACGAGCGCCCCATCGGCATCAATCTCCTCGATTACGGCTGCATCCGCACGTTCTCGCCCCGCTTCGTGCAGGGCGTCGTCAATCTCTATCAGGGGCTGTTGGCGGGCGATCGCGACAAGGTCGTTGCCGCCTATGAGGAATGGGGGTTCAAGGGCCTTAACGACGAGCTGATCGACGGCCTGACGATCTGGGCGCGCTTCATTTACGGACCGCTGCTCGACGACCGCGAGCGCACCATTGCCGACGAGGTAGCGCCCGGCGAATACGGCCGCCGCGAAATGCTGCACGTTCGCAATGTGTTGAAGCAGAAGGGTCCCGTCACAGTGCCGCGCGAGTTCGTCTTCATGGATCGCGCCGCGATCGGGCTCGGCGGCGTTTTCCTGCACCTCGACGCCAGGCTCAACTGGTATCGCCTGTTCAACGAGACCATTGAGCTTTTCGACATCGACACCGTCGCCACCCGCCAGGCGGCAGCCTTCACCAAGGCCGGCGTTCCGCTGCCGATGTGACCCTGACAGCGGTTGCCCATCACTTTGGTTCCACCCATGACTGCGGTGCTCTAGCTGCGATAATGCCGCTGCATGCGCTTCAACGTCCGTTCGACTTCATCGGGCGGGTCGTCGAAGGGCTCCAGGTTGATGCGGATGGTATTGTTGTGGCTCATGGTCCACGGCAGGCGCATCAGCAGGCGGTAGAACGCCATCTTGCGCCAGTCGGCAAGCAGCGCCTGCTCAAGCGGCTGCGAAAGCTTGATCTGGAGTTCATGCGTCATCATCGTGCGCACCGCGATGTGCACCGTCTCGATGTGCTCCACCGACCGCCAGCCGATCAGCCCCAGGCCCTCGATGAAGATGCCATACTGGTTGGCGCCGAGCCGGGGCCGGTGCGATTCGATCAGCGGGAAGAAGTAATAGGCGGCTCCAAGCGCGGCGACCCCGATGGCCAGCAGAATTTCGCTGCCCTGGTAGAACGCCGCGATGCCAAGCAGGATGCCGGCGCCAGCCAGAATAAAGACCCGGAACTGGCCCTTTTCCTTCCCATAGCGGATGGTGTAGCCGCTGGCGTCCTGGATATCGTCCGCAGGTGCGTCGGTCATGCCGGCCAAGCCTCCTCATGCTGCGGTGCAGCGCAATGCGAGGTTACGCAAGCGCGGACCGACTTGGCAACTGCACTGAGCGAAATCGGACGACGATCTTCCACTTGCTGCACAACCTCACGCGCTGGCTGCCGCCGCCCGTGCAATCTGATTGTTTGTTGAGCAGGAAAACTGCCGCAATCCGCTTCCCGTGGTGTCACCCGCACTGGCCGCGATGACGCAGGAAGTGGTCGGCGAGAACAAGGGCCATCATGGCTTCGCCCACCGGCACGGCGCGAATCCCCACGCACGGGTCGTGACGGCCTTTGGTCACGATGTCGGTCTCGTTGCCGTGGCGGTCTATGGTTTTGCGCGGCGACAGGATCGAGGAGGTCGGTTTGACCGAAAACCGGCACACGATCTCCTGGCCGGTCGACAAGCCGCCGAGGATGCCCCCGGCATGGTTGGACAAGAACAGCGGTTTGCCATCCGCGCCGATGCGGATCTCATCGGCATTTTCTTCACCCGTCAGTTCGGCAGCCGCCATGCCCTCGCCGATCTCGACTCCCTTGACCGCGTTGATGCTCATCATCGCGGAGGCGAGATCCTGGTCGAGCTTGCCGTAGATCGGCGCGCCAAGACCGGCTGGCACGCCTTTAGCGACGACTTCGATGACCGCCCCGATCGACGACCCGTTCTTGCGGATCTCGTCGAGGTAGTCCGACCAGGGTTCGACGCTGCCGGGGTCCGGGCAGAACAATGGATTATCGTCGACGGTCGACCAGTCGAGCCGGCTTCGATCGATTCGATGTGGCCCCATCTGCACCAGCCCCGCCCGTATCCGCACGCCCGGGACCACCTTGCGCGCAATCGCGCCCGCAGCCACCCGCATTGCCGTCTCGCGCGCCGACGAGCGTCCGCCGCCGCGATAATCGCGCAGTCCGTATTTCGCTTCATAGGTGAAGTCGGCGTGGCCGGGACGGAACTTGGCGGCGATATCGCCATAGTCCTTAGAGCGCTGGTCGGTATTGCGGATCACGAGGCCGATCGGCGTGCCTGTTGTCACTTGCCCGCCGCCGCTGTCGTCGAACACGCCCGATTGGATTTCGACGCTGTCGGGCTCGCGCCGCTGCGTCGTGAACCGCGACTGACCGGGCCTCCGCCGGTCGAGGTCGCGCTGGATTTCTTCGACAGTCAGCGGAATTCCCGGCGGGCAGCCGTCGACGACGCAGCCTATGGCGGGCCCATGGCTTTCGCCCCAGGTGGTGATGCGGAATAGGTGGCCGAACGTGTTGTGGGACATACTTTTCCAAGAAGAATTCGGGCTGGCGTTTTGGATTCTGGCTTCAAAATCCGACCGCAGGCTTATCATGCAAAGTGGAGCTGCAACCGAAAAGTGTTGCAAAAAAATCTTAACCCTGGACCGCAGCCTGTTCAATTCCCTCCGGCGACCCAAGATGGATGACAAATCAGGGCAACGCAGATTATGAAAATAATGAGTTAATGCGTGATTCCCCCAAGATTCGCCTCCCAAGACGGATCGAGTTGGGGATTTCCCGACTCCCCGCGACTCCGAAAAGGGGGCACACGGCCACAGCGCCTGCCCCGAACAATGGAACAATGCGGTCGAGAAAGTGGAGCACGCGAGCAAGCGCAGCGATGGCTTCGGCCAAAGGTGCGTGCGTCCTTTCAGCGTACCAACGACAAGTTCTGCCGCGTCCGAACCACAATGCTCGGTCGGGACTAGCCAAACGCGGTGGAAGGCGTCGACACGGAAGGGAAGGCTCCTGCCGGAAATGAGCAGCCGGTATCGAGCAGTCCCCTATTGACGTTGAGAGGACTGGAGCTGCCGCTGCTCCGGTCCTTTCTTGTTTTGGGCGATGAACGAGCGCGTCGCCGGGGAACCGCGCACTGAATTCAAAGCCAGTGCATCTCACCAAACCGGATGACCAGCACCCGATCCTGCGGCACGTCGAGATCAAGGATTCGGTCGGGGTCGAGATCGAGCAGGTAGGACCGCAATGTCCGGCTGATTCCGCCGTGCGTGGTCACAACGGTGTCGACGTCCACAGTGTCGAGCCAACCCCTCATTCGCTCCTGCAGGTCGGCATAGCTTTCGCCTTGCGGTGGCCGGAAATTGTACGGATCCGCCTTCCGCGCGGCGATGCCGTCAGCTTCCGTTTCCACCAGCGTCTCAAGGAGCTGGCCCTCCCAGGCGCCGTAGTGCACCTCCTTGAGACGGTCGTCGATCGCAAAAGTGTCCGGGTCGAGGCTAAGTTCCTGGCGGACGATCTGCATGGTTTCGCGCGCACGCCATAGCGGACTGGAAACGTAATGGGCTTGAGCGATGTCAGGCAACAGACCGCGCAGCACCTGGCCGTTTCGCTTCGCTTGCTGACGCCCCGATTCGTTGAGCGGCACATCCATTTGACCCTGGTAGCGCGATTGCGCATTCCAGTCCGTCTGGCCGTGGCGAACGCAATAGAGGGTCACGCCTTCTTTCACCGAATAGGCCCCCTCACGAGTTCCGCTGATGCCGACGCTTCTCCTTCGAAGCAGCGATGGACTTCGCCGGTTCTAAACGTCGGACTTGGTAACGGTGATGTCCGGGGCGTCTTCGTTTTTCATGCCCTGGACATGGTAGCCGGCGTCGACGTGGTGGATTTCGCCGGTCACCCCGCGCGACAGGTCGGAGAGAAGATAGACGCCCGCGCCGCCGACTTCGTCGATCGTCACGGTCCGCCGCAGCGGCGAATTGTATTCGTTCCATTTCAGTATGTAGCGGAAGTCGGAAATTCCCGATGCCGCCAGCGTCTTGATCGGACCTGCCGAAATGGCGTTGACGCGGATCGCGGATTTGCCGAGATCGGCCGCCAGATAGCGCACACTTGCTTCGAGTGCCGCCTTCGCCACCCCCATGACGTTGTAGTGGGGCATGACCTTTTCGGCGCCGTAGTAGGTCAATGTGATGATGGAGCCGCCTTCGCCCATCAGGCGTTCTGCGCGTTTTGCCAGCGCCGTCAGGGAGTAGCAGGACACCAGCATGGTCTGGCGGAAGTTGCCTTCGGTCGTGTCGACGTAGCGCCCGTCGAGCTCGGCCTTGTCTGAGAACGCGATGGCGTGCACCAGGAAGTCGAGCTTGCCCCAGGCGCTGTCGATGGCCGAGAAAACGGCGTCCATGGACGCTTCGTCGGTGACGTCGCAGGGAATGACGAGGCGTGCGCCAAGTTCGTTGGCGAGCGGCTCGACTCGCTTCTTGATCGCCTCGCCCTGGTAGGTCAGGGCCAATTCGGCGCCTTGCGCGGCACACGCCTTGGCGATGCCCCATGCGATGGAACGGTTGTTGGCGACGCCCATGACGAGCCCGCGTTTGCCCGCCATCAGATTGCCGGTTGCCGCGGCGGAACCAGGAGCAGCTTCACTCATCGTTCGGGTGCCCTTCTTCATTGTTTTTCGGCCAAAGTTCGGCGCATCCTACACGAAAGGCGTTTTCGGTCCAGATACGCCATTCGGGCAATGGGCGAAACCGTCGCGGCCGGGTAGAAAATCTAACGAAAACAAATGGATACAGGTTAGCTGTCGAAGCGCCAGACGCCGTTGCCGAGGCGGCAGGCGACAGCTTCGGTCTTGCGCGACTTTTCGCCGGCGCTCAAGAGCACGACGATGTGCCGGCAGACCCGGCCCTTGGCGTCGACAAAAGACGACGTTGGCTGGATGACGCCGGACAGCCGGCCGTTGCCGCGATGCCAGACATAGCTGGCGCCGTCGCCAAGCTCGGTCAGGGCGTACTGGACATTCTCGAGTGCCGCGACCCGGTCGCTTTGCGACAGCGAAACGCCGCGAGCCGGCGGCGCGTCTTGAGATGCACCAGGCGACGATGTCATAAGGATGGAGGCGACGGCGACGAGTCCGACCAGCAACGTGGCGGAAATCGTCTCGATTTCGCAAGTGGAACGCATGGGTGTAACTCACAAGGTACGACGCTACGGAAACGACCAGTGTTCCGGTTCTGACATTTGCTTCCCTGTGCGGCGAACTCCTGGGCAAATGTCAGAACCATAAGGAACACTAGCAACTCTATGATTCTAGTGTAGCTTTTGCACCTGACGTTTGGTTTCGAGTCCAGCCGCACGCTGGGTACCAAACGACAGGTACGCTACACTGTTACGCGAAGAGAGCCACACAACTTGGATCTCTCGCTGCGCGATGATGACCTGCTTTGGTTAAGGCCGGCTTTAAGCGCGTGCCATGTTCAAACGATAGTGCGCGCCATGCGATGATTGCAAAGGGATGACGATTTGACCGACGAACCCCAACTCGATGCCGATACGCTTGCCGCGCAGACCGACGATACGCTTGCCGCCGCCGGAGATCCGTTTGACCTGTTCGCCGGCTGGCTCGAAGAGGCGGCGGCTTCCGAGCCCAACGATCCCAACGCCATGGCCCTGGCCACCGTTGATGGCGATGGGCTCCCCAACGTCCGCATGGTGCTCTTGAAGGGTGTGGACGGGACCGGGCACCCGCAACGCGGCTTCGTGTTTTATACCAACCTTGAAAGCGCGAAGGGACGCGAGCTTGCAGGCAGTATGAAGGCCGCCTGCGTGTTCCATTGGAAGTCGCTGCGACGGCAGGTGCGCGTTCGCGGCCCCGTCGTGGCGGTCACCCCCGAGGAGGCCGACGCCTACTATGCGACCCGCCACCGCGGCAGCCGCATCGGCGCCTGGGCCTCCGCCCAGTCCCGGCCCCTTTCGAGCCGTGCCGAACTCGCCGCCAGCGTCGCCGGCTACGCCGCCCGTTACGCCGTCGGCACGATTCCGCGCCCGCCCCACTGGTCGGGGTTTCGCATGATCCCCGTCGAGATCGAGTTCTGGTGCGATCGCCTGTTCCGGCTGCACGAACGCGCTGTTTTTCGCCGTGAAGGCCCGCAATCCCCGTGGCAAAAACTCAAGCTTTACCCCTAGTGTGGGGTCGCGCCACAGTTGACCAACGGTGCGGCAAGGCTGGTGTCAACTATGGCGCGTTGAACGCCACACTAAGCCCATGATCTCGCTAGTGGCCCTTATGTCGCGCCAAAATCGGACGGGGTTGGGGCCATGATGCGATTTTGGCGCGACGGGCCACTAGCAGCTGTTGAAGTTAGTTCTTGCGGGGACGGCAATGCGGTCCGTGGCCGAGCAGTATCTTGACGAAGGTGTTGAGCCGCGTCGGCCTTACAACGGTTTTCGAAGGACCTTCGTCCTTCGGCGTGACGCCGCCGGTCGAGTATGGCAGATCTCGCTTATCCGAACTTCGCTCGCATCGAGGTGACCCGCAGATGAAGCCGCCACGATTATCGCGAACCGCCGAGGAAAAGCCGAGCCCGCTGGCAGCCTGGTGCGCCCGCGTAGCTGTGTTCAGCGCCGCCCTGGCCTTCTCGGCGCTGTTCCTGCATCGGCTGTTTTCGATCCCGACGCCGGTGGCGCTCAACTTGTTGAAGCTCTCGATATTTGGCGGGTTGGTGTCGCTGGCACTCGGCGCCCTGGCGACCTCCGACATCTGGCGCAACGCCTCGCGCGGTGTCTCCCGGGTCGTCTTCGGCGGACTGGTTGCGATCGCCATTGTCGGTTGGCCGTTGGCATCGCTGCCGACGATCCGGGCCCTTCCCGAAATCAACGACGTGACGACCGATACGCAAGCGCCGCCGCAGTTTGCCGCGCTCGCTGCAATGCGCCCGCCCGGCGCCAACCGCGCCGACTATCCAGGCGAGGTATTTGCCGCCCCGCAGCGCCAGGCCTATCCAGACCTCAAGCCGCTGCTGATCAACCGGTCGGTCGCGGAGGCTTATGATGTGTCGGTCGATGCCGTAAGTCGGCTTGGGATGACCAGCGTGAGCGAGATCCCGCCGGGTGACGAAGCGCCGGCGACCGGCCTCATCGAGGCGGTCGATCGCACCATGATCTGGGGCTTCTACGACGATATCGCTATCCGTGTGGTCGGCAACCAGCTGACGGCTCAAGTCGATGTTCGTTCGGCCTCCCGCTACGGCCGCCACGACCTTGGCCGCAACGCCACCCGCCTGCGTGAAATTCTGGCCGAGATCGTCTCCCGGCTGGAAGCAACGGTAACCGGGCCGCGGACCAGCCGTGCAGCGCCACGCTCAAAGGAAAGCGAGCAGCAGCGCTAACCGGCAGCCATGAGAGGCGTGTCGAAACCCAGCGGATCGGCGTAGGTGACCGCGCCTTGTTCGTGCAGGTGTTCGACATGCGCCATCACCGACAGTGCTGCAGCCGCCAGCAGCTTTTCGTCGAGATCGCGATAGATCATCGCCACCATCTCCCGCACCGTCGCCCCGTTTTTGCGGATCGCGCCGAGCACCGCCTGTTCGCGCCACTGCCGGTGCAGGAGGAAGGCTTTGACCGTCCGCCGCGCCTCTTCGAGGCGTCCGCCGTGCCCGGGCAGATAGGTATCGATGTCGGTGTCGAGAAGCCGCGACAGCGAGGTCAGGTAATCGGCCATCCGGCCCTCCGGCGGCGCGATCACCGTCGTGTTCCAGGACATCACGTGATCGCCGGAGAAGACGACTTCACGGCCGGCCAGCGCAAAACACAGATGGTCGGGCGCGTGCCCCGGTGTGTGCAGCGCTTCGAGCGTCCAATCCTCGCCCTCGATCAGATCGCCGTCCCCAACCGCCAGATCGGGGGCGAAATCGAGCGCCACGAAATCATTTCCGGAAGGCGAATTGAGCGCTTCTGGCGCAATGAGCTGCGCGCGCCCGAATCCGACCGATTGCGCCCCGGTTTCAGCCTGCAGCGCCGCAAGCCCGTCAACGTGATCGCGGTGTGCGTGCGTGATGAGGATGTGGGTGATCGGCCGGCCGTGGGCGGCATTGAGGATCGCCCGGCAATGGCGCTCGTCAGCGGGACCCGGATCGACGACGGCAAGCGATTTCGACCCGACAAGGTAGGTGTTGGTGCCCTTGAAGGTGAAGGGCCCCGGGTTTTCGGAAACGAGTCTCACGACCCCCGGCACCATACCGCTGGGTACGCCGTACTCGAACGTCATCTCGTGGCGAAGCGGCACATCTGGGGGCTGGGCAGGGCGTTTTTTCATGGTCGGGCTTCTTACACCTTGCCCATCCCTCTGTCGCGGCTTTTGACGGGTCAGTGATCCCCTCTCCGATGAAGGCTGGTCCCATCTCCCCATTCTGCATGGGGAGAGGGTCAGGGTGAGGGGCAGACGCAATCCGTGACGTCGGTGGGTTTGGGCTGGCCCTCACTCGGCGCGGTTGCCGGTACAAAGGAGCGTCGGTGAGTACGTCTGCCCCTCGTCCAAAGTCGTAGCTGAGTGCATGACCGGGATCATGGCATCGCGTCTACCGCTGGACGCGGGCCGCAGAGCGTTGATAACCTCTAGCTAAGAGCTGGAATTTCAGTCATTTCCTTCGACGAAGGGGTTGGTTGTTTGCGCCGGCCGGCTGACCATAATGCCCCGCAATATAGATCATCCACTGGGAGGACGTCGCATGTCGTCAGACACAATATACCCCGTTTCGGCAGAATGGGCGAACCGCGCCTGGATCGACAAGGAAATGTACGAGAAGATGTACAAGGAGTCGGTCGAGAACCCGGGGGAATTCTGGGGCAAAATGGGGCAGCGCGTCGACTGGATGAAGCCCTACACGAAGGTCAAGAACACCTCCTTCGATCCCCAAAACGTCTCGATCCGCTGGTATGAGGACGGCACGCTCAACGTTTGCCACAACTGCGTCGACCGCCACGTCGCCACCCGCGGCGATCAGGTTGCCATCATCTGGGAAGGCGACGACCCGACCGACGATGAGCAGATCACCTACCGCCAATTGCACGAGCGCGTGCAGAAGATGGCCAACGTGTTCAAGGCCAACGGCGTCAAGAAGGGCGACCGCGTCACGATTTACCTGCCGATGATCCCGGAAGCCGCCTATGCCATTCTGGCGTGCGCCCGTCTCGGCGCGGTTCACTCCATCGTCTTCGCCGGCTTCTCTCCCGACAGCCTCTACAACCGTATCGCCGATGCCGACTCCAAGTTCGTCATTACCTCCGATGAAGGCTTGCGCGGCGGCAAGACGGTGCCTTTGAAGAAGAACACTGATGCGGCCCTGGCCATCAAGGGCGACAAGCCACTTGACGACGTGAAGGTCTGCGTCGTTCGCCGCACCGGCAACGAGGTCTCGATGAAGCCGGGCCGCGACGTCTGGCTGCACGAAGAACTGGTGAAGGTTCCAGCCGATTGCCCGTGCGAGGAAATGAGCGCTGAAGACCCGCTGTTCATCCTCTACACATCGGGTTCGACCGGCAAGCCGAAGGGCGTCGTCCATACGACCGGCGGCTATATCGTCTACGCATCCATGACCCACCAGTACGTCTTCGACTATCACGACGGCGATATCTACTGGTGCACCGCCGACGTCGGCTGGGTCACCGGCCACAGCTACATCGTCTATGGGCCGCTCGCCAATGGCGCCACGACGCTGATGTTCGAAGGCGTACCCAACTACCCGACCGCGTCGCGCTTCTGGTCGGTCGTCGACAAGTGGGGCGTCAACACGTTCTATACCGCCCCGACCGCAATCCGCGCGCTGATGGGCGCCGGCGACGACTTCGTCAACCGCACCGACCGCTCGACCCTGCGCCTGCTCGGTTCCGTCGGCGAGCCGATCAACCCGGAGGCCTGGGATTGGTATTACCGCGTCGTCGGCAACTCCAAATGCCCCATCGTCGACACCTGGTGGCAGACCGAAACCGGCGGCATCCTCATCACGCCGCTTCCCGGCGCGATCGGCCAGAAGCCGGGTTCGGCGACGCTGCCGTTCTTCGGCGTGCAGCCGGCCCTCGTCGATGACAAGGGTGCCGAGCTGCCAGGCGCGGCCAGCGGCAATCTCATCCTCAAGGACAGCTGGCCGGGTCAGATGCGCACCGTCTACCGCGACCACGAGCGCTTCGTGCAGACCTACTTCTCGACCTATCCGGGCACCTATTTCACGGGTGACGGCTGCCGCCGCGACGAGGACGGCTACTACTGGATCACTGGCCGCGTCGACGATGTCATCAACGTGTCCGGCCATCGCATGGGAACGGCCGAGGTCGAAAGCGCGCTGGTCGCGCACCCGAAGGTGTCGGAGGCCGCTGTTGTCGGCTATCCTCACGACATCAAGGGCCAGGGCATCTATTGCTATGTGACGTTGATGACTGGTGAGGAACCCAGCGACGACCTCAAGAAGGAACTGGTCAAGCACGTCAGGAACGAGATCGGCCCGATCGCTTCGCCCGACCTCATCCAGTTTTCGCCGGGTCTTCCGAAAACCCGCTCGGGCAAGATCATGCGCCGCATCCTGCGCAAGATCGCCGAGGACGATTTCGGCAGCCTTGGCGATACCTCGACCCTGGCCGACCCCGCCGTCGTCGAAGATCTCATCGCCAACCGGCAGAACAAGAAGGCTTAAGCTCCACACGACTTCAGGAAGTGTGGACGAGAAAGCTCCACACCGGCTTTGGCTCGTCAACACAAGCTTGCGCAGTGTTGAGCAAAGGAAGTGTGGACGAGAAAGCTCCACACGACTTCAGGAAGTGTGGAAGAGCGCAGCGAGGGTGAGGGACTCGCCCGCCGACCCCGCCGGAACAGCGCCAGCCGAAACCCGCCGACGGTTGCGGTTGGGTACGAACCGGGGACATCCCTGGCAGAATAGACCGGCAGCATCCCTGACAGGTCATTGTCCGAATCACTTTGGAGGTTCGGGCAATGCCTTTCAGGGAGAGCCGTCCTGTGCAAGGCGTATCGTTTATCCGATGGACCGGATGGTGCGGCAGCATCGGACGAAGCTGCGAAACGGCAAAATTCCGACTTCAGTGATTCGATACCGCATGGAATGCTTTGCTGTTAGATTGAACGTCTCGGCCTCTCTCGAGTGTCGGGGGGGGGATAGCGCTTGTTTATTGCGCTCTTGGGGATCGGATTAGCCATGACTGACACCTCGACACATTCCACGCAGGCTCCGGCGACACCGGCCGCGCCCGCTCCGACAAAGCCCGCGCCTCCAGGTGCTTCAGGTGCGGTGAAGTCGTCGGGTCAAAGTTCCACGGAAAAGCCGACGCTCAGCGTCCGGCCATCGGCGTGGTTCGGCCCGTACACGTTGCCAAAGGCGATTCAATCGAAACCCTACGACCCGCAGACGATCACCGTTTCGAACGGTCGCACCCCATTCAAATTTGCGCTCTACAAGGAATTCGACCTCCAGACCCTGTTCGATCCGCAAAGCAGCTTGCCGCCGGGCCTCGCCATCGATGAGGCGACCGGGATCATCGCCGGCACCCCGACCCGCGGCGGAACCTATAGCTTTGCCGTCAAGGTGACCGATGCGGACGACAAGGTCGGGATCGGCCATTTTACGATGGCGGTTGAACTCAATCTCGATCGCTACAACGCCTACTTCGATGGCGCGAATTTAGATTCCCCCGCCGCTGTCGCGGGCGCAGTCTGCCGGTTCGACCCCGACGCGAAGGCACCCGGCGGCGAACCATGCTTCCCGTTATCGCTTTGCGAATTCCTCGCCTACAAGTCGGCACAAGCCTATCTGGGTAACGACTCCACAAAACCGAACGATTATCTCAAGGGAGAATTGCAGCGCTGCCATCCCAAGGAAGTGACCGATCACTTCGCATTCTTTTGCAGCACGATCCCTTTGGAGATCATGGACGATGAGGCTGCAAAAGCCGCCGCCGCGGCCGAGCCTCCACGCTACAATCGAGCTCCCGGCCATTGGCAGGAACAGCAGCTTAAGAAGCTCAACAAATGCCGCGCCGGCCTCGACACGCAGGCCTACGGGTTTGTTTTCGAAGGGCGGACCTTCATCGTCTGCCGCGGAACGACCTCGGTCGGGGACTGCCGCGTCGATATCGATAACGGCATGACGACCGACCCGGTGGTCGAGAACAGCTGGCTCGACAACATCAAGTACTCGGTCGGACTGCGCGGCAAGAAAGTGAACCTGACCGAAGAGGAGCGGATACTCATCGGCGGGCCCGACCCGGCCACCTACCTCAAGCCGGCACGCACGATCGGATTTTCCGCGGCCTGGGCTGCAATTCGAGACCAGGTCGAAAACTGGCTGAAGACCGTCCCGGATGAGCACAAGAAGGAATTCGTCTTTTCCGGCCACTCGCTGGGCGGCGCTCTCGCCTTCGTTGGTGCGCACGAGTTTTCGGCAAGACATGGGCGCAGGATCCACGCCGTGGTGACATTCGGCGCTCCGTGCGTCGGCATGTTGTCGGAACACACCGGCGACAAGGCCGACCACCATTTCGTCGACGATTACCGGCGGCTGCAAGGTGGCGAGCTTGAGAAACGTACCGTTCGCCTCGAGTCGAGCGGCGATGCCGTCCCCCTGTTGATGCAGGTAAAAAACTTCAGCCATGTCGGGCGCGCCTGGGAGGTCGAGTTCCCGCCGCTGCCCTCGACCACGACCCTTATCCGGCGCAAATATTTCTCCGGCCCGCTTCTGTCCTTGGCGAGGATGTTGTTGCGCGGTGGGGAAAGCACCTGGTCCTCGATTCCCAGAAAGGGGCTTGGGTATGCGGTGTTCTACGGTCTGCCGCTTGCGAACAAGGTCCTGGCCGCGCACGGCGCCTATGACAGGTATGCAATGTTCCTGAGTACGCTCGCCTACCGCAAGATCAGACGCGCCAACATCGGCGAACTCGAGCAGATAGCCCCGAAGGGCGACAAGACGCTCGCCGAGAAGTACGCCTTAGCCAACAAGCGCCTCGATGAGCATCTTTCCTTGATCTACGGACCCAAGGAGGCGCGGCGCAAATCCCCGCGCATCATTCTCAACCCGCATAAGGAACTGAGCTACATGAAGAAGTATTATGGCCACGCGCGCACCATGTACATTTTCTAGAGCGCGTTCACTTTTGATGGGCTCGCAGCCGCGCTTCTCAAGTCTTTGTTTTGTCGCATGTTCGAGCCGCAAAACCGCGTACACTTTTGCTGAACATGCTCTCGTAGCGCATGGATCGGGCGAAGGTCGTCAAGCGTTCAGACACGTTCGCCACTCATGAATGACAAAAGCCGGACCCTTGCGGGTCCGGCTTCTTTGAGTGGTTGGACGATGCTGGGAGAGTCACCCGTCTTCAACCCGAGATCAACTTGCCTTTTCGGCCGGCCCCGCTGAGAGCCCCTCAGTTGGTGAGGCGCAGGTTGTTGAGCTTCTTCGCAATTTCCTGGAAGGCCTGACGCAGTTCCAGATCGTTGCTGGCGGAGAAGTAGAACTGGTTGCCCGAAGAGCATTCCTGCAGCAGCTGCTGGGCAGAGCCGGGCGCCTGGAAGGCGATAGAGTAGACGGCGACCTTCTTCGCCTTCATGTCAGCGCAGACACCGCGGGCTTGATTGGCGGAATTGCCGTTGGCGCTTTCGTATTGCGTATTGAATTCGCCGTCGGTCATCAGGATGACGGCCTTGAGGGTCTTGCCGTCACCGTAGTCGACGGGCTGGCTTGCGGCCGGCCAGATCGACTTCCACACGGGCGAGACAAGGTACCAGGCCCAGGCGGCGCCGAGGTGTCCGGCGGTTGCGCCGCTGGCCTTGTAGCCATCGATCTGGCTCTTGAGCAGTGCCTTGTCGTCGGTCATCGGCTGAACCTTGGAGCTGGGGCAGCTCGTGCTGTTCTTGGCGCCCAGTTTGTTGATGCCTGTCGGCGCGGCGTCGGTGAATTTTTCCGCACCCTTGCGCTCGTAGACGCAGGTATTGTTGACGTTGAGGCCCGTGACCGTGTTGGCATAGGCGCCTGCGTTGACGCTTGCCGCATAAGGCGCAAGCCCGATGCGGACCTTGTTGAGCTGGCCGCTGTCCGGCAGCAGGATGTCGATGAGGTCCTTGGCTGCGTTCTTGAGCGCGGTGATCTTCGAACCGCTCATCGAACCCGTGACGTCGAGCGCCATGCCGAGTTCGATATCGCGCTGGTCGAAGCGGGTCGCGCTGTTGACGGGCAGTTTCACTTCCGTGAAGCCGGCAATCTTGGTGATCGACATCGGCACCGTTGCCTCGGCGTCGATGACGACTTCGCCCGTTGCACGGTTGACCGTGACGGTCGGGTTGGTGACCGTACCGAACATGTCGCCGCCCTGCTCGATGTTCTTCTGGAAGTAGGCCTTGGCGAGATCCTCGATTTCGGCATCGTTGAGGCGGCCGTCGAGCAGCGCGCTGCCTGCGGCAAGCGCGGCGGCGTCGGTCGCGGTGACAAGCCGGGAGTTGGTGTTGGTGACGCGACCCATGTCGATCGCCATTCCCGCGATCATGGCGAAGGCAAGGAACATGAGGCCGAAGACGATGGCGACGGTACCCTGGCGGTCCTGGGCGAATGAAGCACCGTTCTTGAGAACGTGAGCGGCCATGGTTGTGTCTCTCCTTGAGGCAACGCAAAATCTGTTGAACCTCAGAGTGCAACCAGGGTGCCCGACGGGCCGTCACCTGGGTAACTGGCGGCCGGCAGACATTCTATTCGGTAACCGAACGATTAAAACGCGTATCGATTTTGCATAAATTTGCAATGCATGTGGAGACGGTCAGGTAAGCATCGACCCAGCGCAAACGTCGGAAACATAAGGCACTGAGGGCCAGCAGACCGACCGGTGATCGGGCCCCCGAATTAGGGTTGCAGGCCCTGCGCAGCGCGGGTTGGGAATGCGGTGGGCAACTATGGCATTCGCGGGCGTCGAGTATCGGGAAGACACAAGCAGGAATTCTTGATCACCATTTTGAAACAGTTCGGGCGGTTCACCGCGACAGCTGAACAAACCGTACCGCAACGAAAGCCGGCGGGGTCCTTAGAAATCGGAGACGATCCCGCCCTTTTCCCAGTCGCCGTAGCGTGTCGGCTCCGGCCCGTCCCGGCCACCGACTTCCTTCGCCTTCTCGCTCTCCGCGAGCGCGCGCTCCGCCTGCGCACGGCGTTCTTCTGCCTCCGCCAGCGCCCTTAGCGCTGCTGCGCTCAGCGCGCGCTCCGGCTCGCGATCGCCGGCTACAGCGGCTGACTTTGCGGTTTCGGCGTTGATTGCGGCCGGCTCTTTTTCAATCGTCATCACTGCTCCATATATAGGCTGTCGGGAACCAGGCGGACCGCGCGACGTTTTCTATCGCCGATTTGCCTACCACGGCGCCGACATGGGTCGTATGACTTGTCCCACGGACTTCCCGGTACGGCAAACCAACGAGGTGCAACCGATGCCAATGAATTACGCCAGGACCGCCATGCTGCTGGCGGCGTTGATGGCGATTTTTGCCGTGATGGGCTACGTCATCGGCGGTCAAACCGGCATGGTCATCGCTTTCGTCGTTGCGCTGGCAATGAACCTGTTCAGTTTCTGGAACTCCGATACCGTCGTGTTGAAGATGTTCCGCGCGACCGAGGTCGACGAAACCACCGCCCCCGATTATTACCGCCTCGTGCGCGATTTGGCATCCCGCGCGGAATTGCCCATGCCGCGCGTCTATGTCCTGCCGAACCCGCAGCCGAACGCCTTTGCCACCGGTCGCGATCCGCAGCACTCCGCCGTTGCCGCTTCGACCGGGTTGCTTGAAATGCTGGAGCCCGAGGAAATCGCCGGCGTCATCGCCCACGAACTCGCCCACATCAAGAACCGCGATACGCTGACCATGACGGTCGCTGCAACCATTGGCGGCGCGATATCGATGATGGCGCAGTGGCTGCAGTTCTCCATGATGTTCGGCGGCAACGATAACCGCAACAGCCCGTTCGGCTGGATCGGCGTCCTGGCGGCAGCGATCGTGGCGCCGTTCGCCGCCATGCTGGTGCAGATGGCCATCAGCCGGTCCCGCGAGTATCAGGCCGACCGGCTCGGCGCCATGATCTGCGGAAACCCGCTCTGGCTCGCTTCCGCCCTCGATAAGATCGGTCGGGCCGCGCGCGGTATCATCAACCGGGAGGCCGAAGCAGTGCCGGCAGCTGCGCACTTGTTCATCGTCAATCCGCTGAACGGACGAGGCTTCGACAATTGGTTCTCGACCCACCCGGCAATGGAAAACCGCATCGCGCAGTTGCAGGAACTGGCCCGCGAGATGGGTGTCCAGGCCGGCGCGTCACCTTCGCCAAGCCATGGCGAAAACCGGTCGGGCGGCGGAGGCCAGCTGGGCCCTTGGAGCAGCGCCGGCGCGCAGAATCGCCGCCGCGGCGGACCATGGGGCTGATGCGAGCGTGAACGACATCCGACTTGACGGAATCGCTTTCATCGATTCACAGGTCTGACGTTTGATTGAGAGGCTAGCCGCACGTGGATATCAAACGTCAGATGCGCGACACGAGTGCAAAGAAGCCCGCCCGCATTGGTAAACCTCCTGCGAGCCGGCGCGAAGGCCGCGGCCCGGCTGACGCGCCTGCCGCGCCGCCCCCCGGACTGGCCGCGCGCGAACTGGCGGTCGATCTCATCACAGCCGTGCTCCAGGACCACCGCGCCTTCGACGAAACGCTCGCGAAACTGTTGAAGAGTCCGGCTTATCGCCACATTGAGAAGCGCGACCTCGGAATGGCTCGCACCATCGCGGCAAACACGCTGCGCTATGCCCAGCCGCTCGACGAGGTCGTTGGACGATTCATCGAAAAGCCGTTGCACGCAAAGCAGGGTCGTGTTGCTGCGATTTTGCTGTCGGCGGCGACCCAGATGTTGATCCTCAAGACACCGGCCCATGCCGCCATCAACCTTGCTGTCGACCAGACGCGGCTATCGCGCCAGTCGACGCACTTGGCGAAGTTCGTCAATGCCGTGCTCCGCAAAGTCTCGGTTTCAGGTAGCGAAGACTTCGCCAGGCTGGATCTTCCCCGCAGCGCGATTCCGCCCTGGCTGTTCCAGCGCTGGGCCTCGGCCTACGGCGAGGAGAAGGCGCTCGCCATCGCCGGGGCCTGCCTCCTCGAAGCCCCCCTTGACCTGACCCTCAAGGAACCTGACCGCGGCGCCGAATGGGCGAAGCAGCTGCGGGGCGCAGTAATGGCAACGGGATCGCTGCGACTGAGCGGCGCCGGCCGCGTCGACGAACTGCCCGGCTTCGCCGAGGGCGCCTGGTGGGTGCAGGATGCCGCAGCCGCCTTGCCCGCCCGCCTGTTGGGCGATGTCACCGGCCTCGACGTCGCCGACCTCTGCGCCGCCCCCGGCGGAAAAACCGCGCAGCTTGCCGCCATCGGAGCCAACGTCGTCGCCGTCGATCAGGCGGCTTCCCGCCTCGCCCGTGTCGCGGAAAACCTCACCCGCTTGAACCTCAAGGCGGAATTGGTCGAAGCCGATGCCGCAAGCTGGCAGCCCGGCCGCACCTTCGACGCGGTTCTCCTTGACGCGCCTTGCACTGCAACCGGCACCATCCGCCGACACCCCGATATCCTCCACCTCAAGCGCGGCAGCGACGTCGCGGCGCTGGCCGCCGTGCAGGAACGGCTCATTGCGAACGCTGCAACCCTCGTCCGCCCGGGTGGGCTCCTTGTTTATTGCTCATGCTCGCTGCAGCCCGAGGAAGGCGAGGAGCAGGCAGCGCGATTTCTTGCCACGCACTCGGATTGGGAAGGCTGGCCCGTGACTCCAGGCGAATCTGCCATCGAGGCTGCCTGGCTGACGCCTGAAGGCTATTTGCGCACGCTTCCCTCGCAGACGCCTGCATTCGCCGCTTGCGGACCAGAAGCGCCGGATGATCCGCCTGCCGACTCTGAAGGGCCTCCGCCACCCGGCGGCATGGACGGCTTCTTTGCCGCGCGCTTCCGCCGCAACACGTGACCCGGGATGGCTCAAGGATAGCGGCGTCCACAGGACCGCCATTCCCCCGCCGTATCTGGCTTGCCTTGTACCCGATAGCGGTCTAACGCCATTCGGGATCGGGGAAGGTCATTCAATGATTGAGGCGGGGTCATTGCAGTTAGAGCATGTTCAGCAAAAGCGTATGCGGTTTTGCGCTTCGAACATGCGACAAAACAAAGACTTAGAGCGCGGCTGCGAGTCCATCAAAAGTGAACGCGCTCTAGTGTTCTGGATCAAACATTTGATTCCCGGGTGGAGGTCGTCAAATGTTTGTGAATCCAGAACACAATCAAAAGGTTGCCTAGTGTTCCGGGCTGACATTCAGGTTCCCGGCAGGGAACCATATGTCAGAGTCGGAG
>JAHJQI010000244.1 GCA_018819265.1 Alphaproteobacteria bacterium
AACAAGATCGACATTAAGTTCTACTGCGAGTCGCAGCGCCTCAGCGTCGAAGGCTTCAAGATATTGCTTCAGGTTCTTTCTCGCCCACTGCCTCACCAGGGCTTTCGCCGCCGCCACTCGACTCGCCTTCACTAGCCTTTCCAGCATTGCCCATCTCCTGCATCGCTTTCATCTGCTGCACAGCGCACCGCGGGCAGGCTGCTTCGGTTATGTCTGCCGGAAGGTCGTACTCAAGGTTGCAGAATGGGCAGACAAACCGGCGTAGGTTTTGCGAAGGGCCTTTCTCTTTGCTTGATTCACTCGGTGTGCCCTTCAATGCCATAGCTATATCGCCTAGCGTTTTGACCAAAGCAGGCGCATTTTCCCGGGCGGCTTTCACATTGGCTTTTTTCTCCTCATGGTCCTCGCGCTTAATCTGAAGGTTGAACTGGTGATCAACAAAGTTCTTAAGATTCTCCCATTCTATAATTTGCCCCTCGCCAATCTTTACCGGGAATGGAGATGCTGGCGCTGCAGGAGGAGCAAAGAGCCCCCTCAGCTTCTCGATGGCACCGACAGTATCCACAAGCCAAGAGCTAGGCGACACTGGGGGACCACTACTCTGATTACCTTTTTGCTGAAACAGCCCTGCGACCTGTGAAAGGGTGTTTGAATCCATAACATTTAGCTTGCTGACCAGGGTGTTTACCAGAGTCACTATATCTTCACTTTGCTGCGGGGATGCCCCCTTCTGCACAGCAAGGTACTGGATTGCTTGCCCAAAGGTGAAGGTTCCGTCAGGATCCTCATAGATCTCGCCATTTACAACATTGTAGTGCTTGGGCGTCTCGTTACTCTTGGCATCCTTAGACTTTCCCCCAAGCTCCTGATCAAGCTTCCTTTTCATCTTCAGCTTCATCTCTTCGATTTTAGTTTCCTGCAAGTCCCTCTTATTGTAGTCATCCAGGAGCTCCTCAAAGGTCTTCTCCTTTGCCTGTGGAGGATAGAGCGTAAACCCGGCAATCGGCTTGTCGCTGTACTTTATGCTCGCGACCTTAAATTCCTTCTCCTTCGCCATCACTGCACCTCCGTCACTGTCACTGGGGCAAAAATCAGCTGCTTCTTATAATATAGAGCCATCCCTTGGTCAATCATCTTGAAGACCCACTCATCGAAGCTTATGCCACTGTCCTCAAGCCCCCAAAGGCGCACAAGATCAAAGTAGGTAAAGGCTACTGACGGTACGACGATGGTGTACCTGATTAGTCCCTCCGTGGTTATCTCAGGGGTGAGGGCTTCTTTCTTCCCCTTCTCCTTGTCCTCAGGCTCCTCAAAAAGACCCTTGGACTTTGCTGAATCAAAGTCCTTGGCCAGAAGGTTTCCATCCTCATCTACTAAGCCAGCCAGGGTGTGCTTTTTTTTGGCTGTATGCCCCGTGGCTTGCTGCCAGCCGTCCTTTGTTCCGGACCAACTCTGCCCGCATTTACATTTCCATTCAGCCATTTCTCTCTCCTTTGCCTTATCCTTCAGCGCACCTCAAGGCACCCTTGATGACCCTTCGCCTTACCCTTAGGGTACCCTCAAAATAACTCTCAATCCTGGCAAATACAAAATAAGCATCCCTAAGGGTCACCCTACTCCCTTTTCAACCTAAAGATATTTTATCAGAGATGGGGAGGATTTACAATACCCTCAAAACCCTTGCCATAAATGCTACAATTGGTTACAATATGTTGAGGCTAGGGGTGCGGTAGCTATCGCGCCCTCTCTTTTTGGGGCAATCGCAAAAAGGGGGAAAGGGTCATGGATGGTTGGCAATTGGCAAATGGCATACTGGGGGTGCTTTCACACCTCCCTTTTGAAAAGTGGTTAGTGAAGCGGCCCTACATTGAGGAAGCCTCCATGGAGACCCCTAGAGCACAAAACCCCCACACTTCGGCGGTCGAGGCTCCGGCACCCCCCAGGCTACAGCAGATACAAATAACCTCACTTGGCACAGGATGCCGAGCGTGCACCGCCGATCATCTTTCGACTTGCGCGGGGGCCTTGTCCGAAGCGTTGAGGTTTGCCCGCTCAGAGGGGATGGAAAGCAATGAGGTGCAGGAAAGGCTAGCCCTTTGTGCCGCGGAACTTAATATCTGGGAAAGATGGGACGCAGCGCCTCAATCCTTGGTTGAACTTCCTGAGGAAGACAAGGATTTTCTCCGCCGCTGGCTGCCTAAAGGCAGGGGGATCAGACACCAACTGAATAGCGTGAAGGTCATTGAGGATCTGGAGAAAACAGCCGCTAGTGCCTCGAGGCTGCACTTGGAAGCTAGAAAAGAGCTAAGGGGCCGTGCTAGCCCGTTGATGGAGCATGCTTCTAAGCCAGTTACCCTCGAGGAGGCAAAGAGAATAGGAGAAGCACCCTGAAGACACCGAGGCGTTCTTTAGGTGCTATGCTCCGGCGTTTAGTAAGATAACGAAGGCATAATATGGCATGCCTAAATTGTGGTAGCCCACTAGATAAAGTGAGTGATGGCACGGAAGAAAAAGACCGTAGAGAGCAATGGGCTAAGCCCAATACGTTGCTCCGCCTGCGGCCGGTTTCAGGGCTATGCAGCGGTGGCCGATGGTTTGCTGCTGCTGCTTTGCAAGAACTGTAAGAGCTGGAACATTGTGGCCGAGGGGAGGATGGGCAGCACATTGACAACCCAGCAAATATATGATATGCTGCCGCTTAGAGGACAAAAGGTCTAAGCGCCAGATAGGATAGATGACCGAGAGCCACGCACTTTCCGTGGCTTTCTTCTTTTATAAAGATGGAGCAGCCTGAATATTTGCGACCCCTGAATCAGTACCTCAGGGCCAGAGAGCTTTTGCAGCAAGGGGAATTGCCAGCGGCAGCCAAGACCCTGGAGCAGGCTTTTGGCAGCGAGGAGCCAAACCTCTTCCTGCGACACAACTTGGAGGTAGCTCTCAATGAAGCAAGCCCAGCGGGGCAAGCTGTCCTTGACGGCATATACGGAGAGATGAAATGGGTACAGCGCAAGACAGCAATACCAAGAAAGCGAGGGTAAGTAATATCCCTGGCGATCCACTTTGCCAGAATATCTTGGCTCTCAGCGACTGGGTTAAGGCTCAGGAGGAAAGCGGAGACGAGAATCTCTGCCCTCCATGCGACCTAGCTACGATAGCCCCCTGGTATCGGGATCTGCTCAGAAAGAAAGGGTATAGCGAATTAGCAGCCAAGGTCGAGGCACTCGCGGAGGGAGAACACGATGCCATAGAAGTGGCCTTGGTTCTTGATGAAGTGAGAGACAGCGTAGAGGACGAGGAAACAAAAAAGGAACTCCTCCTCTACGACTGCATGATGCAAAAATATGAAGAGGAAGGAGGCTGAAAATGAGTTCACCCTTGATTGCAGGACGCAAGACCAGGCTTTCTGGCAAGCGGTTTGCCCGAGCTCTTCTGGGCTTCAGAGCTAGAAGGGCTGATGCGATCAATCTGTGCATCACCGGAAAGCTGAAGGGCAAGAAGCATCCATCGGCACCGGTCGGTGTTGGGGGCATGCGGAATGTGGGCTGGCAGGGACTGTTTATCTCTGCCAAGCACGAGTGTGACACGGCATTGGCACGCAAGCGCAGATAAGAGTATCGGCGAAATTCCTGGACTAGCCATCCCAGCGAATCTACCGTCTATATTTAGAGCGTGAACGCCGCAGAGAGCGGACTAGGGCTTTCATCTCCAATTCCTGATCCCGCCGTTCCTCCGCTTTTCTGAAGCAAGCTAGACACCTGGGTGTCTCTTCGGTGGCCAGGAGGCGGTGTGTCTCCTGGCCACAAGATGGGCATAATATACCTTTTGCCTTCTCCCAGTTAGTCATACAGCCGCCTAGCGTGCAGTGCCAATAGGTTTAGGCTTTCTTTTTATCCTTAACAATCTGCTCATATGCTAGGTTCACTCTCTTCATGGCTTCAGTAAAGCCATCGGGCAGGTCAGGGTGGTAGACCCAGGATAACTGCCGGTATCTCTTTTTGACCTGCGCCAGAGTGGCATTAGCGGGAAGCCCCAAGATCCGGTAAGGGTCCTCTACCACAGGTGAACTCTCCTTCGTATGCCCAGCCTGCACTTCTTGGTCAAAAAACTGGTAGAGCCTTATCCCGATGTCTACCAGTCCCTCAAGAAGTTCGATTGTTTCCCTGGCTTTCTGGCTCTTCTTTCGGGGCATGTTTCTGGTATTCCCTCTCCAGCTCAGTTGCCATCTCGTCGCTTTTGTCCAGGACAACCTTGCCCGCCTTGATCCCGAACCTTACCCATTGCAGCGCCTTACGCAAGCTGAAACCCATTTCCTGTTCCTCCGTGTCGTATTATACCATAGCTTATCTTATCTGTACCCTTTTTAATCAACAACTATTGATTTTTCTTTCCTCTTATTCTATAATCAGGCTAGGGCAAAGGACGAGCTTTGAGAATTCAACAATTCCTCGAGGACCAAGAGCTGGCAGAATCGACTAAATGGGGTTATGAGCGCGACCTCAAAGCCTTCGCACAATTCGCCGGCTGCCAGGAGCAGGAGCCCACAGAGGATGCTATACGAAATTATATCCGGGAACTGCGGAAGCGTGCTCGCAGCAACAGCCACATATCGAGAATCCTTTACTCACTTAAAAGGTACTGCCTTGGGGCAGGACTCGACCTTTTCAAGCCAGGTAGAATCCAGATACCCGGCTTTGAGTTCCGCACTATCTTGCCCAGCGATGTCATCACCGAGGATCAGTTGATGGCACTCATGGATGCTGCCGGAACACCCCTGGAGAAGGCTCTGGTCGCTGTCCTCTATGACAGCGGATGCAGGATAGGCGAACTCCTGCGGTTGGATGCAGAGGCGGATATGGACTGGGAGCATGGGGTTCTCTACATCACTGGGAAGGGGAGCAAGCGTCGGCGGGAGGCTATCGCCCTGTACCCTGAGACATTTACCCTGCTTCAGGAATACAGAGACTGGCGGGGCATCAAGGCTGGTCCCCTTTTCCCATACCGATACCACGACATCCGCAAATGGGTACAACTACTGGCAGCCAGGGCAAAGGTCACCTTCCCGCGCCATTCCCTTATGCACAACCTGAGACACGCTAGGGCCGGGCACATGAGAAAGGCAGGCGTGCCGATAGACGTCATTGCCGATCAGCTCCGCCACCGGAATATATCGACCACATTAAGGATCTATGCGCGCTTCGCCCCAGAGGAACTGCGGGATAGGGGGCAGCCACCCCCATGGGCAAGGAAAAATAAGGAAGGAAGCGAATAATGCCCTTACCTTGGCAAGAGAGGTTCAAGCGACCGGGTCAATTCATAAAGACCTACCTTGAAAATCACGGAAGCGCATCTGTCGCAGAACTGCATTATTTCTATAAGGGTGAGATTGAAGAAGAGAACATTCGCCGAAAGCAATTAGGGGA
>JAHJQI010000141.1 GCA_018819265.1 Alphaproteobacteria bacterium
ATGGCAAACCGATTACAACGAGGAGCGCCCACACACGAGCCTTGGCGGGCTCACACCGAACGAGTTTGCAACCCGGTCCACAGAGGACCATAACCCGAACGGACTCTGTTTATGATCAGGGACACCGAGGGGGCAAGGTCAAACCGTGCTGTCGATACTATTGCGCTTTGGCCAAAGGTGATTGCGCAGATCGAAGCGCGCTACGATTGGTACGCACTCCCGCGTAGCGCCTTTGCCCCGGAGTTCGCTGAAGATCTGCTTCGGCGGCGCGAGGCGGTCACGAGCCCTGACCCTACTGATCCAACGAGCCCTCGTCCGATCAAGTTGGTGACAGCCCTCGATCAAGAGCGTCAAATCTTGCGTTTTGCATCCGCAATTGTCCTGGAGACAGGGCGCGACCCCAAGACGATAAAGTCAATCGCCGACGTTGTTGAACCTGACGCTGCCAAAGCAGCACTGAACTTTAAACTGAAAAGACTGCGTCAGAGAGACAAGTCAGCTGAGACCTCAATGGAAATACACGTTGGAGCTGGGCTGCTGGTTGTGCTTGCAAAACATTACGTGAAGGCGTCGCCTGAAGACTTGGAGATCTTGCGCGGCCTAGCTCGCAGGCTCAAGCCCAAGAACGCACAACAAATGACCAAGAAAAACCGCGAACTACTGCGCCGCTTCGAAGATGAAAAAACCATCGCAAAGTTCATTGCAGCTCCAAGCAGGGTTTCCGCAGAAATCCTGAAACGTAAGCAACTTCGGCGCGTCGATTCAGCGCGGCTGCAAGCGGCGCTCGGAGCGGCAATTCTTATGGTTGCTCCCGTGCGCTCCAAGAACCTCGGCAAAATTCGCTTCGAGCACAACCTGATTCGCGTTGGCACCGGACACAACGAGTCGTTTCGGCTCTATTTCCCCGCCGATGAAGTCAAGAACACCGTTGAACTTGAGTTCGAACTGAATGGCACTGTCAAGGAGCTTCTGCAGGTGTATCTGGACCGTGCACGACCGCTAATCGCAGACCCCAAGAGTGATTATTTGTTCCCTGGCAGAGGCACAAACGGAATTGTCCCAGCCCACCTCAGCGGGTCGATTGCACGCATGATGTCCAAAGAAATTGGTATCAGGATAGCAGCGCACCAATTCCGCCATGTAGCAGGCCATCTGTTCCTCGCACAAAACCCAGGAGCCTACGAAATCGTGCGGCAATTCCTCGGCCATAAGAAGCTCTCAACAACCGTTGATTTTTACGCAGGGATGGAGATGCGGACTGCGGCCAACCTTCTCGACCAACATATCTCAAAAAGGCGCGAAGACCTTGCGGGAAAAGGGCCGTTCGGCATGCGACGTCGGAGGGGTAAACGTGGCTAAAATCATCAAGGTCGAGTGTTGGCCGGCCGTGGACCGGCTGAAATGGCAGGATGCGCAGCGCCCTCGAACGCTGCTTGAACAAACATCGTCGTGCAATAATTGGCGGCCTCAAACGTTCCTGACGGTCGCTGCTGGTTACGGTCGTTGGCTCGGCTGGCTTCAAGAAAACGGACTTTTTGACGCTCGACTTTCGCCCGAGGAGCGCTGCACCCCTGACGTGGTCGCAGCCTATATAAAGGATCTCCGCGCAACGAACCGTCCTAAGACAGTTTTGAGCCGCATTCTCAATTTGGAGCGAGCTCTTTCAGTACTTGCTCCAGCCTCAGACAGAAGCTTTCTACGGTCTATCATCAAAAACCTTTCCGAAGGGCATGGCAAAGCTGGAAAACGCAGCCGCCTGAGAGAACCTGCACAGCTGGTAGAACTCGGCTTTGAGCTCATGGCTAAAGCTCGCGCAGGAATCCACACTTCGGTGAGAAAAAACGCGTCGGTATATCGCGACGGCTTACAGATCGCGCTCCTTGCGACGCGCCCGTTCCGTCTCAAAAATTTTAATAGGCTAGAGCTTCACCACGATCTCGTATTTACAGATAAAAATTGGCGATTCCTTATACCAAAAGAAGATGTGAAGAACTGGCGCGACATCGATGTGCATTTTCCGCCAGATTTGGCTTCATGTTTTACGGAGTATCTTGAACTTTGGCGCCCTTTGCTCGCTGGTTTGAAGTATGATGGTGACCGTCTGTGGGTCTCCTACTTCGGCAAGCCGCAATCAAAGTCGGGTATGCATCAGCAGATCGCGCATAGAACCGAAGCCGCTTTTGGTCGTAGGCTATGTCCCCAACTCTTTCGAGACTGTGTAGCAACATCCCTTGCTGTCCACGAACCAGAGATCGTCACCGTCGCATCAGCGATCCTGGGCAATTCGATTGAGGTCTGCCAGCGCTACTATAATCAGGCTCAGACACTTGAGGCGGGTCGTGCGTTGTCTAACACGATTTTCATGTTTCCTCGTTCAATCCGAGAGGAGTAGTGCGCAACCTACTGACAGCCGACGAGAAATCCAAGAAGCTGCCATCGACCGATCCGTGTTGACCAGCCTGAATGCGATTAATGAGATGTCCGCAATCGAGGGTGCGACACTAGAATCATAGAGCTGCTAGTGTGATTCAGTTTCAGAAGTTCGCTCTCGGCCGAGCCGCAGATGGTAGCGAACTCCTGAATCATCACACTAGACCGGTGGCAGCGGGGCGGCGCGCGAGCAGGTTGAGTAGACTCCGAGCCTCACCACGCCGCATCAAACGGCCTATCCTTGCCGTTCATTGCCCTGAGCGATGCCGGATGCGTTTGGCAGGCCAACGCGATGGTTCGCCCCGTATGGAAAATGCTTCCGCAATAAGTGTCGCTGACGGACACGATGCGCCGTCGCATCGAAGAGGCGCACTCAGGAGTGCTCGCGTATCATGGACCACTACCCTCATCACACACCAAACCAGAATCGCGTCACCGCGCTGTTTGGGGATCACGAGCAGTCGTTCGATCTCGCAGGCGGCACCACGCTCGCACAACTGGCCGAGCGTCTGGCCGGTCTTGCCCAGCAGAACCACGGCTGGCCGGTGGGCATCTTCGTCGTATTCGATACCGCCCCGGAGGTCTCAATTGAAGCCTATCCCGGCGCAACGCATCGCAAGGCGCCGGCCGGTCAGAACCGATGAGCACGCAATACAGGGACGAGTTCCGTGAGATCGCTTGGCTGATCGGCACGATTGGCGGTCTTTCGCTGCTCAGCGTCGGCATGGTGCGCATTCCGGTGATCGCGACCGGTTGTTCCGGCGCATCGCGACCATCCGTTCCGATTGATCGCGACCAGTTGGAGGGCGGCGGTTTCAGTGCCGCTGGATGGCTTCGTTGATGTCAGCGTCTGCCCCTTTCGTCAAG
>JAHJQI010000142.1 GCA_018819265.1 Alphaproteobacteria bacterium
CCCGCACTCGAGCTTCGGCGGCAGGACACCCGACGAGGTCTATGCTAGGAAAAACACGACGGAGCAGATGGCGGCGTAAATCAACCCGGATCCACCTTAGCCAAGCCGCCAAGCTGTCTCACCAGATGGGACCACCTCTGACTGCTCACCGCTCACCCCGTACAGGGCTATTTGCGGCTGCGTCGGCGCGATTTTGCGGAGGAGGCGCGACGATTTGCAGTCGCGCCACCGTTTTCATGAAATAGGGGTCTCAAGCCACCTAACGCCGGCCTCTGATAGGAGAATTCGGCATTCCGAAACGCGCAGGCATCATTTCCATCGTCAGAGGAAGACGTGCTGGGCGTAGCTCATCGCGTAATGAGGTGAGCAGTGAGCTGATCGGCCGGAGTAGCAGAAACTCTTCAAGCGGACGCTGGATTTCCTTGGGAAGCCTGCGTTCCTTGCCGGTCGGCAAGTTCCCCGACTCATCCCGATACTGAGGATGGCCGACCGGGCGGAACTTGGTCAGATAATCGATGCAATTTGCAAGATCGTCCGCTGTCTTGACTACCGCGGCATGGAACGGCCTGCGCCTAGCAGTCACCGCTCCAGGCACATTGACACGACCAGCTTCGCGGACAACCTCGACTGGTACCCCAAAAACCAGGCCATGGTAGTGCGGCTCGACCCACGGGTCTTCGTCAAGCGCCAGGATGACGTTGTGCTCGAATATCGCGCATCCTCGCGGGGAGTATCCTTGGACTCGAAGTATCGTGCCAAGATCGGAGAAGTGCCGCAAGACGTTCGCGGGTCGTACCCGGAGTACCTTTCCAGCGGGTTCGCGGTAACAAGGATTTCCATAGGTCACCCAGCTGATATCCTCGGCTTCCTCGCCGTAGGTTCGCCAAAGGATGCGACGGAACCTGTCCTGCTCGTACGCACATTTCACGGATTTTCGCTCATAGACGTCATCGATGTCGTTCTGAATGTTCGCGTTGACGAGGCTTTCCTCGATGCCGAGCGCAAGAAGTTCGCGCTTAGCCTTGCCCATCGCCTGAACGAGTTCGCTGGTCTCGGCGGGCTTCAGGCGGGCGATGAATTCGGGATAACGACGGGTCATCACTTGGCCTCCTTCTCGGAGGTGCTGTCGCGCCGCTTGTCCTCGATGAAGGAAAGAAGGTCAGCGTAGCGATAGCGGATGCGGCCGCCGATCTTGCGATAGGTGGGTCCATTGCCAGTGCAGCGCATATTGGCCAAGGTCTTGGCAGAGATCTGCAAGACGGCACCCGCTTCTTCGGCGGTCAGCAGATCATTGGGCTGATAGTCGCGCTGCGTCGCGTGATTGGTCTGACGTTCGCGCTTGGGCCGACGGCCCTTCGCAATGTTGAGGGCCTGCGAAGGATCAACGCGGCGCTTTGCCAACTCCGCGAGGATGACAATGGTTGCTGCTGCGAACTCTTTCATCTGCTGCGACGAAACAGTCCGCGTACGAGCATTGGTGGGCACGGCAACGCCGCTGCCCGTTTCGGGATGCATAGAATTAGGTGAGCCGGTCATAATTCCGATCTCCTTGTTAGGAGAGGAATCGACCGAAAGGGAATGCAAGAAAGCAGGTCCTGACGATCGATTCCCCTCGCAGTTTGCGAAGGAAATCGAGCCGGACCTCAAGCATACACAGATTGTGCGGCTATCGGTGGACCTATCGCTAGATCCGTGCCTTGCCAATATTCAACAAGGTCGCTTAGTCAGCTTTGCTGTTCGACCAAGTGCTCGATTTGTCCCGACTTGACCGGGACTGACGAGCTGCATTTCTGCGAGCTCGTTCTTCGTAGATGGGTCTTGCAGAAACCATTTCAAGAGGAGGAACCAAAAATTTTTGGGGCCATTGTGTGCATGGGCTTCCACTTCCCTAGGAGCCCCACAAGCTCCGCAAAAATCCCGCCGGCGTGATTACCCGGTGATTACTTGCGCGAATTACGCCGGAATCAGTTCCTGTCTAACTCATTGAAAAATATGGTGGGTGTGACAGGGATTGAACCTGTGACCCCTGCCGTGTGAAGGCAGTGCTCTCCCGCTGAGCTACACACCCGGCGCCGGACGCAGCGTTGGTCCGGGCTGCCATTCGGGCAATGCCCTGATGGCCGTTTGCAGTCTGTCGATCCGTCGGATCGGCCGCTTGCGCGCATGAATCCGGCGGCGAAGTGGTGGGCGTGACTGGGATCGAACCAGTGACCCCTACGATGTCAACGTAGTGCTCTCCCGCTGAGCTACACGCCCGCCTTCGTCATGCGCCCGCATCGCGGGCGCGACGCGGGGATAGACCATGAAATGCCGGCGCCGGTCAAGACTCTTCGATCGCGTTTGGCGCGGCGATGTCGTCAGGCGGCGAGAAGCCGCTCGACCTCGCCGACCAGATCCTTGAGATGAAAGGGTTTGGACAGAACCGAG
>JAHJQI010000143.1 GCA_018819265.1 Alphaproteobacteria bacterium
ATGGCAAACCGATTACAACGAGGAGCGCCCACACACGAGCCTTGGCGGGCTCACACCGAACGAGTTTGCAACCCGGTCCACAGAGGACCATAACCCGAACGGACTCTGTTTATGATCAGGGACACCGAGGGGGCAAGGTCAGAATCAAATCAGATTCTAGCATCGCTATGACACACGAAAGACTTCTGAACGAACTTTGGTCGACAACTATTGTCCGTCTGGGTGGAGACGTCGCTTTGGCCGCTTCGGCTCGGGCGAGCAAGGCGTTCCTTCGACCGCGCGCGATTAGATCGGCGGACGATCTGTTGAGGATTGTTCTCGCGTATTGTCTCGGCGGTGTTGGAATGCGCGCGATGACCGCGTGGGCGGCATCGGTTGGTCTTGCCGACCTCTCGAATGTCGCCTTGCTCGGCCGACTTCGCAACTGCGTCGGCTGGTTCGAGGCCTTGCTCGCGAAGCTGATGACGCACGATGCGTTGCCCGATACCGGTGGCCGGCTGTTGCGTATCGTCGATGCAACCACTGTGCAAAAGGCCGACCGCGATGCACGCTGTAATGGTCGGCTCTGGCGCATCCACGCGGCGTTCGACCTGCCATCGGAACGCTTCAGCCGTTTCGAGCTGACCGACGAGAAAGACGCCGAATCTCTGGACAAGTGCGATGTCGTGGCGGGCGAGATCCGTGTTGCCGACCGCGGCTATATGAGAGCACACAGGATTGCTGCCGTACTTGGGGTAGACCCGACATTCGTGCTCTGAGCCGCCAAGTTGTCAGGCATCGGTATCGAGTGCCAGCCGCGCCGTCATATCAAGATCAAAACGGCCATAAGGATTGACGTGCTCCCACATGAGCGGCGTAAGCGCCTTGTGGTCTCGCTCCGTCAAACGTCCCTGCCAATGTGGCCGTGCTAAAACCCGTTGGATCATCAACGTGTTGATGTAAACCATGCAGTTTTGAAGCAGATGCAGGCAGAGCATACTGACCTCATGGTCCACTTTCTGGTTGCTCGCCATCTGCCCCTTTCGCCCAAAGAATACGAAGTCGTTGGCACCGTTCCAGTGCTCCATCGTATTGAGGCCTTCGTTGATCTGCCGACGCAATCCCTCGTTGTGCAAATAACGGCACAGGAAGATGGTTTTGATGATCTTTCCAAACTCAGCCAAGGCTTTAATGTCGGGTGCTGCACATTGTTGCGGGTGAACCGGCGCAGGACAGCCTCGGCGGAGGCCGTGCCCAACCGCAATGCCGTCGCGTGTTTGACAAACTCGTCGTACTGCTGGGCGATGAGATCCAAGTCCGCAATGCGCTGGCTGAGGACGGATTTAAGGTTTGGATAGCGGTCTGCATCCCCGGCATCCGGGCGGCTGAGTTTCTGTTTGCCGATGGCCTTGATGCGCGGCATAAGATCAAATCCCAGCAAATGGCTAAATGCGAACGCCACTTCCGTCTGGCCGTGGCTGTCCACGTACTGCTGTTGAACTTCGGCATCCGTGCAATGACGCAGCACGCCTTCAATCATGGAGGCTGCCTCCGAGGACGAGGGTGCCTTCAATTGCGAGTAAATGCACAGGGATTTTTTCTCCACGTGCCAGTAGATCATGACGCCCCGGCCGCCGTACCGCATATGCCATTGGGAGGTCAAATTCTGGTCCCAGGCCCCGAAATGCTTGGAGTCGGATGCGCAGCTCGTGCCCGTGCCCCATACGGTCGTGTTGCGGGCGCTCAATGTCCCGTTGGCCACCACGGCGATGGCTTCCCGCAGCGTGTCCACCGACAAGTATCGGTTGCTGACGTAGCGTAGGTCTTTGACCGTCGTGCCGCTTCCCAGAGGTGCCATCCGTTGCAACCCCGTGTTGGTGCCGTGGCCAAAGATGCAGCGTAAGAGGCGGGGCCGGAGTTCCGCGCGTGGCATGGATTCGTGGGAGGTGGGGCTTTTCATGACATCCGTGAACCCGAGCCTCAGGTCGGTTTCCTTCAGCATGTCCAGCAGTCCTGTCATCTCGTATTCGGCGGCCAGTTCTTCCTTCAAACGACCGATGTGCGTCGGTTCCGGCTGCTCGGTCAGAGGGGATAGTCCTATCCAGCCGCCTTTGCGGGCGAAAATGGTCACGTGTTCGTTGGCGGGCATGCCAGCGTCGAGCATGGCAAGGCTGGCCCGCAAACTGTCGGCCAAACCGGACACGAAGGTGGTGGGGTCAAGGGGCAAACTCAGGGCACGGTAGTATGCCTCCCGTTGTTCCTCGAAATCAGGCGGGAGGTCATCGTCGGGATTGCGGTAGCGATCGGCACCCACCACCCAGACTTCCTTGCAGCGGAGTTTCTCGCGCAACGTCGCCAGCACGCACACCTCATACGCCAGTCGGATCACCCTGTGGCGTCCCCGATCGTCCTCATCCACAACGGCCTCTCGCCATGCGTCCTTGACCACGCCGTCGAGAGGGATGGTCTCGTCGGTGGGCAAAAACTGCGTCTTGGAATCCCGGTGACGCCGCATCACGGCCAGAGCCTCAACAACTGGCTGGTGGCGGGCATTATTGGACCGAAACTCCAGCACATCCAGGATTTCAGGGACCATTTGGCGGTAATGGCCTTTGTAAGAGTTGGCAATGTACATGCGCACCGCCGCGTTGAATGTCGCTTTGCTGGCTTTGAGTTCCCGCACAATGTCGCGCAGCACTTGCTCACCCGCCACCGGAAAGACCACGTCTTTGATGATGCCGTCTGGACGTTCAAGGGCAGCGTCCGCGACCGCGCACAGAATGCCTTCCTTGCCGCGTACCTTTTTGAAATCTTCCACCAGTTCAGCCGTAGCTTTCTTCTCGGCACGGGCACCGATCATGTGAATTGTTTCAATGAGCAGATCTACCAGGTCATCCGTCACCGTTCTCCCGCGCGTGTGAACAAAACAAACGTCGCCAGCAGGGTCATGCGCAAGTCATCAGGGTGCCGGCGAAGTTCGTAGGGTGCTTCGACGCCCGCACGCTGGCGGAATCGCTCAATGTCGTGAGGTTTCGTCGTAGCAAAGACATCCGCTGGAAGCCCGACCTCGCGAACGAGGCGCAGCTTGGCGGTCTCGGTCTTGACGCTGGCGACACCGGGTCGACCCGGACTCTTACGGAGGGATAACAAGGGAGCCGCCGCGTTCTCGTCCCCGTCGTCCGTGGACAGCAGTTGGTCGAGTTTGAGCTTGGATGCGGGTGGAACCACCGATGATATCGAACAACAAAGCCGGTCGTCGTACGCTGCAATGGCAGCGCGTATTATTCTGTCAATGCGTTCGTCACTCGGCGCTTCAATCCGCACGTCACGACAACGCGATCGCAGGAGAGAGGCCAATTCTTCCCCATCGCGCGTGGAGTGAACAGCGTTTTCGCACAACCACTCTGTCAGGGCCGTCATATCCGCGTTGCTGTGTTCCCGCGTGCCGAAATGGGCGCGGATTTCTTGGCGGTAGCGCTCCAGTGTACGTTCACCGATGTCTGAGAGCGTATTATCCCCTGGAAACGAGGCGTGATGTTTGAAGTATTGAAACAGGATCGTAAAGGCACTCCGGGTGGCAAGGGGTTTGGAGACGATCAGCGCCTGGTCATCAACCGTCAATTCTATGGTCGATGGGACAGTATCAAACATTGCGCAAACGAACGGTTGAACAACAAAAGGGGCTGTCGCGGAAAGTGGCGAAAAAATCCATTGCAATACTCTATTGAAAAATGACAGTTCTTGGCAACTGTGATACGCAATAAACATGCTCATCGGCTACGCACGGGTTTCCAAAAAGGACGATCAGGACACGGTCGCCCAAATTCGTGCCCTCAAAGATGCCGGATGCGAGGAGGTGTTCGAGGAAACGGCTTCCGGCGGACGATGGGACCGTCCCGAGCTTCATAAAATGATCGGCCAGCTCCGCAAAGGGGATGTGGTTGTGGTTTGGAAACTCGACCGCCTCACCCGATCTCTGAAGGATCTTTTGCTGCTGCTGGACAAACTGGATGGGCGCGGTGCTGGGTTCAAGTCCCTCACCGAATCCGTGGATACGACGATTCCGGCCGGGCGGATGCTGACCCAAATGCTGGGTTCATTCGCTGAATTTGAGCGGGCTATGCTGAGGGAGCGCACGCGCGAGGGTATCAAGTCGGCTCGTGCCGCTGGCCGCGTGGGAGGCCGCAAGCCCAAGCTTGACGACGCTCAACGCAGGGAAATCATTGATACCGTTCTATCCGGGCGCAAGCGCGCCGCCGAGATGGCCAGGCTATTCAACGTTGATCCGGCCACCGTGTGCAGGTTGATTGCCCATGCGCGGCAATCATCGGGAAACCTGTCACTTGCACGTTAATAGTGCCAACTTGGCGGCTCAGAGCACGAATGTTGGGTCTACCCCTTTGATACCGGCCGCGCCGAAGGCGCGTGCCCCAATAAAAAAAGGGCGCTGGTTTGGAACCCCAAGCACCCCATGCCGCCGACGCTTATGAACTGCTTCACGCCGACAAGATCAGTATGCGCTGTAATGTCGTTGGTGACAATCAAAAGGCGCCTTCAACTATTTCCATCGCATGTCTGATGACTACCCGCTTCCTGTTATGCCATCTCAAACTAGTATGATAAAATATGATTTTGTGGTACGCTCCATAAAGACCCGAAACGGAGACCCTGCCATGGAACGCCTGACCATCACTCTGACCAGCGACCTCGCTGCCCGCGTCAAGGCCGCCGTCGAAACCGGCAACTACGCCTCGGCCAGCGAAGTGATGCGCCAGGCTTTGCGCGACTGGGAAATGGCTGAGGCTCGCCGCCAGGCCGAACTCGCGGCCTTGCGTGCCGATGTCAACGTGGGCCTCGACCAGATCGCTGCCGGTAAATCCCGGCCCTTCAACGCTGAGCGCATCGTCAAGGCTGGTAAACGTATCGCGGCCAAGAAAGCCTGACGCATGTCCGAGCGGCCCTTGCTGACCCTGCGCATTACGCCAGCCGCTGAAAACGACTTGGCGGAAATCTGGTCTTACATTGCCGAGGACGCACCCGATGTCGCCACCACATTCATCGAGCAAATTGCTGACAGGTTTGAACCGCTGCTTGCCTTTCCAGGTATGGGCGTTGCGCGTGACCAGCTGGCGCCCGGCCTGCGCGCCATACCCTACAAGGCTTATGTGATCTACTACGTGGCCGACGAGAAAACCGTCACCATCGTGCGGGTCGTCCATGGTGCCCGCGACGTGAGAGCCATCTTCTGAGTGCCGCGCGAAGCCCGCACTTAAACCCGAACCGACAAATACAAAAAAGCGCCCTCCAAGGCGCGCCATTTCCATCGACGGTTATATCTGACGAATATCCGGCTCCTGTAATGTCGTTTGCACAGCGCTCAACGCCATCCTACCTTTCACCAGAGCCAGTGCATCTAAAATTCCATGCTGAACATTTAGCAGCAACCGAACCGCGTCTAACTCTTCGGCACTTTCTGTTTGAACCATGAGAGTTCTTGCTCGTTCCACGTCTCCAATCATATCAGTTTCGAGTTGATCCAAGCCCGTTCGTTGCAGCAAGTCCATTGTTTGTTTCTCCTCATTTTTCATTTTTGCCTCCGCTCTTTACGGCTTCTAAGACCGTAAAGCTTATTCTCAATTTGTGCAATCGCCGGACCCAAAAATGCGATTTGCTCTTTCAAAATAAAAATTTGCTGTTCCAATTGAATGCCGAGAAGATCATTCTCGGACATGAATGCTGAGCGCATTTCTTGCCGCATAATACCAACGGCTTCAATAAGCTGAATGGCTCTGTTCACGATTGATGTAGCGGCTCAATCTCCGAGCGCCTCGGCGATGGCGTGAGCGGGTGTCAGGCGAGCGCCGTCGCGCTCGATCATCCGACGCCACCCGAGGTAGGTGCCGAGATACTTCGAGGCGACGCCC
>JAHJQI010000144.1 GCA_018819265.1 Alphaproteobacteria bacterium
ACGCGGCTCCACACGGGCCTGCCCGGTGTGGACCAACCAAGACGCGGCTCCACACGGGCCTGCCCGGTGTGGACCAACCAAGACGCGGCTCCACACGGGCCTGCCCGGTGTGGACCAACCAAGACGCGGCTCCACACGGGCTTGCCCAGTGTGGACCAACCAAGACGCGGCTCCACACGGGCTTGCCCAGTGTGGACCAATTAGAACCAGCTCCACACGGGCCTGCCCAGTGTGGACCAACCAACAACGAGGTGAGGCCGAAGAACCTCCCCGTAACAACCGAAGCGAAAAAGGCAACTTGATATGCGACACAAGAAACTCGGCCGCCGCTTCTCGCGCGACTCGGCCCACCGTCAGGCAATGTTCTCCAACATGGCCGCCTCCCTCATCCGGCACGAGCAGATCGTGACGACGCTGCCAAAGGCGAAAGACCTGAAGCGCGTAGTGGACAAGTACATCACGCTGGCCAAGCGCGGCGATCTCAACTCGCGCCGTATCGCTGCTTCCCGCCTGCGCGACGACGACATGGTCAAGAAGCTGTTCGACGTGCTGGCCGACCGCTACAAGGACCGCAACGGCGGCTATACCCGCGTCCTGAAGGCCGGATTCCGCTATGGCGACAGCTCGCCACGCGCCGTCATCGAACTCGTCGACCGCGACGAGAGCGTGAAGGGCAAGGAAGACCGCGAGCGCCACGAAGCGATGCTCGAAGAGGAAGCCCAGTAGGGCGGGTAGGCTAAACGGCCTGCGCCAAGGGCACTTGGAATTCAAACGGCTCCGGCGGCATCCGCTCCGGGGCCGTTTTCCTGTCCGATCGGCCAGCGACGCGCGCCACGTGAAAAATCGGTCATGTCGGCGCGATGCGTTTGCGCGGGCCGTCCTTTGGCTTATCTATTCTGGCAGGGCCCCGGTACCGACCAACGGTGAGACGATGCAGAGTTTGAAGACGCGAACATTGCTTCTTGTGGCCTCGGGCGCGGCGGGGCTGGCGGTTCTAGCCGTCGCTGCGCTGTTCTTGATGCCGGCCTCCAGTCCGGTCTCAGCGCAAAAGAAGGAGCCGCCGCAGTCGCGCGAGGCGGTGCAGTCTTCCTTCGCGCCGATCGTCAAGAAGGCGGCGCCGGCTGTCGTCAACGTCTACGTCTCTTCGCGCGTGCGCATGTCGCGTTCGCCTTTTGCCGACGATCCGTTCTTCGGCCGCTTCTTTGGCGACGATCCCGATAGCGGCATGCCGCGTGAGCGCGTGCAGAACTCGCTCGGGTCGGGAGTGATCGTCAGCCCGGACGGCGTCATCGTCACCAACACCCATGTGATCAAGGCGCGCGGCGAGACGGAGATCAGGGTGGCACTTTCCGATCAACGCGAGTTCGACGCGAAAATCGTCGCGCAGGACGAGAAGACCGATATCGCAATCCTAAAAATCGAGGGGAACGGCGAGGATTTTCCGTTCATGCGGTTCGCCAATTCCGATGCGCTCGAAGTCGGCGATCTGGTGCTGGCGATCGGCAACCCGTTCGGCGTCGGGCAGACCGTGACGAGCGGGATCGTTTCGGCGCTGGCCCGCTCGCAGATCGCATCGGATGCCGTCTTCATCCAGACTGACGCGGCCATCAATCCCGGTAACTCCGGCGGTGCGCTGGTCGACGTGAAAGGCCGGCTGGTCGGCATCAACACGGCGATCTTCTCGCGCTCGGGCGGGTCGAACGGGATCGGCTTCGCTATTCCCTCGAATCTCGTGAGACTGCATGTCGACGGCGCGCGTGAAGGCCGCAAGGTGGAACGACCCTGGCTTGGCGCGCGGCTGCAATCGATGGACCGCGACATGGCCGAAGCGCTGGGCGTAGCGCGGATCTCGGGCGCTGTGGTGATGCGCGTCTACGACAACGGGCCAGCTGCTGCAGGCGGACTGCAGCCGGGCGACATCGTCATCAAGGCCGATGGGTTCGACGTTGCCGACGCGCGCGGCGTCAATTACCGGCTGACGACGCGCGGTGCGGGCAACGTTTCGCGGCTGACGGTCCTCAGGGCCGGGAGCGAAATGGAAGTCGAGGTGCGGCTCGCAACGCCACCGGAGCCGACAAGGGACGATTATCGGAATCTGTCGGGTCCGCATCCGCTCGACGGGGCGCGGGTCGCCAATCTGCTGCCGACGATCGCGGAGGACATGGAACTCGATCTCGAAGATGGTGTGGTTGTCGTGTCGGTACGGCGGCGTTCGCTGGCGCAACAGTACGGATTTCGCCCGGGCGATGTGATTACCGAGGTGGCGGGCCAGAAGATCATCGCGCTTGGCGACCTGTTGCCGCTCCTCGAACGGCGCCAGCGGATCTGGCAGATGACCGTCAACCGCGGCGGACGCGAACTCGAGCTGCGCGTGCCGGGATGACGACATTCGGTTCGGCCAGGACATCCCAATGAGCGATCTCTTCAAAGCAGCGGGACTGGAACAGGGCGCGCCGCGGCCACTTGCCGACAGGCTGCGACCGAACAAGCTCGATGATGTGGTGGGCCAGCCGCAGATCGTGGGGCCGGAGGGGACGCTGACCCGCATGCTGCGCTCGGGCCGCTTGTCGAGCATGATCCTGTGGGGGCCGCCGGGCTGCGGCAAGACCACGGTCGCACGCCTCATCGCGGATGAAACCAAGTTGGCCTTCGAACAGATCTCGGCGATTTTTTCGGGCGTGCAGGATTTGCGGAAGGTGTTCGAGCGGGCGAAGGCGGACCGCTCGCAGGGGAGGGGGACGCTGCTTTTCGTCGACGAGATCCATCGCTTCAACAGGGCGCAGCAGGATTCCTTCCTGCCGCACATGGAAGACGGTACCATCACGCTGATCGGGGCGACGACGGAGAACCCGTCGTTCGAACTCAACGCCGCCTTGTTGTCGCGCGCGGTGGTGCTGACATTCCAGCGCCACGACGAGGAGGCTCTCGAAACGCTACTGAGGCGCGCGGAGGGTGAAGAAGGCCGGTCTCTGCCGCTAGATGAGGAGGCGCGCGAAGCCATCAAGGCGATGGCGGATGGAGACGGGCGCACCATCATCAACCTTGCCGAAGAGGTGTTCGCCTCGACCGAGCCGGATGACGTGCCCATCGGGCGCGACGCGCTGACCCGGCTCGTGCAGCGGCGCGCACCACTCTACGACAAGGGACGGGATGGCCACTACAACCTCATTTCGGCGCTGCATAAGTCGGTGCGCGGGTCGGATCCGGACGCGGCACTCTATTGGCTGTGCCGGATGCTGGATGGCGGCGAAGACCGCCTGTTCATCGCGCGGCGCCTCGTGCGGATGGCGGTCGAGGATATCGGGCTGGCCGATCCGCAGGCGCTGACGCAGGCGCTGGCGGCAAAGGAAACGTTCGACTTTCTCGGTTCGCCCGAGGGAGAACTGGCGCTGGCGCAGGCGACGATCTATCTGGCGACGGCGCCGAAGTCGAATGGGGCCTACGTTGCCTACAAGGCGGCAATGCGGGCGGCAAAGCAGCATGGCTCGTTGAGCCCGCCCAAACACATCCTCAACGCCCCGACGAAGCTGATGGAGGATGAGGGCTACGGCTCGGGTTACGCCTACGACCATGACGCGCCCGACGGTTTCTCCGGGCAGAGCTATTTTCCAGAAGACATCGGGGCGCGGCCGACGTTCTACGATCCGCCGGAGCGCGGGTTCGAGCGCGAGATCAGGAAGCGGCTCGCCTATTGGGACGGCCTGCGCAAAAAGCGCGGGTGAGAGTGGACCGAATTCGCAGGACCGGGCGCAGGTCCAGGCCGCGTGCATGTCAGGGGCGTTTTCCGCCGTGACCTTCAATCGACCAGGCTGGCGAAGGGGTTGAAGGGTTTGTTCTTTTCGGTAGCGCGGCGCTTCTTGCGCTTGTTTGCGTAGGATTTGCGCGGGCTGGTCTGCCGCTTCGAGGTGGCAACGGCAGCGCCGCCGACGCGGACATTGCGGCCCTCGAGCCTGGAAGCGAGGCGGTTATCCAGCCCGTAAGAATCGCGATGCACGTCGATTCTGCCGCCGTCATCCACTGCCACGGTGAAATAGGCGACATGGACGGGGATGGGCGTCGTGAGTTCGATGTTCTCGCCGCGACGTCTGGCATCGGCGACCCGCTCGCTATCCCACCCCTTGTCTTGCTGCAAAAGCACTTCAGCGAGTCGCACAGGATTTTCGACCCGCATGCAGCCGTGACTGAAGGCGCGATCCTGCTTCCCGAACAGGTTACGCTCGGGCGTGTCGTGCATGTAGACGTTGTGCTTGTTGGGGAAGCGAAACTTGACGACGCCGAGCACGTTGGCCGCGCCCGGCGGCTGGGTGAAGTGGTAATTCGATATGTTGGCGCTCGACCAGTCGACTGAATCGGGATCGACGGGAGTACCGTTGCGTGTCACGCGCAGACCGTGCGCCTTCAGCACGGAGGAGGCGAGCGGCTTACTCGAAAACCAGCCGCCGCCGGTGTTGCGTAACTGCGGCGCCAGTTCGTTGGCCTTCATGCCCGGCGGCACCCCCCAGGAGGGCTGGAAGATGACGTAGAGCATCGGCGAGGAGAATATCGGTGTCGGCGTGTCGGGCTTGCCGACGACGATCTTCTCTTCGAAGACGACCTTGCCGTTATCGATGACGCGGGTCATCTGGGCGGGGACGTCATCCCAGACATAGAAGTCGCCAAGGTCGCGCTGGACCCATCGCCAACGCTCCATGTTGACGATCAGCTGGAGGGCTGTTGCGGCAGGCTTCGACTTGCCTTCGGATCGTGCGGTCATGGCGTCTTTGTCGTCCGCTTTTTCTCCGGGCTTGCCTTCTGCGGCTGCCTTGCCGTCGACCTTCGCGGTTTCGCCGGCTTTGGTAGCGGCCGCTTGTTCCGCGCGGCGCAGATCGAGGAGAGCCTGGCGGAGGCGTTCGAACTGCGGATGTTTGGGATGGTAGCCGCGCAAGTCGGCAGCAACATCGCGACTTCGGCTCAGTGACCTGAGGACGTTCAGCGGCTCGGCGATCTCCGGGGACTGGTCGAACAGGCGGCTAATCGAGGACGGGTCGAACCGGCCGCCGCGCGCGAAGCGGGCATACTTGAGGACGGCGATTGCGACTTTCAGTTCGGCTTCGGCGAGCGCTGCATCGGCAAACGATCTGCCGACCAGGGTGGGCAATTCGAAGTCGGATGCCCTGAGGCCCCAGTCGTCGGCGTTTGCGATCTCGGCGAGTGCGTCTTTTGCGGCCGGGGTGAAGCCGTCCCTGGTCGTCCAGACAGTGCGGTCGGTAACGGAAGCATAATAGGTCGCGATGGCATTGACGTCGTCCTTGTCCATCGCATCGCGCAGCTCTGCGGTTTCGGCGAGCTTGGTGAGGAGTGCGGCGACGACGGGATCGGGTTCTCTGGCCGCTTGAGGGGTGGCGGCGGGATCGACGGCTGAAGGCTCGAGAGGCGGCGGGTCGATCGTGCGAGGCGTGGCCGGTTTCTGGCTGGCGTCGGCCGGGGTGGCGGCTGCGGTCTCGAGGGCATCTTCGTCGATGGCGACGGGAACGTTGCCGGCGAGGGACTCGTGGACTGAAACGGGTTTGTCGCCAGTGCCTTGCGCCTGCGCGACTGCGGCTGCAGCGGATGCGCACATCGACGCGGCGATCGCCAGAATGAAGGCGCGTCGAATTCTACTGGAAAGGTGAACGCGCTCAGTAAGCGTACTGCAAGAAATCAAAGTCACCATCGTTTCCCCGATTGGAGGAGACAGTCTTGTCGACGAATGAGGCATTAAGGCGATTGCCGGAGCGTCTCGGCCGGTCGCGCGGCAATGACCTGCCGATTTTCGCCCCATTCATGTCACAGCCACGAAATGCTGTCGACCGGATGCGCCTTATTGATCATGCGCTTTGCCGTTAGGGAGGTGTTTCGTGCGCCGCGATGGCGGCGCATTGGACGCGAAAATGGCGGGTTAAGCACGCCTGTCGCTCCTTTTGGTCGAGAGTTGAGATCGTCAGGCGACCCTACGATTTTTCGCCGTGGCGGTTCCCGCCGTCGCCCAAATCAGGCGAATTTACCTTCGCGCCTGCCGGTCTAATTCTCGATGCGCTTTGCCAGTTCCTGCATCATGAACTGGACCGAGGCGCGCTGTTCTTCGGTTGCGAGCAGTCCGGGAGTGTTGACCAGAAACTGAAGCGCATCGATCGCTTTGTTGATGCCCTCGGCGTATTCGGTGCCGGAGATCTCGGCGCGGCGGGCCTCGGTGGCGTAAATCTGGCACGTCGCATAGACGTGATGGGCGTGCCAGACCGCATCGGCCTCTCGGCGCGCCTTATCGGCGAGATCGGCGCAAGAAGCGTGGTTGCCCTCGATGGCGGCCATGCGGGCCTGGCTCAGGGTATCGAGGCCGGCGAATGCATTGGCGGATGCGAAAACGGCGGCGGCGATGAGCGGAAACATAAGCAATTTTCGCATGTTGGTCTCCTCGTGGGGCGGTCACTATCTGGTTCGACCGGATTAGTCTACGGTCGCTTTCGCAGGTCGGTTCAATGCGGGGGTTGCGTTCGCCGGGCCGTGGTGAATATGTGGGGACGAGCACGTCGTCCGGCAAAGGCGCGGCGCGGTCGTGGACTTTCTCGCGAGGCAACAGGCATGAGCGTTGAATTCAATAAGCTTTGGTACGGGCATCCGATCAACGAGAGTATCATGGCGCCGTGCGTGGCAGACCGGGAGTTCGTCAATCTCGAAGGCAAAACGGTGCAGCGGGGCTTTCCGGTTTTCGCCAACCAGTGTGCCATCCGCATGAGTGTCGCGATGCGCCGGGCCGGGGTGAGCGCCGATCAAATGGGCGGCATAGCAACTTGCGGCGCCCATCCGCGCGAGGAGATGCACTACATCAATGCCTCCCAGCTCGCCAACGCCATCGACCGCGCCAAGATTCCAGGCTTCCTGCCGGTGCAGAAGATCAGCGGCGAAGAGGTTGCGAAATTCTATCCGACCCTGTTCGGGCGGACCGGGGTCATATTCATCAAGGACTACTGGCATCGTTCGACCGATAGCCCGGGCAGTCCGACTGGCGATCATATCGACGTGTGGAATGGCTACCGCTCCAGCGCCAAGTGCCTGATGGAGTGGTTCTCGTGGCTCGGCTACTATTCGAATTACGCCGAGGCGGGGGAAATCTGGTTCTGGGAAGTCAAATAGGCTCGTCAACTGCTCCGGGAATGCGGGGAGATTTTTCGATGCGGTATCTATTGGCAATGGTCCTTGGGGCGGCTGCGGCACTGGCGGCGACGCTGACCATCAGTGCACCGCTGTCTTCCTTCGTCGTCAATCTTTTTACGTTTGAAAGTCCCGATCAGGTGTCCAACCTGGAGGATGCCGTGTTCCTGGCCACGAGTGCGTTTGCGCTCATTGTCGGCTTCGTCATCGGCTGGATGGTCGGAGGGAAGTTCGAGGAGGACGACGAGGCCGTCTGAGCGCTTGCGTCGAGTCGAGATCAGCCAATGAGCTATTGCGACGCGTTGACCGGTTTGGCGGGCGGTGTTTGCGGGCACTGCCGGCGTGCTCTATAGAAGCGGGCTTCTTCGTTTTCTGGATCGAGAGACATGAATCATCTGCTGCTTGCGTGCGCGGGCGGGGCCGTGGGCGCCGGAGCGCGCTTTCTGGTCGGGGCCGGGTTCGCTCGGCTCATCGGGGTTACGGCCGGGTTTCCGTGGCCCACGCTTTTCGTCAACATCGTTGGATCGTTCCTGATGGGTGCGTTCATTGAAGTGCTGGCGCTGAAATATTCCGCCTCGCCGGAGTTGCGCGTCTTCGTGGCGACGGGAATCCTTGGCGGGTTCACGACGTTCTCGGCGTTCTCGCTCGACTTCGTGACGCTGATGGCGCGAAATGAAAAGGTGCTGGCCGCGATCTACGTGATTTCCTCGGTGACGCTGTCGCTTGCGGCGATCTATGCCGGGATGGCGATCGCACGGCAGGTGCTGGCATGAGCGATCCGGTCGAGACGATCGAGGTGCAGGCGGACGAAGACGGGCTGCGGCTCGACCGCTGGTTCAAGATCCATTTCCCCTACGTCACCTACGGCTACCTGCAGAAGCTGCTGCGCTCAGGCCAGGTCCGCGTCGATTCAAAGCGGGTCCTCGCCAACGCCCGGGTCGAAACGGGAGCGCAGATCCGCGTGCCGAAGGTGGTGCGCGATCCGCCGAAGGCGGCGCCGTCGGTGAAGCCGCCGCCGGGGCTGTCGAAGGCCGACCGGACGCTGATCGAGGACATGATCCTCTATGAGGACGACCATCTGTTCGTTCTCAACAAGCCGTTCGGGCTGGCGGTGCAGGGCGGCACGAACATGAAGCGGCACATCGACGGCATTCTCGAAGGCATGGCCGACCGCTTCGGCGACCGGCCGCGCCTGGTGCATCGCCTCGACAAGGATACGACCGGCGTGCTGCTGGTAGCCAAGACGAGGAATGCGGCCGCCAAACTCGGCAACATCTTCCGCACGCGATCGGCCGCCAAGACCTACTGGGCGCTGGTCTCGGGCGTGCCGAAGCCGCCGCAGGGCAAAATCGAGGCGGCCCTCGTCAAGGCATCGGGCCCAGACGGCGACCGCATACGCAAGTCGCTTCCCGGCGAGCAGAAGGAAGCCATGCATGCAACGACGCACTACTCGGTCATCGAGCGCCTCGGGCAGAAGGCGGCGTGGGTTTCGCTGAAGCCGGTGACCGGCCGCCAGCATCAGCTGCGCGCGCATATGTCGATCATCGGGCATCCGATTGCCGGTGACGACAAATATGAGGGGCATATCAACCTGCCGGCCGAGAACATGGAAAACAAACTGCATCTGCATTCACGCCGGCTGATCCTGCCGCATCCATTCGAGCCGGGTAAAAAACTCGACGTCACAGCGCCGCTGCCGGCGCACATGCTGCGGACCTGGGAACTATTGGGGCTCGATCCGGAAAAGTTCGAGGCCAGGGAATAGGAGCACGTTCCAGGTGTGTGAAGGGCCCCCAGCGCCGGGCTACTGCCAAGTGATAGTATGAAGACATGAAGCTGATCATTTTCGATTGCGACGGCACAATCGTCGACAGCCAGCACGCCATCGCCACGGCGATGTCGATGGCGTTCGACGACCATGGCCTGGCGCAGCCGGCGCGCAGCGACGTGATCGGCGTTGTCGGGCTGTCGCTCGTCGAGGCGGTGCAGCGGCTGCTGCCAGCGGACTGCGGGGATGTGGCGCTGCCGGTTTCGCAATCCTACAAGCAGGCGTTCGCGGACCTTCGCCAACAGCCGCATCACCATGAACCGCTGTTCCCGGGGGCGGCGGAAACGATCGCGGCACTTGCCGGGCGTGAGGACTATCTTCTTGGAATTGCGACCGGCAAATCGCTGCGCGGCGTCGAAGCGCTGTTCGAGCGGGAAGGGCTGGCAAAGTTTTTCGTGACGATCCAGACCGCCGACGACCACCCCTCGAAGCCGCACCCTTCGATGATCGAACGGGCCATGATCGAGTGCGGCACGCAAGCATTTCAAACGGTCATGATCGGCGATACGACCTACGACATCGAGATGGCGTGCGCGGCCGATGTCGCCGGGCTGGGCGTCGGCTGGGGCTATCATCCGCGCGCGATGCTGGAAGCTGCAGGCGCCAGGGCGATCGTCTCCGATTATGCGACGCTGCCTGAAGCGATCGATCGCGTGTTGCGCGCAGGCGGCGGAGTTGCGGCGTGAGCGAGACTGAAGAGAACGGCAGGAAGGACGCCCGCCAGCTGCCGAAGCGTTTTTACAAGACCGTGAGGGTCGCGGAACGTTCCGGCGGCGATGAGGTTTGCGAGTGGCAGCTTCTGCTTGACGCCCGCGCGGTGAGAACGCCCGGCAAGGCGCTTGTCGCAGTGCCCTCGCAGAGGCTCGCCGAAGCGCTTGCCGAAGAGTGGCGCGCGCAAGTCGGGCGGATCGACCCGGCGACGATGCCGCTGACAAAGATCGTCAATTCGGCGATCGACGGCGTGCGCGGGCGTGAAGCCGAAGTCGCCGCCGATATCGTGGCGTTCGCCGGTTCGGACCTCCTCTGCTACCGCGCCGAGGCGCCCGACGATCTCGTGGCAATGCAGGCGGTGGCCTGGGATCCGGTGATTGAGTGGGCGCGTGATGCTTTCGGTGCCAGGTTCATCCTGGCGCAAGGCGTGATGCCGGTCGAGCAGCCGCAAGCCACGCTTGATGCGTTCGCGGCGGAGCTACGCGACGTCGACGCGCTGAAGCTGTGCGCCCTGCACGTGATGACGACGCTGACCGGCTCGGCGCTGCTGGCGCTGGCGCACGCGCGCGGCGTGCTGTCGGCGGAAGCGGCCTGGGACGCGGCGCATGTCGATGAAGACTTCCAGATCGCGCAGTGGGGCGCCGACGAGGAAGCAGCCGAGCGGCGGGAAAAGCGCTGGGCGGAGTTCTGGGCTGCGCGTCGCATGTGGGCGCTGGTCTGAGCGCAGATCGCGCTTGTGATCATGCCTTCCTAAGATGACGTTAACGCCCTTGGCGCTAGACTTCCGGTTCAACCGCAATTGATCCGGAACATGCAGGCAATGCTTGACGCCTCCACTGAAGCCGCCGCAGATTCTTCGCAGGACCAGTTCGTTCGGCGCGTTGCCGAAACGATGACGGTGTTTGCGGTTGCCGGAGAGACCGGGCTGGCGCGGGCGCCGTCGCGGTTCAAGGATGGCCGGGAGGTCACCTTCCTGTGGTCGGAGCGCGCGCAAGCGGAAAAATGGGCGGGCTGCATCGCGGAAAATCCCCGTATCAAGGAACTGCCGCTCGGCGAGGTCCTGACGTCGCTACTGCCGGCGCTCGATCAGCATGACCGCCGCGTCGGTACCGACTGGTCGGATGGTCCAGACGAGCCCGAACTCGAGCCGCTCGATCTGACGGTAAGCCTGCGCAGGGGGATCGTGACGGCATTTGTCGAGCGCGTCGTCGGGTCAGGCAAGATCTTCGTCGTCTCGGGGATGTACGGGCCGTCGATGATGGTCTCGAAGATCAAGCCCGGCCGGCAGGTGTTGCCTTGCTGGTCGGTGCGCGAGCGGGCCGAAATGCGCCTCGAGGGACCCTGGGAAGAAATGGTCGTCAGCGAGATTCCGCTCGACCGGTTCCTTAACGCGACGTTGCCGGGTCTTGCAGAGATGAACGCGCTTTTGTGTCCCGACAACATGCTCGGCGTCGAGACGATCGAGGTTCTGCCGGATGCATTATCCAGGCGTTTGAAGGTTTAGGTTAAACATTCGGTATATTCCAGAGCAACTTCATCCGATCCGGGAATCGGTCTCGGCCATTCCGTCAGATCGGATGGCGCCCGGCGCGCCTCTCCCAACGTTGCGTTTGCGCTGCAGCAGAGGCGTGCTATTTCATCTGGCTACCTTCCCCCCACGCCACTTTCTCGAAAAACAAGACCAACAGGGGCGCTTGCCATGAAACCCGTGATCGCCGAACTCGAACAACGCCGCGCCAACGCCCGCCTCGGCGGCGGTCAGAAACGTATCGATGCCCAACATGCGCGCGGCAAGCTGACGGCGCGCGAACGCATCGATCTTCTGATGGACGAGGGATCGTTCGAGGAGTTCGACATGTACGTCGAGCACCGCTGCACCGAGTTCGGCATGGAGAAATCTAAAATCTCGGGTGACGGAGTGGTGACGGGATGGGGCACCATCAATGGGCGTGTCGTCTACGTGTTTGCCAAGGACTTCACGGTTTTCGGCGGCTCATTGTCGGAGACGCATGCCAGGAAGATCACCAAGATCCAGGACATGGCGCTGAAGAACCGGGCGCCGATCGTCGGGCTGTTCGATGCCGGCGGGGCGCGCATCCAGGAGGGCGTCGACGCGCTTGGCGGCTATGGCGAAGTGTTCCAGCGCAACGTCATGTCGTCGGGCGTCATTCCGCAGATCTCGGTGATCATGGGACCTTGCGCGGGCGGCGACGTCTACTCGCCGGCGATGACCGACTTCATCTTCATGGTGCGCGACACGAGCTACATGTTCGTCACCGGCCCCGATGTCGTGAAGACGGTGACCAATGAGACGGTGACAGCCGAGGAACTCGGCGGGGCGAAGGTGCATACGTCGAAATCTTCGGTTGCGGACCGGGCCTACGACAACGACGTCGAGGCGCTGCTGCAGATGCGCCGGCTGATGGACTTCCTGCCGTCGAACAATACCGACGGGGTGCCGGTGCTGCCGACGATGGATTTGGCCGACCGCGTGGAGACGTCGCTCGACACGCTGATCCCGGACAATCCCAATACGCCCTACGACATGCACGAACTCATCGGCAAGGTCGTCGATGAGGGCGATTTCTACGAGATCCAGGATGCGTTCGCGAAGAACATCCTGACCGGCTTCGCGCGCATGGAAGGGCACACCATCGGCATCGTCGCCAACCAGCCGATGGTGCTGGCGGGGGTGCTCGATTCGGATGCCTCGCGCAAGGCTGCCCGCTTCGTGCGGTTCTGCGACTGCTTCGATATTCCGATCGTGACGTTCGTCGACGTGCCGGGCTTCCTGCCGGGCACGGCGCAGGAGTATGGCGGGCTGATCAAGCATGGCGCCAAGCTGCTGTTCGCCTACGCGGAAGCGACCGTGCCGAAGGTGACGGTGATCACGCGCAAGGCCTACGGCGGGGCCTACGACGTGATGAGTTCGAAGCACATCCGCGGCGACGTCAACTACGCCTGGCCGACGGCCGAGATCGCGGTGATGGGAGCGAAAGGCGCGGTCGAGATCATATACCGCTCGGAACTTGGCGAACCGGAAAAAATCGCGGGCCGCATCAAGGACTACGAGACGCGCTTTGCTAACCCATTCGTCGCAGCCGAGCGCGGCTACATCGACGAGGTCATCCTGCCGCGGATGACACGCAAGCGCATCTGCCGCGCGCTCAACATGCTGCGCAACAAGACGCTGGAAAACCCGTGGAAGAAGCACGACAACATTCCGCTGTGAGTGGGTGGGCGTCGCGTTTGGACGCGAGGCCTCCGCATGCTGCCGACAATCGAACACCAAGGAAGCCACGCATGGATGAGAAATCGATCGACCGGGCGGCAATGGGGCGGCTGGCGCAGGCCCTAGGTTTCATCTGCGGGGCCAATCACCCGACGGCGGTGGCGCTCAAGGCCGCGTGCGAGAGCGGGTCGGAGCGGGACATCAAGGCGGCGCGCGCGCTGTTTCTCAAGCTGAAACCGAGCGAGCGACGGGCAGCAATGACCATGCTCGAAGACTGAAGCGCGGCAGCGTCAGTTATGAAATCGCGGCCAAATCGCCTCTTATTCACATCCGCCCTTGTAAGTTCGACCGGCAAGGCGTACATGCAGTACAGATTTTCGCCGGAAAACTTGGCCGCGACGCTTTGAGCTTTTCAGGCGCACGTTCAGACACCCTAACAAAATCGACAAACGTGGACTTATCGGGCGCTGCATGCGTGCGCTGGTCTGCAAGGACTAATGACACAATCGAAGGAATGGTTTCTTGGAAACTGGTACCGTAAAATTCTATAACGATCAAAAAGGCTTCGGCTTTATCGCTCCCGACAACGGCCAGAAGGACGTATTCGTGCACGCGACCGCTCTTGAGCGCGCTGGCATCCACGGCCTCTCGGAAGGACAGAAAGTGTCCTTCAACACGGCTGCTGATCAGCGCAGCGGCAAGATCGCCGTCGACACGATCGAACTTGCGTAAGCGCTGACGCGCCGACGTTGAGCTAACAAATCGGCATGATCCGTTATGCCACAAGGACAGGAGCCGTTCTCAACCGAGGGCGGCTCCTTCTTTTTTCCGCCCGTGTTGAATGCTTTATCCCGAACGCGCGCGCGGCGCGGCGAGGAAGCAGATTGCGCTTATGCGCCGAAGCGGGCTAAACAGCCCGCCTGCCACCTTACCTGGAATGAGGGAGTGATCTTTAGATGCGTGCTTTTCGAGCGATGGGTAGCGTTATGGTCATGGCCCTTGCAACCGCGCTCTGCACCGCGCTTGCGGTCGCAGTCCCCTTCATGCAAACGGCTGCGGCCGCCGGAGAAACAATGACGACACCATCGGGCTTGCAGATTACAGACAGCGTCGAAGGTACGGGCGCAAGCCCGCGTACCGGGCAGACGTGCGTGATGCACTACACCGGCTGGCTCTACAAGGACGGCGAAAAGGGCGCCAAGTTCGACAGTTCGGTCGACCGCGGCGAGCCGTTCGAATTCATGATCGGCGTCGGCCAGGTGATCCGCGGCTGGGACGAGGGCGTTGCGTCGATGAAGGTCGGCGGCAAGCGCACGCTCATCATTCCCGCCGAACTCGGCTACGGCAAGCGTGGCGCCGGTGGCGTCATCCCGCCGAACGCGACGCTCATCTTCGATGTCGAACTGCTTGAAGTGAAGGGCTGACGTGAAGGGCTGAAGATGGTGTCGGCCGGCCGCGAAAACGCAGGCCGGCCAACGATCCTTGAGCGTCCTGGCAGTGCTATTGGGCGTCGATCTTCTGGTCGACCGGAAGTGTCGTGTCGGCTGACCATTCGAGCATCGAGCCGTCGTACATCACGGCCTTGCTGTTGCCCATCAATTCGTGTGAGACAAACCAGCCGAGCGAAGCCCAATGACCGGTGTTGCAGAAGTTGATCTGCTTGCCGGACGTCCCGATGTTTGCTGCCGCGTAGAGCTTATCCAGCGATGACGTCGACCGGAATTTCCCGCCGCCGTTCACCGTGATCCAGTTCTCCGGCAGATTGAGCGCACCGGTAATGGTGCCGGATCGCTTCGCAAGCGCGTGCCTGTTGATCCCGAGGTAATGATCAGACGGCCGGTTGTCGATCAACGTCGTGCCGCTCTTCTGGGCTTCGATCACATCGGCCTTGGAGGCGATCATCTCGGGGCGGAAATTGGCCTTGAACGTTGCCGGCGCCAGGGTCTTCTCGCCTTCCTCAAGCGGATTGACCGGTTTTTTCGTTTTCTCGTCGATGGTTGCGGTGTAGTCCATCATCCCGCCATCCAGCAGCGACACGTTGTCGTGACCCAGCACCTTGAAGGTCCAGTAGATTCGCGTGCCGGTGCCCATCTCCAGCGCGCTGCCGCCGTTGGGGATGATCACCACATGGTCGTCGTTGTCGATGCCGAGGCCGCCGATCAGCTTTTCCAGCTTGTCGACGGGTGAAAGCTGCCCGGGCGTGCCGGCTGCGTCCTTGAAGCGCCAGCCGTCTTTCAAGTAGTCGGTGTAGATCGCACCGGGGATGTGGCCCTTGAGATAGTCATCCTTGGATTTCTTGGCGAGGCCGTCGCGCACGTCAAGGAAAACGATGCCCGGTTTGCCAAGGTTGGCCTTCACCCATTCGGTGTCGACAAGCGGTTGGGCGGCTGAAACCTGACCGCTTACCAGGCAAACGATACCTGCGAAAAACAAGCCGAGAATTCTCGCCATGGGATTCTCCTTTTGGAAAATAAGTCGCGCCCGCGACTTCGTTTGGTGTTGTTTCTTTTAGCAACGGTGCCTTTTTTCACGTTGTTTCTTGAGCGGATGGTATTGCGATGGGTTCGACGTCACAACTCATTTTGTCGTGGGTTGCGGGTCGTTGCGGGCGGGGGGCGCTGTCAGGTCGACACACGGTACGAACCGAGGGGGGTGATTTTCCGCGACGGTGGCGGTGATTGGGAGTAATGCGGGTTCTAGAAATGATGTCGAAAGCATCCCGCCGTCCTCCACGCCGCCTTTTGGAAACCATGCCGCCATGTTGCCGCCGCTAGAGATCCTTGACGTATTTACGGCTGCAGAGTGCCAGAAAATCATTGCCGCAGCCCGCGACGGTCCTTCGCTTGAGGCGGGGCTGGTCGGTGGGCTGCGCTCGGACAATACGCGCCGTTCGCGTATCTTCTGGCTCGATGAAGACGGCGGCTGCGGCTGGGTGTTCCACCGGCTGCTCAACGGCTTCGCCGAAGCCAACAGGAGCCACTTCGAATTTGTACTCGAAGAGTTCGGCGAGCGCATGCAGGTGGCGTGGTATCAGGCGGATACCGGCGGGTTCTTCGACTGGCACGTCGATTTCGGCGATGGCCCGGTGGCGACGCGGCGCAAGCTCACCATGGTCGTGCAGCTGTCGCAGAGCGAAGCCTACGAAGGCGGCATGCTGGAGACCAACTGCGACGGGGTCGTCAGGCAGGCCTCACGGATTATCGGCTCTGCTCTGCTATTGCCGAGTTTCGTCCTGCATCGCGTGAGCCCGGTTAGCCGCGGCGAGCGGTTTTCGCTGACGCTGTGGTCGCACGGACCGGCGTTCCAATGAGTTCGCAGCCTCGGTCCCTAGTACCCGCTGTCAGAAGTTCGTGAGTCATACGCGGCAACCAACTTGACGAACTTCTGAAAGCAGAGGGTACTAGTAAAACATTGAATCTAGTACCGCTTTTCGATCAGTAGTCCCTGAAAGCGGTTGACTAATACGACACAGGGACTTCTGATCGGCGGTACTAGGGACATTCAGTCCTTGTAGAGATAGCCAACCTCAGCGGTGGTTTTGTCGGCGTTACGGGCAATGCGATACTCCAGCTTGTCGCCGAGCTGACGTATCCAGATGGCGGCTGTCGGATTGGCGGCGTGCGGGCAGGTGCTGTCACCAATCCGATACTTGAAGAACGCATCCTCGAACGTAACGTATCTGGCGTGGACCTGGCACTTCCGATCGTTTTCGTAGCGCAGGAGAAGGTCGCCTTCCTGCGTCTTCAGGCGAACAATCTCAGGAAGACTGTCGACGCCCGTGGCCCCCAGCCATTGTCCGGTCGGGGCTGTTTCAACTGCGGCGGCCGATGACGCGATTGCCGCGGTCATCAGCGCCACGACGTGGATTGCGCGCCGCAAGCCGATTGCCCGCGCATTTCGCGATTTCTGCAAGCGGTGTCCGTCCAAGTAACGCTCTCCATGTTCGGTCGATCCCTCGACACGCAATGTCTTGGAAAACTTCGTCGGCTGACTCAAACGGGAAATGGATCTTGGGAACTAAATATTTTTCAGCTGCAACAATGCCTTAATGGTTATTTCAAGGCTGACGACGGCCTTCGATGGTTTTTGCTGCCGGTCGAAAGTGAGTTTTGTCCCGGTTCCGTTTACTGCGCGCAGGCCAAATGCGCGGCTATTTCAAAGCGCGAGGGGAGCGCTGTTTTCTGGTCGGTAACGAAACCGAGGGCGGCGTCGGCCATCCTGTGTGCGATGCCAAAGGAAATCTTGTAGCCGCCGGTGCAGACAACGATGCGCGGGCAATCGGGCCGCGGACCAATCATGGGATGGCGGCCAATGGCGTTCGGGCGTACGCCGGTCCAGCGTTCCTGCAGCGCCGCGCCATCGAGCGCCGGGCAGATCGTCATGGCACGGGCGACGAGGTCGTCGAGCCGGTGGTCGGTCGCCGTGGCGTCGGCGAATTCGCTTTCCGACGTCGAGCCGATGGCGATGAGGCCGTTGTCGTGGGCGATGACGTAGACGCCGCCGAAATAGAGGATCGGTGCGTCCGGATCGACAGGCCGGCGCGGATGCATCAAGGCGGCCTGCCCCTTGACGCCGCGGCCAAGACGGCGCCCAGCCAAGGCATGCAGAAAGTCGAAGGTCTCGTAACCGGCCGTGAGGATGATGCGGCCCGGTGTCAACTCGGTACCGTCGTCGAGAACGATAAGGGCGCCGCCATCGTGCAGGCGCGCTACACGGCTGCGTTCGCGAATGTCGACGGTGCTGCCGGCGGCGACGGCAAGTGCCGCAAGGAGCGCGCGCGGTGAAACGCGGGCGCTGAGCGTATCGAATTCACACCCGAGGGGGGCTGCATCCGGGGCGAGCCAGCCCGCATCTGGCGTTGCGTCGAGCAGACGCCATTCGAGGAGCGTGCCGCCCGGCGACGCCATCGGCCAGTTCTGCCTGGCTGCGGCCTGCCAGTCGATGCGCTGGGCACGCTTCTTTTCGGTGCGGGTCGGAATGAGGCGACCGCAGCGGCGATAGCCGCAATCGATGCCGGTGCGTTCCTGGAGCATGACGATTTCGGTTTCGAGCGACATCAGCGCATCGAGCTGGAAGGCTTTTTCCGGTGTCCACCGGATCGGCTGGTGGGGCATCAAGGCGCCGAGAAAACCGCCGCTGGCGCCTTGCCCTATGCGGTCCTTTTCGAGGAGAACGGTACGCAGGCCTGCCGCGCCGGCGCGCACGGCGCACCACAGCCCGACAATGCCGCCGCCGATGATGGCAAGATCGGGCGCGCGCGGGAGTGCCGGAGTGGTGGCGTTGGCGATGTCGGATTGCGGCGGCGGCATTGATGGTGCGTGGCCTGTCGGGTGTTTGGAGATTCGATTGCCGATGAATGAAGAGCTACCCCACAGACTATCCTGGGAGCCGGGCGATGTCCCGATGTCCGAACGGTTCGGCGATACGTTCTATTCGCGCCACGACGGGCGCGCGGAGGCCGCCCATGTTTTTCTTCGCGGCAACGGGTTGCCGGAACGCTTCGTCGAGCGCGACAGGTTCGTCATCGCGGAACTCGGATTCGGGACGGGACTCAACTTCCTGGAGACCTGGCGTCAGTGGAATTCTGTGCGGCAGCCGGGCCAGGTTCTCAGCTTCGTTTCGTTCGAGATGCTGCCCATCAGCCCGCACGATATGGCGCGGGCGCTGGCGTGCTGGGGGCTGTTGGCGGACCTGTCCGGCGCGCTGCTGGAACGATGGAAGGCGGCAGGACAAGGCGATGGTCAGGGGATCGATCGGACGCTGCGGTGGCAGATGGATCGGCAGACGCAGCTGTGCGTCGTTGTCGGAGAAGCCGGTGGGGAAGTGTCGCGCTGGAATGGGGCGGCGGATGCCTGGTTTCTCGACGGGTTTTCGCCGGCAAAGAACCCGGACATGTGGCAGGCGGAGTTGATGGCGAGGGTTTTTGAACGAACCGTTCCGGGGGGGAGTTTTGCGACCTATACGGCGGCCGGCTGGGTGCGACGCAATCTGCTGGCGGCGGGCTTCGAGATCGAAAAGCGGCCGGGATATGCGGGTAAGCGCGAGATGATGGCCGGAGTGAAGCCGGAGCGCCTGACGCTACTTCCCACTCTGTCATAAAGCGGCCCGGATATTGATGCCCGGGCCGCCGAAGGAAATGAAAGGCGCTGAACGAGTGTCAGTCCTTGTAGGTCTTGACGGGCTTGTCACCCCACTTCTCGCGCTGCGCGATGAGTTCTTTTGTCGATTTGGTCGTCAACGCCGGAAGGCCTCCAACCTTTTCTTCCGCGGCGAAGGCGGCCGGTGCAAAAGCAACGGAAGCGCCGATGGCAAGTGCGAGAGCCGTTCTGATCATGTCGTTCCTCCTGAGCGATTGTAATGTTTAAGACTCAGATGACCGTTAGGACAATTCCCCAACGGTCACCATGTCTTACGATCTATGATACCCAAAATCAAAATCAATCCCCCTGTGAAGCCGAATTTTCGATCGGCGCAAGCAACGTTGCAGGTCTTTGACAGGGCTGCAAGTCAGCGACGGCGGGGCGGACGGGGAGGAGCCGCCCAATCCGTGAATTCTTGGCTTCGGCGACTGAACCTCGGCGACTTGGCGTCAGCGACGACTTGGCGCCGGGTGGCGATTACTTGCCGATTGCGGCAGTGATTTCGCCGCTAACCTTGGCGGCATCGGCAAACTTTTCGGACGTGCAGGCGTCTTCCATCTTCGCCAAAAGCTCTTCGACCTCTGTCGATTTGGCGTCGGACAGCTTCTTGTCCTGTGCGGCTGTTGCCTGATTGAAGACCTGCTCCATGCAGTCCGCGGTCGACTTCGGTTCGTCGGCGGCGATGGCGGCGCCGGCCGCCGTGAGTGCCAGTGCAGCCGCGGCGATTATGCGTTTGATCATTGTCGTTACTCCGTTCCGATTACGTCGCTGTTTGTCGGGCAATTGTGGCTGTTCGACGGCCTCAATTCGCTGGCGGCGTTACAGAACTGAGCGCCAATCAAACTGCAATCCGCAGTTGCAAGGCGGTGTATCAAGCCGATTTTCCAGGGGCGGAGAGCCGTTCCTGGAGGAGGTCGTCGAGCGTCGCTATCAATTGCGTATGACAGTCGATGACGCGGTCGGCGCCGAGGTCGCGGACGGGAATGTCGGTGTAGCCGAAGGACACGGCCACAACGGGGATCTGGGCGGCCTTGGCGGTGGCGATGTCGGTGGCGCTGTCACCGATCATGACGGACCGCAAAGCACGGCCTGAGGCCATCTCAATCGTGCCGAGGAGGTGATCGGGATGCGGCTTGTAAACCTTGAAGGTGTCGCGGCCGGCGATGGCGGAAAAATAATTCGACAGGCTGAGCGCGTCGAGGAGCTGCCTTGAGAGGGCTTCGCGCTTGTTGGTGCAGACTGCAAGGCGGGCGCCACGGTCCTTCAAGGTCACAAGCGCTTCGACGACGCCTTCGTAGGGACGGCTGCGCTCCGCGATATTGGCTTCGTAATAGGTCAGGAACGTCGCCAGCAGGTCGTCGACGTCACCTGCGGGCAAGTTGTCGCCGTGATGGGCGAGGGCTTCCTCCAACATGCGGCGGGCACCGAAACTGATCCATCGGCGCAATTCGGCTTCGGGAACGGGGCCAAGATCGATGCCGGAGAGCGCGTGATTTGTTGCGTCGACCAGGTCAGGGGCGGTATCGACAAGCGTACCGTCGAGGTCGAAGACCAGTGTGATATCGTGCATGTCCGGCTTTACGTCTGGCTGCATGGCTGACCTTTCTGCCGGTCGCGAAGCTTTGAAGTTGGCATTGCTTGAATGGCAGCCGTCTGCTCCTTACACAATGACTTTGACAAAGTCAGCCTTTGATCTTCTAGCGCCAAATAGCGAGCGGCCGGCTGCATAATCTGAAAGGATTCCGTCATGGGTGAAGAGCCTTCGAAACTCATCAGGCAGCACGCCTATATCGATGGCCAATGGGTCGGCGAACCGGCGATGGCGGTGACCGACAAGGCGACGGGGGAGGTGATCGCGCGTGTGCCCGACATGGGGGTTGCGGAGACGCGGGCGGCTATCGAGGCCGCGTCGCGGGCGTTTCCGGAATGGTCGCGGCGGACGGCCAAGGAGCGCGCGCAGATACTGCGGCGCTGGTTCGATCTCATTATAGTTCATGCCGACGAACTGGCGATGATCCTGAGCTGCGAGCAGGGCAAGCCGCTGGCCGAAGCCAAGGGCGAGATCATGTACGGTTCCGGGTTCGTCGAATTCTTCGCCGAGCAGGCAAAGCGCGTCTACGGCGAAACGATCCCGACCTTCAAGGCGGATGCGCGCATCGTCGTTATCAAGCAGCCGGTCGGGGTCGTGGCAGCCATAACGCCATGGAACTTTCCCAATGCGATGATCACGCGCAAGGTCACGCCTGCATTGGCGGCGGGCTGCACGGCGGTCGTCAAGCCCGCCGAAGATACGCCGCTGTCGGCGCTGGCATTGGCCGCGCTCGCCGAAGAAGCAGGTGTGCCGCCCGGCGTTCTCAATATCGTCACGACATCCAATCCGGCGGCTGTCGGCCGGGAACTGACAACGAACGAGAAGGTGCGGGTCGTTACGTTCACGGGTTCGACCGAGGTCGGGCGCATCCTGATGCGGCAATCCGCCGACACCATCAAGAAGGTGTCGCTGGAACTCGGCGGCAATGCGCCGTTCATCGTGTTCGACGATGCCGATCTCGACAAGGCGGTGGCGGGAGCAATGGCTTCGAAATTCCGCAATGCCGGCCAGACGTGCGTGTGCGCCAACCGCATCTATGTGCAGGCGGGCGTCTATGAGGCATTTTCCAGAAAGCTCGCTGCGGAGGTCGGTGCGCTGAAGGTCGGGCATGGTCGCGAAGACGGCGTTGCCATCGGCCCGCTGATCAATTCGGATGGGTTGGCAAAGGTCGAAGAGCACGTCAGCGATGCCGTCGCAAAGGGCGCAAAGGTGGTCACCGGCGGCAAGCCGCATGCGCTGGGCGGTACGTTCTACGAGCCGACCGTGCTGACGGGCGTGACCGCGGACATGAAGGTTTCGCGCGAAGAGACGTTCGGGCCGGTGGCGCCGCTGTTCCGCTTCGAGGACGAAGCCGACGTCGTCGCCCAGGCCAACGACACGCCGTTCGGGCTTGCCGCCTATTTCTATGCGCGCGACATCGGCCGGGTCTGGCGGGTGGCAGAAGCGCTCGAATTCGGCATGGTCGGCATCAACGAGGGCGTCATGTCGAGCGAACTTGCCCCCTTCGGCGGCGTCAAGCAGTCGGGACTCGGCCGCGAGGGCTCGCATCACGGAATCGAGGAGTTCGTCGAGCAAAAATATTTGCTGATCGGCGGACTTTGAGCATCGCGCCGCGGCCGGGATTGGAGTAAGCCTGCGCGCTCATTCCCGGCCGCGCCGGCTCGCACGCTCGAGTCGTGGCGGACTTCATCTTTTCAACGCATGAGGAACCAGCATGTCAGCGGACGAACACAAGAAGGCGGCGGCGATGCGCGCTGTCGAAATGGTTGAGCCGGGCATGCGCATCGGACTCGGGACGGGGTCGACGGCGGCGCACTTCGTCGCCCTGCTCGGCGTCCGGGTCAAGGCCGGGCTGTCGGTCATCTGCGTGCCGACCTCGGAAGAAACGCGCAAACTTGCGGAAGCCCGCGGCATCACGCTGTCGACGCTCGAGGAAGTGCCCGAACTCGACATCACGTTCGATGGAGCCGACGAAATCGATGAAGAGTTGCGCATGATCAAAGGTGGCGGCGGGGCGCTCCTGCGCGAAAAGATCGTGGCGATGGCCTCCGACCGGGTGGTGATCATGGTCGACGACAGCAAGTTCGTCGAAACGCTCGGCGCCTTCAAGCTGCCGGTCGAAGTCGTCGCCTTCGGAATGACCGCGACGCGGGACATGATCGAGACGCTGGCGGCGGACTGCGGCTGCGAGGGCGAACTCGAACTGCGCATGACGGCAGAGGGGCAGCCCTTCATAACCGACAATGGAAACTACATCCTCGATTGCGACTTCGGACGGATCGATGATGCCGAAGATCTCGACGATGCCTTGAAGTTCATCCCCGGCGTCGTGGAAAGCGGATTGTTCCTCGACATCTGCGACGTGGCCATCATCGCGGGCGACGACGGCGTCCGCGTGATCGAAGCGAACCGCGACGAGGTCGACGAGGGCGACGACGACTGAGGCGGCGCGGGCGGCCCTGCGCTGCGCGCTGCCTGGATAAGGACAAGCGGTTTCATGACCGGACACGATTTCGATCTCTTCGTCATCGGGGGCGGTTCGGGTGGCGTGCGTGCCGCCCGGATCGCGGCAGGACATGGCGCGCGGGTCGGCATTGCCGAGGAGTACCGATTCGGCGGCACCTGTGTGATCCGGGGCTGCGTTCCCAAGAAGCTGATGGTCTATGCGTCGCGCTACTCGGACGCGTTCGAGGACGCGCGCGGATTCGGCTGGAGCCTGGAGGAACCGTCATTCGACTGGAACGGGCTGATCGCGGCCAAGGACAAGGAGATCGGGCGGCTCGAAGGTCTCTACCACAAGGGGCTCGAGACGGCTGGCGTTGCGATCTTCGCCGAGCGGGCGACGTTCCAGGATCGCCACACGTTGCAGCTCGCATCCGGGCGGACGGTGACAGCCGACAAGATCCTGATCGCGACCGGTGGGACGCCCAACATTGACGACAAGCTCCAAGGCCGCGAGCACGTCATCACCTCGAATGAAGCGTTCCATCTGGACAAACTGCCCGAGCGCGTCGTGATCGCGGGCGGCGGCTATATCGCTGTCGAATTTGCCGGCATCTTTGCCGGCCTCGGTGCCGAGACGACGCTGATCTATCGCGGCGAAAAGATCCTGCGCGGTTTCGATGAGGACCTGCGTGACGCCGTGAGCGAAGCGTATGGGAAACGCGGCATCCGCCTAATCCTTGGTCATGTGTTTTCCAGAATCGAGAAGGCCGGGTCGGGCCTCGCCGGTCATCTCGACAACGGTGCGCAACTGGAAGCCGACCAGATCATGTTCGCCATAGGCCGGTCGCCGAACGTCAGGGGGCTGGGGCTTGAAGAACTCGGCGTCGAGCGCGGCTGGAACGGCCGCATTGTCGTCGACGGCGAGAGCCGCTCGAGCGTCGACAATATTTTCGCGGTCGGCGATGTCTGCGACCGGTTCAACCTGACGCCGGTGGCGATCCGTGAGGGGCATGCTTTCGCCGACACACAGTTTGGCGGCAAGCCTTGGCGAATCGATCACCAGCTGATCCCGACGGCAGTATTTTCGACGCCGGAGATCGGTACCGTCGGCTTGCCGGAGCATTTGGCCATCGAACACTGCAAGGTTCTCGACATCTACAAGTCGAGCTTCCGGCCGATGCGGGCGACACTGTCGGGGCGCGACGAGAAGATGCTGATGAAGCTTCTTGTCGATGGCGAGAGCGGTAAAATCGTCGGCTGTCACGTCGTCGGCGACGATGCCGCCGAGATCGTGCAGATGGCGGCCATCGCCATGCGCATGGGCGCGCGCAAGGAGGACTTCGACAACACCATGGCGCTGCACCCTTCCGCGGCCGAAGAACTCGTGACGATGCGCAACAGAACCGAGACGCGACGGCAGGCCGCGGGCTAGTGGCCCGTTGCGCCAAAATCGCATCATAGCCGCAACCTCGTCCGATTTTGGCGCGACATCAGGGCCACTCGCAACATCAATGGCTTCGTGAGGCGTTTATCGCGCCTTAGTTGACTCAAACCTCGCCGCACCATCGGTCAACTAAGGCGCGACGCCTCACTAGATCCTTGTTCGGGCGGTTGGAATAAGGTTTCTGTTGGCTAGTGTGCTAATCGCGAAGTTCGCCACCACCCTGCCGCGAACTCGCGTGCGAACTTCGGAATCAGAAGGGACACTAGTGTCCCGTCTCCGAAGTTCGCCTCCACTCTGCGGCAACCACTCGAGCGAACTTCGGAGACAAAAGGGACACTAGAATCATAGAGTTGCTAGTGTGATTCAGATTCAGAAGTTCGCTCTGGGCCGAGCCGCAGATGGTAGCGACCTTCTGAATCATCAC
>JAHJQI010000265.1 GCA_018819265.1 Alphaproteobacteria bacterium
TGTCATTTCCCACAATCATGACTCACCTATTCTCGGCATCATGACTCAGTCCGAAGGGCTGGTTTTCTCATAGAGTTGACCCACCCTTCGGCGAGTTTCTCGCGATCATTACCCACCCCTGGGACGGGTTTCTCGCGATCATGACTCACCCCCGAGGCCGACTGCTGCCATGGTTTGCACCAGGAGGTGCGAATCATGGTCTATCGCGAGGTCGGCATGTGGGAAATACTCAATATCCTCAAGCGGTATGGTCGCCGGGAGACCATCGCTGGCATCCACCGGGCCACCGGGCACCGGCGTAAGACCATCCGGCGCTACATCGACCTGGCCGAGGAGATGGGCTGGGTGCGCGGCGAGCACGAGCCCGACGAGGTGCTCGCCACGGAGGTCACCCGGCTGGTCAAGCCAGGGCCACGGTGTGACCAGCCGGGTGAGGCCGAGCAAAAGCTGCTGCCACTGCTGGCGCAGATCGAGACGTGGCTCACTCCGCAGCACGAGCAGCGTCGCGGCCTGCGCCTGACCAAGGTGCACCGGCTGCTCGAGCGCCTGGGGGTCACCGTGCCCTACAGCTCGCTGCACCGCTTCGCTGTCAAGCACTGCGGCTTCGCCGACAAGCGTCGCTGGACGGTGCGCATGGCCGACACTACGCCGGGGGAAGTCGCCCAGGTGGACTACGGCTACCTGGGGCTGGTGCCGGAGCCCGACACCGGGCGGCGTCGCAAGCTCTACGCGCTGATCGTGACGCTGGTCTACAGCCGTCACCAGTACGTGCATGTGACGCACTCGCAGACGGTGGCCGCCCTCGTGGACGGGCTGGAGGAGGCCTGGGAGTTTTTCGGCGGCGTCACCCGGCGGGTCATCGTGGACAATCTCAAGGCGGCGGTGATCAAGCCCGACCGCTACGATCCAACGTTTCAGCGCGTCTTCGAGGAGTACGCCGACTATCGCGGCTTCGTCATTGACGCCGCCGTCCCGGGCCACCCCAAAGGCAAGCCGCACGTGGAGCGCGCCGTGCCCTACGTGCGTGAAGATTTCTTCCGCGGTGAGCAATGGCTCGGTCGCGAGCACGTGCAGCGCGAAGCCATCGTGTGGTGTCGCAAGCGCGCCGGGGGTCGGGTGCACGGCACGACGCGCAAGGCACCGCTGGCGGTCTTCGAGAACACGGAGCAGGAGGCGCTGCTCGGCCTCGGCGACCAGGCGCGCTTCGACACACCCGACTGGGCGGAGTGCGTGGTGCACCCCGACCACCACATCAGCTTCGGCAAGGCGCTGTACTCGGTACCGCACCGCTACGTGCACCTGTATCGGCGCAAGCCGCCCGGCAAGCGCAAGCTCACCGTGCGCGGTGACCGCGGCCTGGTGCGCATCTACGAGCCGGACGGCACGCTGATCAAGACCCACCCCTGCAAGCCGCCAGGCGGGCGCTCGACCGACTACGAGGACTATCCCGACGAGGTCACGCCCTACGCCATGCGTGACCCCGAGCGCATGATTCGCGAAGCCGCAGAGCGCGGCGAAGCCCTCGGTGGCTTCACCCGGGCCTTGCTGTCGGGCGACTTCCCCTGGGCGAAGCTGCGCCAGGCACAGAAGCTCATGCGCCTCGGACGCAAGTACGGCTGGGAGCGTACCGACCAGGCGTGTCGCCGCGCACTGGCCTTCGACCTCATCAACGTCAAGCGGGTGCAGCGCATCATCGAGCAGGGGCTCGCCGCACCGCCCGTGCCCGAGACCTCAGCGAGCCCCGACCCGGTGGCGCAGCTCCCGCTGCGCTTCGCGCGACCAGCAAACAGCTTTTCGCATCACAGCCAGAAACAAGGAGAGACCGATGAACGAAGTACCCAACTCAACGAAGGCAGTCCTCAAGAGGCTCCGCCTCTCGGGGATCCTGCACACCCTGCCGGACCGGGCAGCCTATGCGAAGAAGGCCAAGCTCGCGCCGATGGAATTCCTGGAGCTCACCCTCCAGGACGAGATCGACCGGCGTGAGCGAAAGACCCTGTCGGTGCGCATCGATCGCGCAGGCTTCGAGGAGGAGCAAACCCTTGAGGGATTCGACTGGGACGCGCCCGTGACCTTCGACCGAGACCGCGTGCGTGACCTCTTCAGCCTCGAATTCCTCGAACGCCGCGAGGACGTGCTCTTCCTGGGTCCTGTCGGCGTCGGCAAGACATTCCTGGCGGGCGCCCTGGGTCACGCCGCCTGCCGGGCAGGCAAGCAGGTGCGCTTCCTGCGCGCGGACAAGATGCTCAAGCAACTGCGCCAGTCACGCGCCGACAACTCCACCGAGAAGACGCTCCGCGCCTTGATCATGCCCGACCTGCTGATCATCGACGACTTCGGCCTACGGCGCCTCAACGCCGAGCAGTCGAGCGACTTCTATGAAGTCGTGATCGAGAGACACAGACGCGCCTCCACCATCGTCACCAGCAATCGCGAGGTGCAGGAGTGGATCCCGCTTTTCGACGATCCGATCCTCGCCCAGAGCGCCCTGGACCGCCTCGCGCACAACGCCTACCAGGTGGTCATCGATGGCGACAGCTACCGCGACCGTCAGCGCCCTGACCGTAAAAACCCCAAGCCCAAGAGGACCAGGAGCAAACGACGCTAGCAACAGAATCCAGTTTCGTGATAATCACGACCCCGGCTTCGGGGTGGCTGAGTCATGACCGTGAGAACGGATGAGTCATGACCGCGGGAATCGACA
>JAHJQI010000266.1 GCA_018819265.1 Alphaproteobacteria bacterium
TCAATGACGTGGATCCACAAGCCTGGCTCTCCGATGTCCTGTCCCGGATAGCTGACCACAAGATCACCCAAATCCACGAGCTGCTGCCCTGGAACTTCAGGGCCTGATCAGGTCAAGGGCGTCAACGCCGGACGCTTACGGTCTATGTGGGGAGAGACGCGAATTATATGGCGGCCGCTACTATGCGGATTGCGAAGTGTCTCAGGGCGGATAGGCGGGCGGGGAATATAAGGGCCAGTAAGCGCGATGGGTGGGCTCTGGTTTGGGAGACTATTTAGGCGGTTGCGCCCATAGCGCCGTCGTCATGCTTGTTCCAGCCATTTCCACGCATACTTTTGAGTACGTCCACACTAAGGTCGCGCTCACTAAGCATAGTTTCAATTAAGACTCGCCTAATTTTCTGTGCCGGCCCCTTCCATCTTAGCATTAGAATAGCGACCGCGTTGCGCACAACAGTCTCTACGTTGTCTGCCAACTGAGGCTGTAACTTGCGAAGTGCATCCAATTCTTCGGCAATGCCAGAAGTCTTTTTGGCAGCCGAAGGCTTCTTGATGGACATGCAAAAGCGGTCTGCGAATTGTTCCGCAAACTCTTCATTCTGAAGGCTATCAGACAGATAGTCTATGAAGCCCTGTAGGTTTTCCGATAGGTAAGGTTCATCGCCATCCAAACGGGAAAGCGCGTCGTTGTACGACTCGTAAGCCACAGCTACTGCGGCGAGCTCATGCTCTCGCATTTGCAAGCGCCTGCGATAAGTAGCCAAGAGCATGACTACTAATAGTGTGCTCAGCAGCGAGATCGCGAAAATTGGGAATGAATCCATATTGATCAGGAAGGACATTGTTACTTCCTTTTTGAACGTCTCTTTCGATTGATCGAACGGGCTTCCGCTTCAAGTCTGCTGACTTCAACTTCGCCCATTCGAACATGGTGCATATTATTAGAAACCTGCACCACGCTGAAAGTAATATACATACCAAAGGGCGCTAAACAAGACAGCCATTGGTTGATTCCCAATTTGTAAAGGATCGGAATCACAATCAAACACGCCAATAGCAGAAGCTTTTCAGGGTGTTCCTTCAAGGCCTTGATACAAAATGTAAGCGCAGCTTCCATACATCACCTGTTGTCGAACAGTCGGTCTAGGCCAACAATTGGCACCTAATAGTAACCACCACGATTAATACCCCGTTAACCTTCAACATTCGCACCAGGATCGACGGTTGACGACAAGCTATTGAGCCACAGTTCGCAGGGGATTGGGAGTCTCCATGTTGCTAAGGTGTTCTCAGTCCGTTTTGCGCCGGCTCGCGGGTGTAGGCTTAAAAATGGGGCGGGAGTTGCCCCGCCCCATTCAATTAGTCGAACAGGCCCTTCGGAGCGGGCAAGTGCGCCTCAGGGAACGCTTGCCCCGTGATGACTTCGCTTACTCGTCCTTGGTTCACGTCAAACTCAGCCGCTATGCGGCTTTGGAGCCAGCCCGCATTTTTGAGGCGAATGAACTCCCGGGCCATCAAGAGCGTGACACGCTTACTAGGTTTCCCCATCTCGGGGTCTTTGTCGTCCTCTTTCATCGGACACCTTTCCAAAAAGATGCCGATGCAGACTTGACGGGTTGCCCCGTTACGGACGACAAGACATACAGTCATGACGACCCCGCCTGCACCGGCGGCTACTGTTTAAGGCTGGTCCCGCACGGACCAGCCTTTTTCATTTGGCGGGGGATTCCGTCCTGCGCGCTAGTGACCTATTGCAGTTTTCCACGAATCTTTTCTGAGGGTTATGGCCAATCCTTAAGCTGTACGCTGCCAGTACCCGGCAAACTCCCGGCTGGCAGGCGCGGCCATCGCATTTCCAGCCAGACGCATCGTCAGATCGCCATTGCTCTCGCGGCGATGATCTTCCAGCCAAGCGGCGTGGTTCGCATACTGGTGCAGGTACTTCGGGCTGACAAAGTGGTGCTGGCCGCGAACCATCCGGCGAAGGCGTGAGAAGAAGCTTTCAGCGCCGTTTGTGTGGGTGCCGTCCAGATTGGAATAGCTTTCCTCGTGGTTGATCCGACCCATCGCGTAACCGCGTGACAGGTGATCCCAGTGCGAGGCTTCGTCTGCATAGATGATCGAACCAGCGGTCACGTTGCGGGCAACCAGATCAACACCGTCTGCCTCATTGCGGGTCACGAAAGTCAGGGTCCGGCCCTTGCGAGCGCGGGCGACTACGACAACGCGGCGTGTCCCGGTCTGATAGCGCTTCCGGCGACGGTCAACGCGGTCCTTGCGGTGGTTGGCCGGGCGGATGTGGCCACCGAAGTAAGCGCCATCAATCTCGACTTCGCCAGCAACTTTCTGGCCTTCGTATTCGTCCTGCATGGACTCGCGCAGCTTGTGAGCCATGACCCAAGCCGTCTTGTACTGGACGCCCAGTTCCCGGCTCAGCTGGATAGCGGAGCGGCCTTTGGAGCCGTTCACGAACAGGCAGACCGCAGCGAGCAAATCGCAGAACGAAAGCTTGCGGCTGGCGAAGATCGTGCCGGACGTAACCGAGAACTGACGATAGCAAGCCTTGCACTTGAACGTGCGGCGCGTGGTGATCTTGTAGACTTCAAAGCAACCACAGTCAGGGCAAACAGCTTCGCCGTCCGTCTCCGGCCAGCGGAGCGTGCAGAACGTGGCATACGCTGCGTCTTCGCCCGCCCTGTAGATCTGGCGAAGCGAGAGGGTGCGCGCTGCTGCTGAGAGGAGAAAGTGTTGGGCCATTTGTCATCGTTTCCAGTGTGTATGTATCGTATATAGTACATACTGGTATCGTAGACAAGGGCAAATGTATCGTTTATAGTGCATTTCTCACTAGGAGAGATACATGGCAGACAAGAACGAATGGGAAGAGAAGGCAGCAAACCTTCTAAAAGCCCAACTCAAGTTGAAGGGAATCACCTATAGTCAGCTAGTCGAAAGGCTGGAGGCGATAGGGGTTGATGAGAAAGAAGCAAACATTCGCAACAAGCTCAGCAGGGGGAAGTTTACGGCTGCTTTCATGCTCCAATGCTTGAGCGCGATAGGCACATCGTCTCTGGCTTTGGAGTCCTAATAATTGTCCTGACGCTCGCCGCGTTATGGCAAATTACCAGTTATAACCAGCACCAAAGAGAGCACCGCGAAAAAGCCGCCAGCTACGAAGTAGCAGATAGCGACAGCAGTTCTGAATGCCGTGGACTGGCTACCGATTTCGACCGTGCAGCGTGTCTTGCGCAGAAAATAAGCGCCGAACAGGAGCAAGAACGCGGACGTGCAGACCTGCACGCCCAGCAAGATATGTCTACTTGGGCGTTGGCGCTTCTCTGGGCGAGTGGCATCGGAATCCTGGTAAGCGTTGCTGGAATTGTCCTGATTTACGCTACGCTCCATGAAACACGCGAGATGACAGTAGCGACCCGAGAAATCGGCCAAAAGCAGGTGCGTGCGTATTTGGCTATACAGAAAAGCAATTTTGCCATCTCTAACAGGCTGCTGAAAAAGCCTGTTTGTGCGTTGTGATATATAGATTTTTGGGGTCTGCGAAGCCGACATGCCCGATTTTGGCGTCTGGACGCGTGTTTCCAGCACCATGGAGTTCACTCTCGCGGGTATAGACCGTCTTTCGA
>JAHJQI010000145.1 GCA_018819265.1 Alphaproteobacteria bacterium
ACGTTGCCCAGCCCGCCCGAGTAAATGGGCAAGGCTTCGCTCAACATGTATTCCATGCTGAAATACGCAACACAGCCTAACTGCGATTGCGGGTAGGCCTGCTGAAACCACGCAGGCGCATCCGCCGCATCGCGCCTGGCTTGCACCAGATCGTCAACGTTTTTGCGGAAAGCGGGATCGGCTGACACATGCTCGATGCGGTCCCGCGAGACCGTCTGCAGGACGACCCAGGGATTTTGGGTCAGATCCCAGAGATCCGAATCCAACTGCCGCCACACGTCGTCAGCACCATGACTCCACGACGAACGCATATCCAGGGCAAGCTCGGCCAGGGAGTCGAATCCCTCGACGTCCGTGGGTAACATACCGTATAGAGGATGGCTGACTCGTGTTTGGCTGCTCATGGTTTCTCCTTCGTTTTTTCAACCAGGGCCAGTGCCCGTTGGCGCACAGCCTCCACACTGAATCCATATTCGCGCAGCATGACCGGTCCCGGCGCCGAGGCGCCAAAGTGATCCACGCCGAGTACGTCGCCGCGGTCACCCACGTAGCGGTGCCAGCCCTGGCTCACCCCGGCCTCGACCGCGAGTCGCGCCGGGACGGATGGCGGCAACACCGCGTCGCGGTATACTTGGGATTGAGCCTCAAACAGTTCCCAGCTCGGCATGGAAACGAGGCGCAACGCGACGCCCTCTTCCTGCAGACGTTGCGCCGCGGCCACGATCAGTCCGACCTCTGAGCCACTGGCGATCAGGATCAGTTCGGGCTTGCCGTCCGCCGCATCGGACAACACATACGCACCCTGACGCAGGCCGTCGGCCGGCGCATAGCGGCTGCGATCGAGCGTGGGCAGGTTCTGCCGGCTCAGCACCAGCACCACCGGACGATCGCGCGTCTCCAACGCGACCCGCCAGGCGACTGCGGTTTCGTTGGCGTCGCCGGGGCGGATCACGGTCAGATTCGGAATCGAACGCAACGCGGCCAGCTGCTCCACCGGCTGGTGGGTGGGGCCGTCTTCGCCGAGCGCGATGCTGTCATGGGTGAACACATGCACGACGTGCAGCCCCATGAGCGCGGCCAGCCGGAGCGGCGGACGCATATAATCGGAAAAGATCAGGAAGGTCGAGCCATAAGGGATGGTGGCGCCGTGCGCCGCCAGGCCGTTGACGATCGCGCCCATCGCATGTTCGCGCACGCCGAAATGCAGGTTGCGTCCGGCATAACTCCAGCCGCCGCTGTCGGCGCCCTGGGTATCGTCATCCTGGCCGGCTGGCGGATTGAAGTCACCGAACCCCCCGAGCGCGGTATGGGTGGACGGATCGAGGTCTGCCGAGCCGCCGGTCAGCGCTGGCAGCCGCGGCGCGATGGCGTTCATCACCTGGCCCGAGGCGACCCGCGTGGCGATGCCTTTGGCGTCGGCGGGAAATACCGGAATGTCCGCGTCCCAGTCGGGCGGCAGCTCGCCATGCAGGCTGCGCCGCAGTTCTTCGGCCAACTCGGGGAACGCTTGGGCATACGCCGCCATGCGCTCATTCCACGCCGCCTCGTCGCGCGCGCCATGCGCCAGCGCCTCACGAAAATGCGCCAGTGCCGCTTCGGGAATCAGGAACGGCGGCTCGGTCGGCCAGCCGAGGTTCTGCTTGGTCAGGTGCACCTCGTCGGCGCCGAGCGGCGACCCGTGAGACTCGAAACTGTCCTGTTTATTGGGCGAACCATAGCCGATGTGGGTGCGCACCAGGATCAGCGAGGGCCGCGCCGTCTCCGCGCGCGCGGCCTGCAGCGCGGCGTCGATCGCCGCGAGGTCGTTTCCGTCCGCGACCGACACCGTATGCCAGCCATAGGCTTCGAAGCGGCGCGCACGATCCTCCGAGAAGGTGATGTCGGTGCCGGCGGCCAGCGTAACGTGGTTGTCGTCGTACAGACAAGTCAGCTTGCCGAGTTTGAGATGTCCGGCGAGCGAGGCCGCCTCGGAGGCGACCCCCTCCATCAGGTCGCCGTCGCCGGCCATCACATAGGTGGCGTGGTCGATCACCTCGAATCCTGGGCGGTTGTAGCGCGCCGCCAGTTGCGCCTCGGCAATGGCCATGCCCACCGCATTGGCGAGGCCCTGCCCAAGTGGCCCGGTGGTGGTCTCCACGCCCGGCGTATGCCCGCGCTCGGGATGCCCCGGCGCCTTGCCGCCCCACTGGCGGAACTGCTTGATGTCGTCCAGCGAGAGGTCGTAGCCGCTCAGGTGCAGCAGGCTGTAGAGCAACATCGAGCCGTGGCCGGCCGAGAGTACGAAGCGGTCGCGATCGAACCAGTGCGGATTGCGCGGATTGTGATTGAGCAGGCGTGTCCACAACACATAGGCCATCGCCGCCGCACCGAGCGGCATGCCCGGATGCCCGCTGTTCGCCTGCTGCACGGCGTCGAGCGACAGAAACCGCACGGTGTTGATGCAAAGCTGGTCGAGTGGGTCAGGCATGGTCACTCCTTTATATATGCAATGCGCGTTAATGCTCCGTCAACGCGCGGTCGACGATGGCCTGCGCCTCGCTCAGCAGGCTGCGCAGGTGCTCTTCGTTGCGAAAGCTCTCCGCGTAAATTTTGTAAATATCCTCGGTGCCGGACGGCCGCGCGGCGAACCAGCCGCTGGCGGTGACCACCTTGATGCCGCCAATCGGCGCGTCGTTGCCCGGTGCGCGCGATGATCTCCGCCGACAGCAGTGCCGGCACGATACCGTCCTTGGCAGTCGTCCAACGCTTCCGTCGATGCGGCTGAAGGACACGCCGGCGCTTTCCTCGCCGCCCTTGGTAATCATCACATCGACACCTTTGGCGGCCAGCACCTCCAGGGCGCTCTCGAATGCCGACACCGACAGCGCATGCGTGTCGATGCCGATGAACAGCGGCCCGTCGATGCCCTGCCCCTGGCGGTACAGGCAGATCGCCTGGCTGATCGCGAGCACGTATGCTTCGTTGAAGCTGGCGTCGAACGACGAGCCGCGATGCCCGGAGGTACCGAACGCAACGCGCTGCGAGGGTACTTCGGGGTCGGGCCGCCGGCTGTAGTAGGCGTCGACCAGCTTCGAGACATCCACCCGCTGTGCGGCCTGGGCGGGCTGGCCTGCCAGCGGGCTGATCCGCGCGCTCATCGGCGCGGCTCCTGCAACCTGCTGTCAGCGCACGTAGCGCTCTTCGGCGCAATGCGCTGCATTAGCGCCTGCCACGACTTCACGAACAATTGCGCCGGGGATCCGCGGCGACGCAGTCGTTGTCGAGCAGGATGTTGTCCATATCCATCAGGAATGCCCGTTGCTCCGCCGCTGTCATTTTTCCGCCTTTCTCGGCATCGGGTTGTACCAGCCGCCGCCTGCCGTGATGAGCGCGTTCGCTGCTTTAGGCCCCCAACTGCCGGGTTTGTACCGCGTGGCCTGATGATGCTTCGTCAGGACAGGATCGAGCACCGCCCAAGCGGCCTCAAGACACTCCTCGCGGGCGAATAGCGCCCCATTACCGGCCATCGCTTCCCCCAAAAGCCGCTCGTAGGGCGATTCCTCTTCCGGCTGCTCGTCCAGCAGGAAGAGCTCGTGCTGGACGCCGGTGAACTCCTTCCCTGCGCGCTTGACGCGCGCGGCCAGGGCGACGGCGGAGTTAGGAGAGAGCCGGAAGCGCAGATAATTAGCCCGCCCGTCCACCGGCGCCGAGTCGTCGAACAGCCGTTGCGGTGGTGGCTTTAACTCCACCAGGACCTCGGCCGCTGTGGCCGCCAGACATTTGCCGGAACGCAGGTACCACGGCACCCCCTGCCAACGCCACGAATCGATGTAGAGCCGTAGGGCGCAGAACGTCTCGACGTCGGAATCTTTCGCCACCCCCGGTTCCTTGCGGTAACCGACGTACTGGCCGCGCACCAGGTCGTCGGGCTGCAGGGGGCGCATGGCTTGGAACACCTTGGCTTTCTCGGCGTGGACGGCGCCAAAGCCCTGATAGGCCGGCGGCTCCATGGCCAGCAGCGCGACGATCTGGAACAGGTGGTTCTGCACGACGTCGCGCAGGCAACCGGCGCTTTCGTAAAACGCGCCGCGACCCTCCACGCCGAAATCCTCAGCCAGGGTGATCTGCACGCTGGCCACGCAGTTGCGGTTCCAGATCGGCTCAAGGAACGAATTGGCGAAGCGGAAATAGAGGATATTCATGATCGCCTCCTTGCCGAGGAAGTGATCGATGCGAAAGACCGCGTCTTCCGCAAACACCGACCGCAGGACGCGGTTGAGATCCCGTGCGGAGGCTAGGTCGCGTCCGAACGGCTTTTCGACAATGACGCGCGCCTGCTCGGCCAGGCCCGCGGCACCGAGCCCTTTGATGACCGTCGCGAACAACGCGGGCGGGATGGCAAGGTAGTGCGCTGGACGCCGGGCTTCGCCCAGCGCCTGTTTGAGCGCTTCGAACGTGCCCGGGTCATTGTAGTCGCCACTCACGTAGCTGAGGAGGGAGAGCAGACGATCGAGGGCTGGCTTGTCATCGACCCTGCCGGATTTCCTGATGGCATCACTGGCGCGCTTGCGCAGCTGCGCCGAACTCAGCCTGGAAGTGGCAACGCCGACCACCGGGACGTTGAGGACGCCGCGCTTGGCCATCGCGTAGAGCGCCGGAAAGATCTTCTTGCGGGCAAGGTCGCCGGTCACGCCGAACAGCACCAGCGCATCGGCCGGCGTCGTGCGGCTATGGGTATTGCTCATCTCGGTACCCCGCCTTCTTCTCATCGTGCCCACCAAACGCGTAACGCATTGTTGACAATACTTTGCTGGCAAAACAAGACCGTGTCACGAATACTGGGTTCATAGGCCAAACCGAACGGCATCACAAATACCGCAGATAAAACAGGTAGAGTTTTTCGAACATATTTTTTACGCCAATCAATTTTTTTGAATGCCGGGGGAAGAGGTTCCAGAACGGTGGTTTGTTATCTGATGCCATGTGCAACCACATGGCATCATTCTC
>JAHJQI010000146.1 GCA_018819265.1 Alphaproteobacteria bacterium
GAATACCCAACGGCGTTCCGCACGCCAATCCACCGCCCTGTTGCCCTGGTCGCCATGGACCGGAATGGGTGGTCGCCATCGACTGGAAACGGTGGTCGCCATCAACCGGATTCACCGGTCGCCATGACCCGGAGCGCGCAGCCGTCTTCATATTGTCGTAGATGCCGCGCTTTGGCACCCCCTTGAAGAGCTGGAACGCCCGCTCGTGGGCGTCGAAGACCATCTCTTGGGCTTCGCGAGGATAGGCGCGCACGAACAGCATGCGGCTGTGGCAGAGCCGAACCTGCGCCACCTTCGCCATGGTCGTCACGCCATCGATCACGACGCACTCGAAGCTCAGCGGGACGTAGGCTTCCGCCGTGCGCGCACCCTCACGTTCAGCCCAGACGCGGGCATAGCGGCGGATGTTGTCGTAACCGCCGCGGTAGCCAGCAAACCGAAGTTCCTCGAACATCCGCTGATACGTCAGGCGCTCCCGCTTCGGACGCCGCGTGTTGGCGGCAAGCATCTCATCCAGCGCAGCAACGAACGGCCCCAGTCGCGGCAACGGCTGCTCGCGCCGCTCGTACCGGCGCTCTGTCTCTTCCTCCGCCGCACGATCGAGCGCACCGTGTTCCGGGCCAGCCGCAGATCGCGCGAAATAGCCTTGATCGGTTTCTTCTGCACGAAGTACGCGCGACGAACCCTCGCAATCGTGTCCACAGTAATCATCCCTCCGTCCCTCGCGCCGACGCACGCACGAAGGGCATCATCCGACGACTGGGAGTGGGGTCAAAATTGCGCGCCGATTCACAGGCCGCGCTTCTCAAGTCTGTGTATGTCGCATGTTGGACCGCATCACTGCGGCTTGCCATCGGCATTTGCCGCCTACTCCCCCGCCTCAACTCGGGCAGGCTTTTTTCTGGTCCTGCTCAGGGCATTTCGAAATGCACCAGAACTGCTGCATTCGCGATAACGATTGCGTCGGTGCTGTCGGCGTTTTGGACTTCAAGTCCGCCTCTTTGCGCAGTCACCGTCACCTGCCCGTAAGGGAGTTCGCGGCCGACCGCATCGAGGTCGACCTGGTCGGGTTCGGGGACGCCGATCACGACAACAATTCGCATTTCGTCCCGCGTCTTGCCAATTACCGAGAAGAGACTGAGGCTCGAATGGCGTATTGCGTCGCTCACCGCTCGTCGCGCAGCCGACGTGTAATCGCGCCCATGCACGTCGACGCCCATGCCCATTTCCGTCACACACCGTTCAAGTGCCATGATGTTCCTTTTGTCGGATGAACCGCCACTTGGCCCGGATCCCGCCACGGCTATTGTACCAACGTGTTCCGCAACGTGCCTATGCCATCGATGGCGATCTCGATGGTGTTTTCGGCTTCCTTCATGGCGCCGACGCCGACCGACGTGCCGAAATCGCTGATGTCGCCTGCTAACAATCGGCGGCCGCCAGTAAATGCAGGCCGTGACAGACCGTCCGGTTTCGCCCTTGCGCCTTGGCAGCATAGAGCGCTTTGTCGGCGGCTTTCAGCACGTCCTCGAGGTTATCGCCCGCGGTTGGAAACTCCACGACACCGGCCGAAACCGTAATGCTCGGCAGCGTCTCGTTGCCGTACCGCACCTTCATCGACTGCACCTTCGGCAGCAACTCGTTCGCCCGCATGGCGGCGACCCTTTCGGGGGCGCTGGGCAACATCACGATGAACTCCTCGCCGCCGATCCTGCAGACGATGTCGGAATCGCGGAAGTGGTCGATGAGGACTCTCGCGAAGCCCTTGAGGATGATGTCGCCCGCGTCGTGCCCGAAGTTGTCGTTGAACTTCTTGAAGTGATCGACATCGATCGAGATCAGCGAAGAGACGATGCCGGACGAATTGGTCCGGCTGATTTCCCGGGAACACCGTTCGACGAAGTAGCGCCTGTTGAACAATCGCGTCAGTGGATCGCGCGTCGACTGGTCGCGAAGTTCCTGGCTGAGTTTTACGTTGGCGATCGCGAGGCTGATTTGCTCGGCGCATTTGCAGGCGAGGCGGAAACGATGGCGACTGATATCGGAGGGTACCGAAGAGTTCTCCGATGGACAGACGTGTAGAAGTCCTGCGGTATCACCGTGAGCCAGAATCGGAATGCAGAAATAGTCTCCCGTGCGTCCCGCCACTTCGCCTTTGTGCATATGATCGCAGCAGAATCGCCAGCCGTTCCGGCCGTAATGGTAGGCCCGCCCCTGTCGCAGCCCCCAACAGTCATCGGCCTTCATCTCGGCTGGAGGCAGTGCGTCGTTCCACGAACAGACAGGCACCAGCACGTCGCGCGAGTTGTTATAGACGAAAAGCGTTCCGTGCGAATCCGGCAGGAGACGTGAGAGAAAAGATTCAACGACCGAATTCAGTTCCGGCAACTTCTTGCATGAGTGCAGCCAGTGGTTGAGCTGTGACAGCACCTCTTCCTCATGCTTTCGCATGCCCTCTGAATGCAGGGCATGGCGGGATTCTTCTTCTGCGACGGCAGCACGCACAAGCGCGCTATTGAGGCTGTCTTCCTTCTGCTTCCATTTCGTCAGGTCAGAACAAATCTCGACACATGCGCCGGAGGCATGCCTTGTGATACGGCGCAACTGCCAGCGCCCGTCGGCGAAGGCAATGCAGCTCTCCTTGCGTTTCGTTCCCGCTGTCAGCGAATGCTCGGTCAGCCAGCCATCAACGCTTTGACCATTCAGTTCCCAGACATGCCGCGCCAGGCCTTCCGCAAGGGCCTCATTATAATGGGTGCCGCAGACCAGCATGTCGTCGACTCCCTTGTGCAGAAGGCGGTAGGGCTCGTTGATGAACGAATAACGTCCCTCGGCGTCGATGATGGCGAGCCCATCCTCGAACGTTTCGCAAAACACCTGGAAGGCAGTAGCCGGGTTCGATGTCTTGGCGGGCGTTGGACGGCTACGCCCGTGGCCCGGTCGCGGGCTTTTGGACTTGCGGGCAACATTGATTGAAGGTTCGCCAGCCACTGTCATCTCCGAATAGACTGCAATTACAAACAACAACTTTAAGTAGAAATCGCTTAGAAAGCATGAACGTCCAGCTTACGACCTATCGTGAAATTACGAATTTCAAAAATCAACCCTTCGACGTGATGCTGAAATTACCGATCGGGTCACACGACTTTCGTTGGTCATCGTGGCGCTTGTCCTGGATGAACCGCCGGTGGCCGGGATCCTGCCCGGGCTACTGCGCAAACGTGTTCCGCTGGGTGCCGATGCCATCGATGGCGATCTCGATGGTGTTTCCAGCTGCCTTCATGGCGCCAACTCCGAGCGACGTTGCGCTGGCATTCCAGATCAGCTGCGAACAGCGGCGACTGCGGCAAATTAGGCGTTCTGCCTGAATGACGTCGGCCGGCCGTTGTTACGGCTGGATCCATAACGCTTAACGTTGAAGGCGCGTTGCCGGCAACGGCCACTACAAACGAGTGTCGGTTGGCGACGATCGATGCTAAGGTCGCACCGGCGATCGAAGCTGCGTGTGCCGATTGCTCCTTTATGCCTCAGCACCGCAAATCACTCCGGAACCCATTCCAGCGCCCGCCGTCGCACTTCGGTTTGAGCTGCTCTGTGTGGTCCGGTCGGAGCTGAAGGAGCATGCATGCGCCATCCGGGCTTTTTTGAACGATCAGGCCCCTACTCGGTGTCGCATCTGGCCGAACTCGTAGGTGCTTCGCTCAATCTCGACCATGACGTTACACGTCAGATATGCAATGTCAGCACGCTCAAAGATGCCGGTTCCGACGACTTGACGTTCTTCGTCAACCGCCGCTACGCAGACCAGCTCGGCGAAACGGCAGCAGGCGCGTGCCTGCTGGCGAAACGAGACGCCAAAAGGGCGCCCGATAAGCTGTCCACACTGGCGGTCGACGACCCATACCTCGCGTTCGCAAAGGTTATGGGCCTGTTCTATCCAGGCGCGTTGCGAAGCCGCTCGGCGCATAGCGAAGCCACGGAATGCGGCCAGCTCGTCCACCCCAGCGCGCGCATCGAAGAAGGCGTCATAGTCGAACCGGGCGCCATCGTCGGACGCGAAGCCGTGATCGGCAGGGGAACCATCGTGGCTGCAGGTGCGGTTGTCGGATACCGCTCGGTGCTCGGCTCGAATTGCTACGTGGGAAGCGATGCCGTCGTGACGCACGCGATCGTCGGCGACGGCGTCATCATCCACCCGGGCGCGCGGATCGGCCAGGACGGCTTCGGATTTGCCATGAGCGCCAATGGCCACGCCAAGATTCCGCAGATCGGCTCCGTCGTCATCGGTGACGATGTCGAGATCGGGGCCAACACGACAATCGATCGCGGGGCCTTGTCGGATACGGTGATCGGGGAAGGCACGAAGATCGACAACCTCGTGCAGATTGCCCACAACGTCGTCATCGGCCGGCATTGCGTCATCGTCGCACAGAGCGGAATCGCCGGATCCGCCGAACTCGGCGACTTCGTCGTCATGGGCGCGCAGTCCGGCGTTTTGGGTCATGTGAAAATTGGAGACGGCGCACAGATCGCCGGCATGGGACACGTCAAGGACGACGTGCCCGCCGGTGCGCGGATGGGCGGAACGCCGGCGCGGCCTTTCCGTGAATGGGCCAGGGAGATCGCGGCAGTGCGTGCCCTCGGCCGGCGGTTCGCGAAGACCGGCGACGACTAGTGTTGCGTATTTGACGTTTGCCTCCCAGTTGCCGCTCACGTCGCGAGCAAACGTCAAATACAAAAGCAACACTAGTATTAAAGACTTAGTGTTCCAAATGGCGCAGACATTTGCTCACAAGGTCGCCTCATGGGGAGGCAAATGTCTGTGCCGGAACACTAGCAGGTTGCCCTCTCGCACTCGGTGACGGGCTCAAAACCTGAACCGCTCGTTCAACAGCTTAGCAGTTCACCTTTGCCGCGCTTGCCGAAAGCCGAGCGGCAAAAATGAGAGTATCCATCATGATTGAACTTCCCGCCGTGACTAAAAACGCACGTGGCACAAAGCACAAATGCCTGTCATGCGACCTGCCGTTCTACGACCTGGCGCGAACGCCAATCGTCTGCCCGAACTGCTCTGAGACTTTCGTGCCCGTCGTTGCCGCCGCACCGCGATTGAGTGAACCAAAACCGATTTCCAACGGACGCCGGGCGCCTTGGTCGCAAAAGAAAGCCACCCCCGAACCGGTCGCCGACGAGCCGCTGGCCGCGGCCGATGCCGATGACGTCGAGGATGTCGAGGACGAGGATGAGATCGAGGCCGACGACGATACGCTGCTCGATCCGGATGCGGAAATCGACGATGACGAAGTCGTGGTCGCAACGAAAGACGACAACGACTGAGAGGCTTGCCGGGGCCACTTCGGATGGACCGGCAGCGGCCATCGCGGACTTCAAGTCATGCAATCCTGGAGTAGCAGGCATGCGGATTTGGGCGATGTTCAAACCTCTGCACCATCTCCAAATAGCGGCGTCAGGGGCGGTCGCTTTTCGGGAGAACGGCTAGCTCTGCCCGGTCGAATCCGGGTCGTCCAGCGGTGGGTCCTAGAGCTGCCTCCGGTCGGAAACGGTCACCCCTCCCGCGAGCCAAAACCCATGCGCAAAAGCGCTCTTGTCCTCACCTCGCTTATAGCTGCTATTGCAGTCCAGGCTTCCCTCCCCGCCGCCGCAGCCACCTACGAAAGACTTACGGCGACCGTCAAGTCGATCGACGCCGCCGGGCGCATTCATCTTGGCGACAACTCGACGATCATGCTCGACAAGACTGTCAAGGTCGACGGCGAAGCCGCTCCTGGATCGCAAGTCACCGTGACGTACTCAGCCGATGAAAACGGCTACGCTATCCAGACGGCAAATTTCGTCGGTGCTGCTTCCGGCAACCCGCGAAACTGAACCCACTCACGCCTGAATAAATCAACGTACCGCCAGCTCTCTTTCGAGGCTGGCGGCAAAACCGGGTGGTGTGATGACGAAGAAAAACCATCGCGCGACAGATGGCGCAATGCAAAGCGAACTACAAGAGCCGAACGGCGACTTGGCAGTTGCCGACCGGGAGCCCGCGGAGCAAACGCCGGCATCAAACGCCAGCATCATGATGCTCGCCGGCGGGTTTCTGGCAGCGATGTTCATCGTCGTCGCGGCGGAATTCGTACGCCACCAATTCTAGAGGGAACACGCGCGATCGGCAGCGGAGACGCAGGGCCGGTATCGCGCTATCGAAGGTCAACCGAAATGGAAATAATCACTGGAGTTACGCTGCTCGCAGCCACCTACTTCGGCTTCAGGGCGCTGCGCCCCACCGCTGCCGGGGTTCATCCGTTGATGCGCAAAGAGATCCTGGGGACCTGCCTCGTTCTGGGCCTCGTCGCCGCATTGTCGATCGGGTCTGCGTTCCTCGTCCACGGCGTCGTCAGATATTTCTGATATCCGACGATCCGATCGCGAGCACGCGTATGGTTGGATGATGCTCTCGGGAGAAAGTTCACAGTCCCGGGGGATAAATCGAGCCAGCGCCGGCACCGATTATCGGCGCGGATCAACGGGGCTTGAAGCGCCAGACGTCGGCACGCTTGATCTCGTTGTCCTCCAACTCGCGCGTGGTCGCAACGTCGTAGTTCGCGACGGTCTCGAAACGATCGACGGGGAAATAGCTGCGGCGCGGGTCGCCGACAAGGACAAGCGCGCCCGCTGAAGCCATCCGCTGCATGAACGCGAGGACGCGGTCGGACATACCGCGCTCGTAGAAGAGGTCGCCGACGAGAACGACGTCAATATTTGCGGGTGTCGTGTCGAGCAGATCTGTTTCCGAAACATCGAGCACGACGACGTTGGCTAGAGCGTTCAAGGACGCGGCGACCGTCGAATACGCGTCGATGTCGGCGGCGCAAGCACGCGCGGCGCCGGCGTGCATGGCAGCTATCGCGACAAGGCCGCTACCCGATCCCAGATCGAGAATACGTTTGCCGGAGACAAGCCCAGGGTTGTCGAGAATGTAGCGCGCCAGGGCCTGGCCGCCGGCCCAGGCAAACGCCCAGAATGGCGGCGGCAGGTTGATCTCATCGAGTTCGATTTCGGTTTTTTCCCAGATCGGCAGGCTTTCTTCAGCGAGGTGCAGCTTGACCTCGGGCACGAGTCCGGGCGCGAACAGGCGGGTGTTGGCGAGAATAAATTGGATCCGGGCTTGCCAGTCGCGGCCGGGACGCGAAGCGCCGTCGATCATCGCCGTGTTCATTTGCGGATCGTTTTCGGGTCGAGGCCTCCCATGCGGCAAACTTCTTCCCATTCCTCGGCGAGGACGGGTTGGACGGACAGGCGCATCGAGGTGACGAGCGACATTTTCTGGAGCCTCGGGTTGGCCTTGACGTCGGCGAGTTTGACAGGCTTCGGGAGGGCGCAGACAGCGCGCACGTCGACGCATTCCCAGCGTTCGTCATCGGTCGTGGAATCGGGATGCGCGATCTTGCAGACTTCGCAAATGCCGACGACTTCAAGGCCGATATTGGAGTGGTAGAAGAAGCCGCGGTCGCCCAGTCGCATGGCGCGCATGTTGTTGCGGGCGAGGTAGTTGCGCACGCCGTTCCATTCCTCGCCTTTCTTTCCTTTTCTCTTGAGGTCGTCAAAGGAAAAGACATCGGGCTCGGATTTGAAGAGCCAATACAGAACCTCGCCGTCACGACGCGACGGGGTGGCGCTGGATGAGGCCACGGAACTTTTCTTTGCTTTGGTCATATCAGGTATTTACTGCCATCCTAATGTCCGGTTCTGACATTTGGTTCCCTTGCGGTACTGTGCAGAGCAAATGTCGGAACATAAGGAACACTAGCAAACATATGATTCTAGTGTAGCTTTTGCTTATAACGTTTGGTCGATACGCCAGCCGCCAGTGGGGACCAATCGTTAGATGCGTTACACTAGGTCACAGACTCATTAAACCTCAACCAGATGCGTAGCGCAGCAAGCGTCACGGATGCCATGTAGTTTGCGTCGTCGCGGCAGAATCGCGTTGCAATCGCGCGGTAGTGCTTGAGTTTGTTGAAGAAGCGCTCGACCAGATTGCGCAGCTTATAAGCTTTCGGGCTGAATGCCGGCATTTCAATGCGAATGATCGAGCCGGCGGATGTTGGCCAGCGCGCCCTGCTGATCCAATTGAAATCAAGCGTGGCGGAAGTCTTTCTCGTCTTCCTCCGCCTTGGCCTGACTTCGTTCGGCGGTCCCGTGGCGCATCTCGGCTACGTCCGCGAAGAGTTCGTTGTTCGCCGCAAGTGGCTCGAAGAACGGGCATATGCTGACCTCCTGGCGCTCTGCCAGTTCCTGCCGGCGCCCGCCAGCAGCCAGGTCGGCATGGCCATAGGCCTCTCGCGGGCGGGCTGGATTACTTGCCTGCCCTGCTGCCTTGACCGTCAGACTACCACTGGCAGCCCAGCCGCCTGCCACTCCGGCCAGCCATCTTCAAGTCGCCGCGCCTTGAACCCGCGCGCGCGCAATCGCTCGACCATGTCAAATGAGAGTACGCAGTAAGCTCCGCGGCAGTAGGCGACGATCTCTTTCTTCGTATCGAGCGTGGCGAGTTGCGCTTCCAGTTCTTCGAGCGGGATATTGATGGCGTTCGGCAGATGCCCCGATGCAAACTCGTCCTGGGGCCGCACGTCGATGACGAGAACGTCGCCGTCTTTCATGCGCGCCAGGAGCTCGGACCGCGAGACCGGCTCCAGCTCATCGCGGCTCAGGAAGTATGTCCTTACGATTTTATCGACCTCGCCGACATGACGCTCACCGATGCGGGTGAGCGCTGCAAGGAGGTCGAGCACGGCGGGATCTGACAACCGATAGAACGTGAATTTGCCCTCTCGGCGCGATTCAATCAGGCCGGCGCGCCGCATCTGCTGGAGATGCTGCGAGGTGTTCGCAACAGACATTCCGGTGCGGTTGGCGAGCAGCTCGACATTGCGCTCACCCTGGGCAAGTGCCTCCAGAAGCTCAAGGCGGTGCTCATGCGCAACCGCCTTCGCGACCGCGGCGAACTGCCGGAACAAAAGACGTTTCGGGCTCTCACTTGACACGTCCAACCTCGCTGTATATCAATCAATCAAATAATTGAATATTGTGCAGTTGATGTCAAGCGCTCCAACTTGTGCATGCGGACGCGAAAGACTGAATAGCATCGAGGTCGCCATGATCCGTATCACCCTAGCAGTCATAACCGTTCTCATGATGTCTGCCGTGCCGGTCTTGGCTCAACAGGATAGACCCTGGCGCATGCACGACTGGATGGGCTGGGGATCGGGATGGGGCGGCATGTTCCTCGGGCCGCTGTTCATGATCGCGTGGCTCGCCCTTTTGGTCGCCGTGATTGTCCTGGTGGTGCGCTGGCTCGGCGTTGGAACGTCCGGCACGACCCCGCCGCCTCGCACGCCGCTCGACATCCTCGATGAACGCTACGCCCGTGGTGAGATCGATCGGGAGGAGTATCTGCGGCGTCGCGACGACATAGCCGGCAGGTCATGACACCAGCTTTAACTCATCGCTGATCTGGAGATACGCGCGATGTCAGATGTCTTTCTTGTTTACGAGCCTTTCATCCGGCTGACGGCGTTCGCGTCGGTGTTCACGTTCATGGCGCTGTGGGAAGCACTTGCCCCGCGCCGTAAGCAGACGATCGGGCGCGCCACGCGCTGGCCGAGCAACCTCGGTGTCGTGATCCTCGACACGGTACTGGTGCGCATCCTGTTTCCGACGACGGCAGTCGGGCTTGCGCTCTTCGCTGAGGCCCAGGGCTTCGGTCTCTTCAACGCCTGGCAGGTACCGTATACGCTCGCCGTCGTGGCTTCCGTCGTCATCCTCGACTTTGTCATCTACCTGCAGCACGTGCTGTTCCACGCCGTGCCGGCGCTCTGGCGGCTGCACCGGATGCACCACGCCGACCTCGAGTTCGACCTGACGACAGGGGCACGCTTTCACCCAATCGAGATCATCCTGTCGATGGTCATTAAGCTCACCGTGATCGCCGCACTCGGCGTGCCCGCGGTCGCCGTCCTGATCTTCGAGGTACTGCTGAATGCGACCGCCATGTTCAATCACTCGAACGTGCGTTTGCCGGCCCCCATCGACCGCGTCCTGCGCTGGTTCGTCGTGACGCCCGACATGCACCGCGTGCATCATTCGGTCGTGGTGCGCGAGACCAACTCCAACTTCGGGTTCAACCTACCGTGGTGGGACCGGCTATTCGGCACATATCGGGCTCAGCCTGCGGCAGGGCACGAGCGCATGACGATCGGCGTGGAGGAGATACGCGACTCAGCCGAGCAACGCCTCGACCGCATGCTGACGCAGCCGTTTCGCGAAGGTGACAGCGCCTATTCCCTCGGCCGGCGGGAGGTCGCCAAGTAAACGGACGCAAGTGCTGCACGCAACATATGTCGGAAACGATGTTCCGAGATAAAAGGGAGAAATGTCCGGGAGAAGATTGTCGATGTTGGTCGCGGTATTTTTCGCGCTTGCCGCAGGACCGCTTCAAGCGGCGGACAAACCTAGCGACGCCGCTGCTCTCAAAGGGGTGACGACGGGCAAAGTCGTGTTCGATATAGCGACGCCGAAGGCCGAAACCCTGGTTGTGCTGCTCACGGTCGTGCGGGAAACCTACGATCTCGTAGCTCAGAAAATAGAACCCCAAATGGTGCTGGCAATCCGTGGTGCGCCGGTCAAGGCCATCAGGACGAACCGGGACGATCTACCGCTCGAATCCTACGATGCCTATGAGAAGATCAACAATATTCTGGATGATCTGGCAAAACGCCCGGGAGTCAGGAAAGAGGTCTGCTCGATAAGCACACCCATGCTTGGTGTCGAGAACGCCAGCATCAAGCCTGCCTTCCACGTCGTCGGCAACACATGGGTATCGCTTATCGGCTATCAAGCCCAGGGCTACGCCGTCATTCCTCTCAACTGAGACGCCAAGGAGCCGTGGCAGACAGTGGCCGGGCTTCTTAAAACAACGAGTAATAAAACCCTAAGAGAGTAAGTTCATATGCGATCGATGTCTCAGTTCGGCAGTCTTCTGTTTGTCAGCCTTCTTCTGACATCGCCGGTAACGGCTCAAGATGCCGCCATCGAAGCCATGCAGGGCTATATGGAATTCGCACCCTATGATGCCGGCATCATTGTGCCGCAGCAGATCACAAAGGACATCTTCGAAAGCGTAGTCTTCGTCGATACGCGCGACGCCGAGCAATTCGCAAAAGGCACAATTCCCGGTGCCCGGCATATCGAGTGGCGCGAGGTTCTTTCGCGCATCGACGAGATACCGACAGACAAGAAAGTGATCCTGTTCTGCAATACGGGGAGCCTGTCGGCCCAGGC
>JAHJQI010000147.1 GCA_018819265.1 Alphaproteobacteria bacterium
GCGAGATCCGCCGAAACGCCAAGCCTACAAAACACTACCCGGGAGGCTACAAGCCGGTCCGTGCCCACCAGCTGGCCGCGCGACGTCGACGATGGGATGCCCGCTTCAAGATGCAGCGTCAGCCTGTCCTGCGAAGGCTGGAACCTAAGCGAGCCGATGGTTCTTAGTGTTGCAGGATTTGTTCGTCGCCGGGGAAGGAATTCTTCCATAATTCTTCCATACGGCGAAGGTGGTCAGTTCCAACGGGATGGCTAGCGTGTGATTGAGACGTGCTTGGGTCCCCGCGTTATTTTTTGCACGCCTTCGGCGAGACCGCGTGGAAGACGTTGGTGGGTGGGGATGGCGGTCGTGGGGATAGCGTTGGGTGAGTGTGGCGATGCCCCGACTTGACGGCGCCCGCGAACACATGCACCACCAACTCATGACAGAAGACGACCGTCTGGTGACATCGGAGCGGCGGGAGGCGGACGAGATCGAAGGCTCGATCCGGCCGCAGTCGCTTGACGATTTCACAGGCCAGGAACAGGCGCGCGCCAACCTCAAGGTCTTCATCGAGGCGGCGAAAGCACGCGGCGAAGCCCTCGACCATGTGCTATTCGCCGGGCCGCCGGGGCTCGGCAAGACGACGCTGTCGCAGATCATGGCGAAGGAGCTTGGCGTCGGGTTCCGCGCGACATCGGGGCCGGTGATCTCGAAAGCCGGCGATCTCGCCGCGCTTCTCACCAACCTCGAAGATCGCGATGTTCTGTTCATCGACGAAATTCACCGGCTTAATCCGGCGGTCGAGGAAATCCTTTATCCGGCGATGGAGGACTTTCAGCTCGACCTCATCATCGGAGAGGGCCCGGCGGCGCGTTCGGTCAGGATCGATCTGGCGAAGTTCACGCTGGTGGGGGCGACGACGCGGGCCGGGCTTTTGACGACGCCGCTGCGCGACCGCTTCGGGATTCCGATCCGGCTCAATTTCTACACGGTGGAGGAACTCGAGCGCGTCGTCGTGCGCGGTGCGCGGGTGCTCGGAGCGCCGATGGCTCCCGACGGTGCGCACGAGATCGCCCGGAGGGCACGCGGAACGCCACGGATCGCCGGACGGCTGTTGCGGCGGGTACGCGACTTTGCCGCGGTGGCGGGTGCGGAACGCATCACGGCAGAGGTCGCTGACAAGGCGTTGCGGATGCTGGAGGTCGACAGCGAAGGGCTCGATGCGCTCGATCACCGGTATCTATCATGCATCGCGAAGAACTATGAAGGCGGGCCGGTCGGCATCGAGACGATGGCGGCGGCCTTGTCGGAACCGCGCGACGCGCTGGAGGAAATCGTCGAACCCTACCTCTTGCAGCAGGGCTTTATCGGGCGCACTCCGCGCGGACGCGTGTTAACGCTGAAAGCCTATCGTCACCTCGGGTTGTCGGGCGGCCCCAAAAGCGTCCCACTGGAACTGCCCTTGTTCGACGATCCGAAGCTGGGCGGCGATCCGCTGGATTGACCGCATCCGGGCTGCCCTGAGCGTTGCCTTCGCGGCGAAGTCAGTTCGGGTTGCGGTGCGGTCGAGGGTCGGGTTCTTGCGGAAAAATGCTGATGTTTCCGGTGCCCAATCTGGGTGCGGTCTGCATTTTTCTGCGGCACGAAACAGTCAGGCACTTGTGAACGTGATATCACGGCGGACATTTCTGAAAGGCATCCTGGCGCTGGGCGCGGCGGGGGCGAGCCTTGGTGGGTATGCTCTGGCCGAGCCCTACCGGCTGCGCGTGACAGGCTATTCGGTAACGCCGCGTGGCTGGCCGAAGGCGCTGCGCCTGAAACTGGCGGTAATCGCCGACCTGCACGTCGTCGAGCCGTGGATGGGGCTGGCGCGCGTTCGCCAGATCGTGGCGAGGACCAACGCACTCGATGCGGATGCGATCCTGCTGCTCGGCGATTACGTGCCGAGTTCGGGGATGCAGAAATGGGCGCGGCGGGTCGGCGGCGCGGTCGTCGACCACGACGACTGGGCGCGCGAACTCGCCAAACTCAAGGCGCCGCTCGGTGTGCACGCGGTTCTCGGCAATCACGACTGGTGGGAGAGCGACGACGTTCAGATCAGGCATCTGCCTTCGACGCCGGCGGGAGATGCCCTCAACCGTTGCGGCATAACCGTTCACGAGAATGCGGCGTTGCGCCTCAAGAAAGATGGCGCGCCGTTCTGGCTTTGCGGGCTCGGCGACCAGTGGGCCTACTACATGATCGGCGACCGCCAGCCAACGCGCGGGTCCTATATCGGCACCGACGATGTCGAGGGAATGCTGGCGAAAGTGACGGATGCGGCGCCGGTGATCATGATGGCGCACGAGCCGGATATCTTCGCGCAGCTGGGTCCGGCGGGCGAACGGGTGGCGCTGACGGTGAGCGGTCATACGCACGGCGGGCAGGTGCGGATACTCGGTTATGCGCCGACCGTGCCGTCGGCCTACGGGCAGCGCTACGTCTACGGCCATGTCGTCGAGGAAGACCGGCATCTCGTGGTGTCCTCGGGACTTGGCTGCTCGGGCCTGCCGATCCGGTTCGGGGTGCCGCCGGAAGTGGTTGTCATCGAGCTTGGGGGAGACGCGGCTTGAACGAAGGCAACTGGACGGATATCGCGGGGCGAATGGGGGAAGATGCGCGCGGCAAATTTCACCGGCTGCCGGTGCGGGTCTATTTCGAGGATACCGACGCTGGCGGCGTCGTCTACCATGCCTCCTACGTCCGGTTCTGCGAGCGCGGGCGGACCGACTTCCTGCGGCTGCTCGGGGTGGAAGCGCGCCAGCTCATCTCGGGTGAAGCTTCCAATGAGCCGGCGGCTTTCGTGGTGCGGCGAATGTCGCTCGATTTCAAGCGGCCCGGACGGATGGACGATCTGCTCGTCGTCGAGACGCGGGTGAAGGACCTCGGCGGCGCCTCGGTGACGCTGAACCAGGATATCTCGAAGGACGGCCGCAGTATTTTCGAAGCCGACGTCACCGTCGTCCTCGTTTCGGTGGGCGGCAAGCCGCTGCGGCTCAGCGATGCCATCCGGGTGGCGTTCGAGGGGTGAGTGGCGGCGTGGAACGGGGCCAAGCCCTTGTTTGGTCATATTGCAGGGCAACAAGCGAGGAGTGTACGGGGAGCCGTCCGCTTAGCATTGAGCTGGGGAGCGGGCGGGTTGGGCATCGGACAGGCGGTCCTTCAAAGGGACGGTCCCCGGTGCTTTGCGCCGTGGCTCCAGATCATCCGAGGTGATCGGCGGCATTGCGCTCCTCTGGTGCGGCGGACGTGCGAGGTGAGCGGTTGTTTTCATGAATCCAAGCAATCTTACGACTGAAAATCTCGGCGCCGCACCGGCCACCGGCTTCTCCTTCGTCGAACTGTTCCTGCAGGCGCATATCGTCGTGCAGCTCGTCATGATCGGGCTTGTGCTGGCATCCGTCTGGTCGTGGGCCATCGTTTTCGAGAAGACTTTCGCTTTCCGGCGGGCGCGCAAGGAAGCCGACAAGTTCGAACAGCTGTTCTGGTCGGGCCAATCGCTCGACGAACTCTATTCGACGCTGGCGCGGGCGCAGCCGATTGCAATGGGGGCGTTGTTCGTTGCCGCAATGCGCGAGTGGAAGCGTTCGGTCGAAGGCAATACGCGGGCGCTGGGTGGCATCCAGCTGCGTGTGGAAAAGGTCATGGACGTGACGATTGCGCGCGAGATGGAGCGGCTCGAGCGGCGGCTTCTGTTTCTGGCGACGGTTGGCGCAACCGCTCCGTTCGTCGGGCTGTTCGGCACGGTGTGGGGCATCATGACGAGCTTCCAGGCGATCGCGGTATCCAAAAACACAAACCTCGCGGTGGTGGCGCCCGGTATCGCGGAAGCGCTGTTCGCGACGGCACTTGGTCTTCTGGCTGCCATACCTGCGGTCATCTTCTACAATAAGTTCTCGGCTGATTCTGCACGGATCTCGCAGCGGCTGGAAGCGTTCGCAGATGAGTTCGCGGCCATCGTGTCGCGGCAGATCGACAGCGGCAGCTAGTGAGGCGTCGCGCCTTAGTTGAACGATGGCGCGGCGAGGTTTGAGTCAACTAAGGCGCGATAAACGCCTCACTAAGCCATTGATGTTGCTAGTGGCCCTGATGTGGCGCCAAAATCGGACGAGGTTGCGGCTATGATGCGATTTTGGCGCGACGGGCCACTAGCTGTTCGCTCGCCACACCCGGCAGGCCGGTGTTGGGCGGGACTGACCGCTTGGTGAGCCAACTTTTGGAGTGAGCCTCATGGGCGCCAGTATCAAGGCAGCGCATCAAAATACCGGGCGCCGGCGGCGCACCAGCCGGCATGCGCCGATGGCCGAGATCAACGTCACGCCATTCGTCGACGTGATGCTGGTTTTGCTGATCA
>JAHJQI010000256.1 GCA_018819265.1 Alphaproteobacteria bacterium
ATAACCCACGCCTTTGGTGATCTTTTGGATCACTCCTTTAATAACTTTATAGGCGTTCATAAGATATCCTCTCTGCCGGGCATGCTCCTGCTCATCGCTGGACTACTTCTTTTTAGTGCCGTGCCACTCGGGCGGAACGGCCGGGCAGCTGGAGCCTTGGGCTTCCACGATCTGGCCGTACATGATCACAGCCTCCTTGGCGGGTTTGCCCTTCTTCTCCAACTCGGCCACCCACTTGCGGGTCTCCTCCTGGAAGGCCTTGAACCAAAGCTTTTCCTCGGCCGGATCCAGGGTGGTGATCTTCACGCCCTTGGCCTCGATCTCTTTCATCATCTGGGCGTAGGTCTTTTTGTCCAGGCCGTGGGTGGTGGCGAAAGGATTGCCCACCACCTCTTCGATAATGGGCTTCAGGTCGTCGGGCGTGCGGTCCCAGGCTTTCTGGTTCATGATCACGCCTTCGGAGACGCAGCCAAAGGTTACCTTGACGCCGTACTTGGCCACTTCAAAAAGCTTGAAGGCCAGCACCAGGGGAGGACAGGTCACGAGGCCATCGATGGTGCCGGTCTCCATGGCCAGATACACATCGCCCAAGGGCATGAACACAGGCTGCGCGCCCAGGGCCTTGATGTAATTGGTCTGGTGGCCGCCGGGCGAACGGATCTTGAGACCCTTCAGATCAGCCATGGACTTGACCGGTTTAGTGGTCCAGATAAAGGCCTGGATGCATCCGTTAAGCTCCAGCACCTTGACGCCTTTGAATTCCTCTTTGAGCGCCTTCTCGTATATCTTGTTGCCGATGTCGGTGGAAAGATCCTTGCCGTCGATCCAGGTGGCCAAGGACAGAACATCGGTCATGGGGAAGCGGCCCGGCGTCCAAGTGGCGGTGAAATAGCCCATGTCGGACAGACCGTTTTTGACGATGTCGAAATGCTCAGGCCCCTTGCCCAGGGCGCCGCCGGCATAAAGAGTATAGGTAATGCGTCCGTTGCTGCGTTTCTTCAACTCCTCCAGCATGGGAGTCCAAACGGTCTTCACTTCGCGGCTCATGGGCGGATGCCAGGTGCTGAATTTAAGGTGCATCTTCTTTCCAGATTCAGCCATTGCCATACTGCCAGCCATCAGGCTAAACAGCAGACCAGCCGCCAACAAGACCAGCCAAAAGCTTTTCTTCATCACTGCAACCCTCCTTATTAGTGATCAGCTAATCGAAACTCCAAGCCCAACCAAGGCCCGGCAATAACCACGCCGCCCGCGCTTTCCAACGCGGTCCCAGCCTGCCATGCCTTGGTGATTTCCATTCGCTTTAAGCGCCCTCCGGCTTCATTGGGTCATTAACTTAAGGTGACAGCCGCTTAGTATCTCTTTTCTGCTTGACCCGGCCAGTTTTAAGGGGTAGTTTAATTTTTAAGTTATAGTTAAACGTCGCTCCACGTCAAGCAGTTTATGACATTCACGCAAAGAAACTAGATTTCATGTCAACACTGGGCAACAAACTCAAACAATTTCGCGCGAGCAAAGAGATGACTTTGCAGCAGGTGGCCGATGCCGCCGGTTGCACCGCAGCCTATGTTTCGCAAGTTGAAAATGACAAGACCTCGCCTTCCATCGCGTCTCTTAAAAGAATAGCGGCAGTGTTGGACGTGCGGATCGTGGACTTCTTTTTGGATGAGACCAGCGACGACCCGGTTGTGCTGGAGCCGTCCCAGTGGGCAACCGTGAGCCTACCCGGCTGGAAAGCGGACATCCGTCAAATGGTGCGCATGGTCAAACACCGCCAGATGCAACCATTTTACACCGTTATAAAACCAAACGGCGGCACCCGCGAAAATTACAGCCACCAAGGCGAGGAATTCGGTTTGATCTTGGAAGGCGAGTTGACCCTAACCGTGGGCGATGAAACCTTTCAGGTTAAAAAAGGCTCGTCCTTTTATTATTCATCCACCCTGCCCCACGCTTGGACCAATGAAGGCAAAAAGCCTTGCACCGTGGTTTGGGTGGTCACTCCGCCCAGCTGGTAACACCAGGCGTCTTCATTTATAGGAGGGAGGTTCGGCCGCTAATGAGCAGCACCTTAATAAAAAACATTGGTCTCACGCTTTCCGGCGATGTGAGCGCGCCAATCCTGCAAGCCGACAGCATCTTGATTGAGGATGGCCTCATCAAAGAAGTTGGCCAGGGCCTGCAGGCTCCCGCCGGCGCTCAAATCATCGATGCCAGCGGCTGCGC
>JAHJQI010000148.1 GCA_018819265.1 Alphaproteobacteria bacterium
TCATTCGCGGCAACCACCTTGACGAACTTCTGAAAGCAGAGGGTACTAGTAGAATATTGAATCTAGTACCGCTTTTCGATCAGAAGTCCCTGAAAGCGGTTGACTGATACGACACAGGGACTTCTGATCGGCGGTACTAGTGTAGCGCATCTGGCGTTTGGTACCCGCTTGCGGCTGGATTCGAAACCAAACGTCAGGTGCAAAAGCTACATTAGCGGCGTTTCGCCAGAAGGGCGGCGGCCTCTTCAAGCTCTTCGGGCGTGTTGGCGTTGAAGAACGGGTCGATCTCCTTGGCCCCTGCCATGACGAATTCGAAGTTGACGCCAATTGTACCATGCCGGTCGGTCCAGTGCAGCACCTTGCGAACGCCATCGTTGAGGGCGGCTTCCAGGTCATCGGCAAGATCCACCGGCCACAGCCCGATGACCGGATGCATGAATCCGCCGGATTTCGCCAGCGCGATTCTTTCGGCGCGCCCGTTAAGCGCATCCGCAAGCCGCGCCACGAGATCGGCGGGGATCAGCGGCGCGTCGGTCGAGGCCGTCGCGATATGGGTGGCGCCCGCGACATTGTCGACCGACCAGCGCATCCCTGCGAGAACGCCGGCCAGCGGCCCGGCGTTGCCCGTGACCGAATCCGCCACCACCGGCAGCTCGAATTCAGCGAACCGCGTTGGATCGCCGTTGGCGTTCAGCACCACACGCCCGACCTGCGGCGCGAACCCGTCGAGGACGTGGGCCAGCATCGGCCGCCCGGCGATTTTGCGCAGGCCCTTGTCGCCACCTCCCATGCGCCGCGACTGCCCGCCGGCCAAGAGGACGCCGGTAATGTCGTCTTTGGTGATGCTCATGGCCGGCAATCTAGAGGGGTTTTGGCGGGCTGCAAGCGTCAATGCGCTGGATCATCGGTATGCCCGAAGCGCCAACGGCTTGCCCTTGACGGGATTTAAAAGCGCGTTGACCAGCTTGAACTCTCGGGTTGGCAGTTCATACAACGTGCGCTCTTGGACCTCACGATCGAGTGCGCACACGGCAATCGACCCGACGGGCCAATACCGCCCGACACCGGCAAACATCGGCATCTGTCGAGCATTGAGGACCATCTCGTGTATTCGGCAAATGGTCTGCCGCCGCGACGGCGTGCTGCTACCCCATGTCAAGCCGAAGTTGAGCTGCGGAGATGCCGTTTCCAACATGCGACAAGACCGACTTTTTCGAGCCCTGCCGCGTGCCCGTTAGCCGTGAGCCCGTGAGTCGTGAATCCATCAAAAGTCGACACGCTCTGGAATAGAGCGCTGCTTGACAAGATACCAACCAGTCGGTATGCCTGATCCGCATCAGATCGGAACCTCGATAATGGCGAGACCCAGCACAGCCCGGCAAAAGCTCCTGGAGGCGGCGTTCTCGGTCATCCGGGCCAAGGGATATTCGGCGGCGACTGTCGACGATCTGTGTCTGGCTGCGGGCGTCACCAAGGGCGCCTTCTTCCATCACTTCAAGTCGAAGGACGATCTGGCGGTCGCGGCTGCCGACCACTGGTCGCAGGCGACGGGAACGTTTTTTGCCGGCGCGCCTTATCACCAGCACGTCGACCCGCTTGACCGCGTGCTCGGTTATCTCGAATTCCGCAAGGCGATCCTGCAGGGCGAGGTGAAGGACTTCACCTGCCTCGTCGGCACCATGGTGCAGGAGGTCTACGACTCCGCGCCGTCGATCCGCGCGGCATGCGAGGCCTCGATCAGCGGCCATGCCGAAAAGCTCGAGGTCGACATATCGGCTGCCATGAAGGCACGCGGCTTGAAGCCCGCATGGACTGCTGGGAGCCTGGCGCTGCACACCCAGGCTGTGTTGCAGGGCGCTTTCATCCTCGCCAAGGCGAAAGGTGGCCCAGAGATCGCCGCGGAAAGCATCGATCATTTGAAGCGCTACGTCGAACTGCTGTTCGCGAGCCACACCAGCATTGGAGAGTAACATGACTCAACGAACCGACCTCGTAACCTGTCTGTGGTTCGACCACGGCGAAGCAAAGAAGGCGGCGGAGTTCTATGCCGCGACGTTTCCCGACAGCCATGTCGATCGCGTGAACGCAGCCGCGTCCGATTATCCCGGCGGCCGGCAAGGTACCGAACTGACCGTCGAGTTCACCGTGCTCGGCCGTCCCTTCATCGGCCTCAACGGCGGCCCGACGTTCACCCCGAACGAGGCGGTCAGCTTCATGGTGTTGACCGAGGATCAAGAGGAGACTGATCGCTATTGGAATGCGATCGTCGCCAACGGCGGCCGCGAAAGCGCCTGCGGCTGGTGCAAGGACCGCTGGGGCTACTCCTGGCAGATCACGCCCAGGCGGCTGATCGAACTGACGACCAGCCCCGACCGCGACAAGGCCAAGCGCGCCTTCGAAGCCATGTTGACGATGACCAAGATCGATATAGCGGCGCTGGAAGCGGCGACTGCAGGGAGCTGAAGGAGACAACCCATGAGCTACATCGACGGTTTCGTGATCGCCGTGCCAACGGCAAACAAGCAGAAATTCATCGACCACGCCGAACTCGGCGACGGCGTGTTCATCGACCTTGGTGCGACGCGCGTTCTCGAATGCTGGGGCGACGATGTGAAGGACGGCAAGCTGACCGACTTCCGCAAGGCGGTGCAGGCGAAGGACGACGAGACGGTAGTCTTCTCCTGGATCGAGTGGCCGGACAAGGCGACGCGTGATGCCGCAATGGCGAAATTGACGGAGATGATGAGCGATCCCTCCAAAGCGGATCCCCGCATGGATCCAAATAAGAACCCGATGCCATTCGACGGCAAGCGGCTGATTTTCGGCGGCTTCGCACCGGTCGTCGAAGTCGGTTCCCAGTCGACGTCATAAACAGTCGATGTCATAAGGAGACCTTATCATGCCGAACACTGTTCGACTTCATCGAGTCCTGGCCGCCAAGCCGGAAAAAGTCTATCGCGCCTTCATCGACCCGGACGCCATGGCGCGCTGGCTGCCGCCGAACGGCTTCACGGGCAGGGTGCACCACCTGGACGCAAAGGTCGGCGGCACGTTCCGGATGTCGTTCACCAACTTCACGACGGGAAAAAGCCACGCCTTCGGCGGCGAATATCGCGAACTGAAGCCGGGCGAACGGCTCCAATACACGGACGTGTTCGACGATCCGAATCTGGCTGGAGAAATGTTGGTAACGGTTGATCTCACGCCGGTCTCGGTTGGCACCGAGATTAACATCGTCCAGCAAGGCATACCCGAACTCATCCCGGTCGAAGCCTGCTATCTCGGCTGGCAGGAATCGCTGCGGAATCTGGCCCGGCTCGTCGGGCCTGAGATCAATGCGTGACAGGCGGAAAAATCCGCAGGCAGGGGGGACTTATGCGCGCCGCTCGATACCACGCGCCAATACAACGGGCCAAGTAATCGACAAGCTAGTTTAGGATTATTCTAAATAAAAATAGACACAGAAAATGCCGTTGTTGCGTTTTTGCTAATTGACATCACGCCCTGACACGCTGTTTCTTGACGGTGCGGGTCA
>JAHJQI010000149.1 GCA_018819265.1 Alphaproteobacteria bacterium
AGCGAGCCGTTCTGGGTATCTGATCCGCGCATCGAGTCCTCCATGCAGGAGCCTCGATTGGAATCATATTCGCTTGCGCGCGTCGACTGGAAGGTTTTTCAGCAGCCTGCTAGCGAGATCATGGGCTTAGTTTGGCGTTCAACGCGCCATGGTTGACACCGGCCTTGCCGCACCGTTGGTCAACTATGGCGCGAGGCCACATTAGCCAAACGGTACACACTGTTCCGCTTCTGAAATCCGGGCGGAGATTTCCTGCCGATTGGACGATTTCGGTGATGGGTCATGAACCTCCTTTCGATGACGCGCTAGCGCGTCATCTGGGCCTCGAACTGCAACCAGTCTCTACCTACCGGGACGCCGACGCCTCCGGCCGCCAGTACCGTCGGAGGTTAACTGCCCCGCCGCCCAGCCCCCCGGCCCCCCGGCCCCCCTCAATTCCGGAACTGCTCCAGCAGAATCCGCTCGTCGAGGTCGTGGCCGGGGTTGAACATCATGAAGATCTCGACGTCGTTCTCCTGCGCGACATCGACTTTCATCACGTCGCGGATCTCATAGTGATCGCCGGCCGCGCTGACCGGCCGCTTGAAGGGTTCGAGAACTTCGAAGCTGATCTTGGCCGCGTTGGGCAAAAGCGCGCCGCGCCATCTGCGCGGCCGGAACGGACTGATGGCCGTCAGCGCCAGCAGCGGGGCGTTGATCGGCAGGATCGGTCCATACGCCGAAAGATTGTAGGCCGTCGAGCCGGCCGGCGTGGCCACCAGCGCCCCGTCACAGACGAGTTCGGGCATGCGCGCCTTGCCGTCGACGGTGATCGCCAGCTTGGCGGCCTGATAGCGTTCGCGGAACAGCGAGACCTCGTTGACCGCGAGCCGGCGATGCGCTTCACCGCTGCGGTCGATCGCCACCATGGCCAGCGGATGAATCTTGGTCACGGTCGCCGCCTGCAACCGCTCCAGGAGGTTGTCCTCGCTGTATTCGTTCATCAGAAACCCGACCGAGCCGCGATTCATGCCGTAGATCGGGATGCGGTCGTGCATGTGCGCATGGATCGTCTGCAGCATCAGCCCATCGCCGCCCAGCGCCACGATCGCGTCGGCATGCTCGGGTGCGGCATTGCCATAGCGATGCGCCAGCCGCCGCAATGAGGCCCGCGCTTCAGGGACCGATGAGGCGACAAAACTGATGGACTCGAACTTTTTCGGCGGCTGATCCATGGTGTCCAGGTGTCGTCTTTTCGTTGCAGCCGGGGTCCGTTCGAACGGAGGCCAATGATCGTGCCAAAGAACTTGCCAGATAGCTTGCCAGATAACGTGCGAGATAATCCGCAAGATAATGACAACGTCGTTCTGGTCTACACGACCTTTCCCGACTCCACATCAGCAAAGCAAGTCGGCGGTGAACTGGTCGGGCAAGGTCTGGCCGCCTGCGTCAATATCCTGCCGGGGATGGTGTCGCTCTACCGTTGGCAAGGCGTGCTCGAGACCAGCGATGAGGTAGTCATGATCATCAAGACGCGGGCGGGACGAGTCGATGACCTCGTGCGCGAGGTCGAACGCCGGCACCCCTACGATACGCCGGCTGTCTTGACCTTCGCAGCCAGTGGCGGATCGCCGGCCTATATCGATTGGATCAGGCAGATGACAACCCCGCAGCAACATTGACGGCGCGCTATGTGGCAGCCGTGTCGCTGAGCAGTTCAGTGGCCGCCCGAAGGCATCGGGGGGAGTCGCTCGATCAATCGAAGCCGTCCCCGAAGGCCTTGCGGATCAGCGCTTTTCTGCGCGCTTTCTGGCTGGACGCGCTGTATTTCATGCTCGCGTTCCGCCGGCTGACGGCCTTGCTCTTTTTGTTGCCGCCTGGGCGGTAGACCGGGGCAGCCAGCTGCACCGGATTTGGAGCCACGCCGATCAGTGGCGGTGCGGAAGCCACGCCGGGTGCCGAATAGCGCGGGTCGATAGCGTCGATCGGGCCGCCGATGGCCATGCGGCCGTCAGGATACTGACGTGCGGCCTGTGCAACGCCGGGCGCCGTGTCGACGCCATCGACCGTGCCGGTGCGCACCAGCCGCGCTGGCGGCGTGACGACGTTGTCGTCCGGTTGCGGCCGCTTCTCTGCCGTGATGGCGTAAGGCAGGCATAGCCCGTTCGCCGACTTCGTGTAGCCGTCCTCGCACTTCTTACCGCAAACCGTACCCGGATGCGATTGCAGCAACGTCAGCATGATCGGCTCGGGAGATGTGGTCGGCAGGGACGCGTTGACCTGCAGCAGGAATTCCTGGACCGAGTACTTCGACCCCGCACCCCAGGATCCATCGAGCTTGCCCCAGTAGCATCCGGCCCGGCGCAGTTCGCTCTGGATGTCGCGCACCAGCCGCCAGCGCTCGGCGTCGGTCATCGGACGGGCCTGGCTGTCGGGCACACCGGCGGTGTGCACAACGGTGGCATTCCAGCCGTTCGACCGGACTAGCCTTGGAGAGGTATTGAGAAACGGCGAAGTGGGCTCTTCGATCGTCCGAACGTTCGCCGCAACCTCGACCGGCCCTGGGGTGTTTAAGCGGTGGCCCGGCGAGAACGAGCGTCCCGTTGCCTCGTTCGCCTCCCGGGCCGGCGCGGCATAGGGGGCTGCCGGTGTCAGCACGCGCGCCAGCTGTGCGATATGCACGTGCTTCTCGATGGTGTCGGGATAGTAGGCATGAGCGCCGACCGCGATACCGGTCAGCATAAGCAATAAACCCGTCAAACTCCGCATAACACTCAAATCCCTGTGCCTGCGCAACAACTTACCGGCGTCCGCACGATTTAACTCCAGCGCCAAACTGAACTGCTAATTTCACAACTTAGCGGCAAACGATGTCGCCCGTTTGTCTAACCGCATTGCGGAAAAAACCAAAAGCCTCCGTGTGCCGAGAACCTTAACGCGAACGCTGCTGCTCGGCAACCGTCGATACAACCGTTAGTCGAACGATTTCGTTCCAAATCGTCTCCATGCATCTGGCCGCGGTGCACAAGGGCAACGAATTCAGACCGCCGGAGGCGAACAGATGCATCCCGGTCACCGCTCCGCATGCGCATCGGCCACACACATCATCTTGCGCCCGCTGCGAACAAAGCCACGAGACTTTGTGGATAACTGCTCACATACGCAGTGGGAAACTCGCTCGATGCACGTCCTTGGCGACCCGCCGCCGACGACCGTCATCAGTATCGAGGAGCCACCTCACTTTTCTACCCGGCTGATTCTCTTAACGTTTAGAGACGAATCGCATAACGTCCGGGTTAGAGAGGGATCTGTCCTGCGTAATTTTTGCGACAGCCTGCACAGCCCGGCGAATTGTCCACAGACGGAAAAGCAAGCGGCGCTTGACCCTGTGGATATCGGAACGGCTGGCGGGCTAGCCAACATGCTGCGTCGTTTTGATCACACACCTTCCTTTGCCGGATGCCATTTGGGGATGGAGCCGGACGCTCACGAGGGTTTGATGTCTGTCGATCAAACACGAAGCTGTTCTGCGTCTGTTGGAACCCTGTCCGCCTCTCGGCAGGATTAGTGCACAGGCTGGGCCGGTTGCGTAATTCCAGCCCTTCTGAGGGAGAGGGCAATGAGACATGCTCTGGGCGTATTAGGGGTTCTGGCTGCCGGCGTACTACTCGCCGTGTCGTGTGCCATGAACTACCGGTTTGGTTTGAGTCTCGGGAAAACCGAGTTTGACGGACAGATCTAC
>JAHJQI010000150.1 GCA_018819265.1 Alphaproteobacteria bacterium
GTACCGCCCGACCTGCAGATCGGTGATGTGGCGACCTGACATTCGCTTGTGCCCCCCGCGGGGGGCACAAGCGAATCACTCGCCATCCCAACCTGTCATCCTAGTTGTCGTCAGGCGTTCATCCTAAATGACGTCGCGCACGATGAGGTTAGCGAAGCCGCTCTGGCTCACAAGGTGCCTGAAAAGGTACGGGCAGCCTATCTGCGGACCCAGTTTTTTGAAGAACGCAGGCCGTTGATGAATGCGTGGGCCACACATGTCTGTGGGGCTGAGGTGGAGTGTTAATATGGTGCAAGGCCGTTATGCGGAGGAAGCGGTCATCGGCCCCTTCCAATGATCCGTGTTGGGATTCGCAATGTAGGACGGCGGCTGGACTCCAATGAGCGGACGCCACGTAAGCGATGTTAGCCACAGGGCACTGGCGGCTCCCAACCCCGCGTGGAACGCTGTTCCGTCGGCGCTATCCTCGGCACGCCCGCGCAGCTAGGCTGACGAAACTCTTTTGCCGGCAGCCGGGACGGGGGAGAATGGATCGTCCACATGGCGCACCGGCCGTTAGAATGCGAGATCGCCGAGCGGAATCGCTGCCAGCTGCAGCGTCAACAGTCCTTCCGGGCCGCTGCTGACGCCGTGACCTCAAGGTTCGTCCCGTTCGGCGAGGTGCCAACGCGTGGCGCTATTCGGCAGCGTTGCTCGGCCTTTGACACGCGAGGTCCCGCGCTTCCAACCCTACAGGCGCCTCGGAATCGAGCAGTTGCACGAGTGCAAGGATGTCGATCTTGCGGTCTGGATCACAGACTTAGCTTGTCTTAGTGATCTCGGTCGGGCGCGCAATCAAGCCGTGTCCCAAGTCGCCCCGGCTGCTGGCCCAGGCGTGGCTCACCATCAGGTCGACATTTTCCTGTTCGACTTCGCGAGTGACACGTATCTCGGCCGGTTGTGCTGATTCAATTTTCGCCACTCCGCCCAGATAGCCAATTGACGGCCGTTGTCTGGGACGCTGCTGCAAAGGATTATCGTAAGCGCTTCTGCAGCTGCGCCAGTAGCTGTTTGAAATCGAGGCGGTTCGGCTCGAGTTCAGTCAACAACTTCGTGCCATCGAACGCCGATGAGAAGTCCTGGGCTTCGATCTCGTAAGACACCAGTGCCACAAGAACCTCGCGGTCGTATGGGTGGCGCGCGCGTATGCTTTTCAAGAGTTGCATCGCCTCGGCCCGCTTGCCCGTCTGGCGTAGAGCCACGGCAAGCACGTAAACGAAGCGCGGGTCGCCTGGCTCGTTTTCCGCTGCCTTGGTCAGGTAGCTTATCGCCTCGTCGAGGCGTTGCCGGCGGATCAGGCTGAAACCGAGGGCGTGCTGGACCGGCCCGGAGTTCGGATTGCGGTCGAGAGCCGCGAGCAAGACAGCTTCCGCCGCCAATTCGTCTCCAGCTGTGCGTTCAAGATCTGCGAGCAAAACGGCCGCCGGCATGAACGTTGGATCGACGTCGATTGCCGTTCGAAAAGCCGTCCGTCCCTGGTCCAGCTTGCCCTGCTCCAAGTAGAGACTGCCCAGGTTAGAATGGGCCTCGGGACGCTCGGCATTGAAGAGCTGACCCTCGACGTATTCGGCGAGCGCCTTGTCGAACGCCGTGCGATCCTCGCCCTCAAGACCTATTTCCGCTTCTCCAACAAGTGATCGCGCCGCATCCATGCGCACTAGCCGCGAGGCATCACGGAGGAGCGGAATGAGGAGGGAGCGCTGGGTCGCAGCGTCCGCACTTGCCAAGACGGGGATCGCTGCGGCACGCACCACAGAGTCGTCGTCCCTCAGGTGTCGGCCGGCAATCCTGAGAATCTCGGGTGAGGGAAATCGTTCTAACCGCGAGATCGCGCTCGCGCGCGCGATGGGAGAACTTGAGTTTGCCATCGCAATCTCGAGTAAGGCCGCTTGAGCCCCGGGGGCTTGGCGGTCTCCGAGATCGAAGGCCTCGGCAAAATCCTGAGCGCCGGCCTTGAGCGATGGATACCAGCTCTTAACTGCATCGCGCGCCCACGTGACCGGCTGATCCTTGTGACATGCGTTGCAGGCATTGGGAGTACCCAGCAAGACGGACCGATCTGGGCGGGGAATGCGCATCGAGTGGTCGTGCCGCTCGTCCACGCCCATGTAGGTCGAAGTGGGCATATGACACGCAGCGCACTGCGAACCGTTGCTCGCGAGCGGATGACGGTGATGCACCGACACATCGTATTTTTCCTGCTCATGGCATTGGGTACAGACGCGGTTCCCGGAAAATCGCAATTTGCCTGAGTGCGGATCGTGGCAGTCGGAGCAGGTAACCCCGGACGCGTGCATCTTACTCTGCGCGAAGGAGCCGTACGTGTAGACCTCATCGCGCTGCTGGCCATCGGAATAATAGAGCCTGGACACCAGCTGTGACGGCCGAAAAGCGTCGAACAGACGTTGCACAGCGCCGGGATCGGATGAGAACTGCTCGCGGTGCGCATGACAAGAAGCGCACGCGTCGATCTCTTTTGACGTCGTGCGAGGCACCGAGCGCACCGCGTGCCCCTGCGGGCCCATTTGCCAAGTCGCATTGCGGCGCTCGTCAAGGCTGAGCGCAAACCCCTTGGCGGTTCGTACCGATTGATCCGAACCCAAGGGGCTCGTGGCCCAGGTCACATGTTTGGAGGCAGGGCCATGACAGGCTTCGCAGCCGACGCTGATCTCCGACCAGGTCGTTTGATAGGTCTTGCTGGCGGCGTCATAGTTTTTCTGCAAGTTAGTCGAGTGGCACCACGCACACTGGTAATTCCAGTTCTGGTCGAGTCCGGTCCAGTGCATCGGATCGCCAGCTTTGAGTTTTTGGTCGGGATAAAGATGATACCAGCGCTGCCCACCAACCGCCTTAGCGCGCGCGTCCCACGCTATTCCGAGTGCCTGGAGCCGTCCGCCTGGCGCCTCGATTAGATACTGTTGCAGAGGCTTGATGCCGAATGTGTACCGGATTTCGAAGTCGGCCAGCTTGCCGCCGGGGCCGTCGGTGCGGACCCAGAATTTTCCATCTCGCTTGAAGAAGGTGCTTTCGACACCATCCTTCGTGAAGATCGCGCCGTTGAAGTTGCCGAGGACCGTCTCATCGCTGGCTTGTTGCATCGCCGCGTGGTGGTGCGATCCGGCCCATGCCGTGTGCTCGACGGCATGGCATCGTGAACAGGTTGCAGAACCGACGAAGTGAGCCGGCGCGGCTCCGCTCGCGCTCCCGTCCATTACGCGATCTGCGGCGCTCGAAATCCCGCCCCATTGAACGATCGCCGCGGTGAATACGATGCACATAGCCCCGAGCAACATACGGGCCAACGCGTGCATCTGAATCCTCTCGAACACCAGTACTCACTTCGCACTTAGCGACCCGCGGGACCGAGTCCCGTAACGAGTTATCGAGCCCACCCGCCAAAGGCGAACAGTATCGACCGATAGGCCGGCGCCATCCACTGTCGTATAAGGTGCCCGACACTGCCATACGGCGGCCTGACTTTGCGCTACGGTGCCTTCACCTCGACCGTAACGCTCGGAATGCGCCCCGTGAAGCGGGATTTCGCCTCAGCTCCGATTGCTTCGACGACCGGGGTTCCAAGATCGATGCCGACATCCGCTGTCTCGTCAGCCGAGAAGATGCCCGCTTGCGTATGCTGGATCGTTCCTTCGGCGACCTTCTCGTCGTTGACGAGCAGCGTGCCTTTGCCTCCCTTGCCCGGACCGCCGCCATCGTAAGCGAATTCGAAGCGGATCGTGGCTTTGCCGGGGGCCAGCGGCTTCGTTGCGCTGATGGACGTGCGTTGCAGACCGAGAAAATTGTAGTCGTAGGCAGGCACACCATCCTTCACGTAAAGCGACCAGCCACCGAAGCGGCCGCCTTGGGCTAGAACCGTCCCGTTCGCCCCACTGGCGGGCACCTCTATTTCGGCTGTGATGGACATTGATCGATTCTTCACGTTGATGAAGACGCCTTCCATCATGCCGGTCATTCCCTCGGCGAGCGTAAGCTTGGTCCGCCCGCCCATGATATCCGGGCGGCCCGCGACCTTAGGATCCAGCCGCTCAAAAACGCGGTCGTCCATTGGCAGCGCCCCGTACTTGCTTGCCTCCTTCAAGAAGAGAGCTTGTAGCTCCGCAAGCTTCTTTGGGTCCTTTTTGGCCAAGTCGTTAGCCAAGCTGAAATCCTTGCGAACGTCGTAAAGCTGCCAAGCCGAGTTGTCTTGCAGTGGGCGACGCGGCTTGTCTTCCCAAGGCGCCTTGTGAATGGTGCGAGCGAACCACCCTTTATCATAGATCGCCCGATTGCCGGCTATCTCAAAGTACTGCGTGGTATGGCGTTCCTTTGCGTTGGCATCGTCGAAGGAATAGCCAACAACCACCTTAGGCTCTGGCAAACCAATTGCCTGCAGCACGGTCGGAGCGATGTCGATGACGTGGCTGAATTGGCTACGGACGCCGCCTTTCGACTTAATGCCTTTCGGCCAATGCACGACCATGCCGTTGCGGGTGCCGCCAAAGTCAGAGGGCACCTGCTTCATCCAGCCGAACGGAGAGTCCAACGCCAAGGCCCAACCTGCCGCCATGTGCGGGTAAGTCTCGGGCCCGCCCCACTTGTCCACGCTCTTGAGCATGTCGGCGACGGTTTCCTGGACGCCATTGAAGTAGGTCATCTCGTTGAACAAACCGTACTGGCCTCCCTCACCGCTGGTTCCGTTGTCACCGGCGATATAGATAACCAGCGTGTTGTCGGCCTCGCCCACTTCTTTGAAGGCCTTGAGCATGCGACCGATCTCGTAGTCGGTCTGCTCGGTAAAGGCCGCAAAAACCTCTGCTTGGCGCGTGAACAGACGCTTCTCGTCTTCAGTGAGCGCATCCCAGTCCTTGATCGCCGGCGGCTTGGGCGCGAGCTTCGTGCCCTTGGGTACGACCCCCATTTCGATTTGTCGCGCCAAAGACGCCTCGCGCAACTTGTCCCAACCCTGGTCGAACTTGCCCTTCCAGCGCGCGATCCACTCCTTTGGGACGTGATGCGGAGCGTGGACGGCTCCGGGCGCGAAATATATGAACGAGGGCTTGTCTGGCGTGAGAGCCTTTTGATACTTGATCCAGGCTCGTGCCTTGTCCGTCATGTCGGTCATGAAGTGATAATTGGGATCGTTCGGCAACTCGACCTGAGCTACACCGTCATAAATGAACGGCGCCCACGGGTTGGTCTCGCCGCCCAGGAAGCCGTAGAATTTGTCGAAGCCCTGCCGCGTCGGCCAGCGGTCGAACGGACCAGCAATGCTGGCCTCCCAAGCAGCCGTCTCATGCCACTTGCCGAACGCGGGCCGTGGCATAGCCGTTGAGACGCAGGATCTCTGCAAGCGGGACTGCCGTATTGGGAACTTGCCCCGTGGCGCCCGGCATTGAAGTCGCCAGCTCCGTGATGAACGCCATGTTGACGGAGTGATGGTTGCGGCCCGATTTGAGTGCGGCACGTGTCGGTGAGCACAGCGCCGTCGTATGGAAATTATTGTACCTGAGCCCGTTGTTCGCCAGCTGATCAAGCGTCGGCATCGATATTGGACCGCCAAACGTGCTCGGTGCGCCAAAACCCAGATCATCGATCAGCACGATCACGACGTTCGGTGCGCCCTTGGGTGCCTTAACCTCCAAGCGTGGCGGCGGCTTCACCTTACGCGCATCAATTTCCGTATAGGTCTGCGGCTTTGGATCAGCGATCGGCAATCTCGTCCGGTCCATCTGTTCAGCCCCGCCTTGCGCAAGGGCGGCCGAACACGCGAAGCTGGCGACAAGCGGAAGGCTGACGAGAGAAAATAGCCGTCGTATTGTCATTTAACACCTCAGCAGAGCAGATATCGGCTGGAGAAGCGGAAGCGCTTCCCCAGTCTCGAACGGGCATTGATCTCGGGTCTTGATAGAATAGCCATTGGGCTTCCTACGCTATGCAGTTTCAGACAACTCCTGCCGGACTTGGTGCATGGAGCCTTGCCGCCGGACTTGAGCATTACAGGCTGACTCCTGGCCGAAAATGCATGGCATTCTGGACGCTCTTCGCTGATACTTCGAATTTAGACGGCACTCTGGACAGCGGTTCAGGCACAAGTGCAGCAATTTTTTTGGAGGTTCGAATGAAGCCCCGTGCCGATTCTATATTCTTGCTCGCGCTTACCTTTTTCCTTGGCTCCGGCTGGTCGAGTGTCATGGCCGAGGATGCTGCAGGTCTCGGAGCGAATGCGCTCAGTAAGGAGTCGGCCGAGCGCGTGGCGCAGAAACCTTCCTATTCGCCCTACGCCGGTCGGACGTTCCCGACGCGGTCGCTGTTTGGTGATACCCATCTCCACACCTCGTACTCGATGGACGCAGGTGCCTTCGGCGCCAGACTCGGACCCGTTGAGGCCTACCGCTTCGCGCGTGGCGAGGAAGTCGTTTCCTCGACCGGTCAAAGGGTAAAGCTGTCGCGACCGCTCGATTTCCTTGTGGTCGCGGATCACTCGGACGGCATGGGTTTCTTCCCGCTGATCTTCGGCGGCGACCCGGCGATCATGAAAAGCGAGCAGGGCCGCAAATGGAATAAGATGATCCATGGCGGCCAGGGTGCGGAAGCAGCCATCGACATCATCACGAGTTTCGGTAAGGGCACGATCGACCCCTCCATCATGCCGGTGCCGGGCACGGTGCCCTATCAGACCGCCTGGCAGCAGACGATCAAGGCGGCCGAGGACTTCAACAAGCCGGGCCAGTTCACGGCCTTCATCGGCTACGAGTGGACCTCCAATACCGGTGGCAACAACTTGCACCGCAACGTGATCTTCCGCGACGATGCGCGTCGCGCCAGCCAAGTCGAGCCATTCATTACGGCCAAGCCGTTGGGCAGCGACAATCCACGTGACCTTTGGAAGTGGATGGCGGGATACGAGCAGAAGACCGGCGGGCGCGTGCTGGCCATCGCTCACAACGGCAATCTCAGCAACGGACGGATGTTCCCGATCATCGAGTCGTTTACCGGCAAGATGATCGACAAGGAGTATGTCGAGCAACGTTCGCGGTGGGAGCCGCTGTATGAAGCGACGCAGACGAAGGGTGACGGCGAGGCTCATCCGTTCCTCTCACCGAATGACGAATTCGCCAACTTCGAGCGCTGGGATGTTGGAAACCTCGATGGCTCGGCCGCCAAGACCAAGGACATGCTGCCATTCGAGTATGCCCGCTCGGCGCTGAAGGCAGGAATGCTCGTCGAGCAGCAGTTGGGGACCAATCCCTACAAATTCGGCATGATCGGAAGCTCCGATGCGCACAATGGTCTCGCGGCGATGGAAGAGGACAACTTTTTCGGCAAGACGACCCCGCAAGAGCCGAGCCAGGAGCGCATGACAAAGGTCTTCGTCGACAACCCGAAGACCGGCGTAAAGCTGATGGACTGGCAGGTTTCCTCGTCGGGCTATGCAGGCGTCTGGGCCACCGAGAACACGCGCGAGGCGATCTGGGACGCCATGCAGCGCAAGGAAACGTATGCGACCACAGGCTCGCGGATGGCGGTGCGGTTCTTCGGCGGCTGGGACTTTACCGAGGCCGATGCACGGGAGAGGCTGCCCGCCCATGTCGGTTACACCAAGGGCGTGCCGATGGGCGGCGACTTGAAGACGGCGCCGTCGGGTAAGGCACCGACATTCCTTGTAGCCGCGCTGAAGGACCCGCTCGGCGGCAACCTCGATCGGATACAGATCGTAAAGGGCTGGGTCGACAAAGAGGGCAACGCGCAGGAGAAAATTTGCGACGTCGTTTGGGGCGGTGACCGCAAGCCGGGCGAGAATGGCAAGTTGCCGTCGGTCGGCAGTACTGTGGATGTCGAGAATGCTACGTGGACTAATACAATCGGCGCCTCGGAGTTGATCAACGTCTGGAAGGACCCCGAGTTCGATCCCGCCGCGCGTGCCTTCTACTACGTGCGCGTCATCGAGATTCCGACGCCCCGGTGGACATCATACGACGTGAAGCGGCTCGGCTCGAAGCCATTGCCGAACACGCAGATGACGATCACCGAGCGGGGCTATACGTCGCCGATCTGGTACACGCCATGATCGTTGGCGGGGGCCGGATTCGAGCGTTGATCTTGCTGGTGAACCTGATCGCCGGCTCCACCGCCGGCCTTTGCAGCTGCGAGAATCCCAACAGCGCTACGCTTGAGCGTGGCTCTCTCAAATGGCTAAACTTCGGAATGATGTTGGCCAGGCATTGGGTTATCGCAATCGTTCTAGCGGGCTGCTTAATATTGCTCGCCGTCCCTGCTCAGGCCCACACGAGCGAAGGCGTCGCAGGCGGGTTCCTCAGCGGCTTCCTGCATCCGATACTTGGCTACGATCATCTCGTCGCCATGGTCGCAGTGGGGCTGTGGGGCGCTTTTCTCGGCACTCCAGCCATATGGCTCCTTCCGATAGTTTTCCCGACTGTCATGGCGATTGGCGGGGCGATTGGAATCCTCGGTATCCCGATGCCCGCCGTCGATCTTTTAGTGGCCGGCTCGGCCGTCGTGCTCGGCGCATGCATAGCTCTGGCACTGCGGGCGCCAATCTGGATTGCTGCACTTCTGGTTGGAGCGTTCGCAATCTTTCACGGACATGCGCATGGGTCGGAGTTGCCCCAGGCTGCCGATCCGCTCGCGTATGCATTCGGATTCGTGATCGCCACTGGCTTGCTCCACGTCTCCGGAATCGGCTTGGGATTGCTGTCGCGATACCGTGCGGGCGAATACGGTGTGCGGGGACTCGGCGTCGCCATCGCGGTCGTCGGCCTCACCTTTCTCACCGGATCTGTATGAGAGTCGCGAGCCGAGCAGCGCCGATCGCGATGGTTTCTCTGGCACTGGTCGCTTGGCCCTTGCAAGCTTCGGCGCACAGTCCGATCGAAGGCCTTGGCGCGTTCTACGGCCACCTCCTGCATCCGGTGACGGTTCAATCGCATGCCATGCTGCTGACGGCCGTAGCGTTAATGTTCGGCCAGCAAGGGCGCAGTAAGGCGAGAGCTGGGGTGATTGCGCTCGGCCTTGCGTTTGCGGGAGGCCTTGCGGCAGCGACGACTGGAGCAAGCGGCACCTTCAGCGTCAGCGAGCCGATGTTTTTGCTCGGTGCACTCGTCGTCGGCGGTGCCGTGGTTCTCGACCTGCGCGTGGCGGCGGCTGTGGTTGTGTCGGTATCAGTGGCCACCGGCCTCATCATCGGATTAGGACCAGCTCCCGCCACGACAGGTATGCGCGATAAAGCATTGGGGATTGGCGGCGTTGCGACGGGCGTATTGTATCTGACCATCGTCATCACAGGGTTTACGATATCGCTCCAGAAGCACTGGCAGAAAATCGCCGTCAGGGTCGTCGGCTCATGGATTTTTGCGGTTTCGATGCTGGTCTTGGCGCAGACGATCGCGGGCCCGGCCAAGCGCGTCGCTGCCGCTGCAGTCGGATTTCTGTTTGGATGATTGGCATGCTCAGACGCCTCGCCAGCGAGCCGCTCGCTCAGTTCCTTGCCCTTGCCCTGGTCATCTTTGCGACCTATGCGCTGCTCAATCCGGCTGAGAGTCTAAGAGCGGATCGGATTATCGTTACCGAGGCCAAGCTCGAGCAGCTTGCCGCACTGTATGCGCGGACGTGGCGTCGCCCTCCCACGGCCGAAGAACTGCGGGCGCTGATCGACGACTTCGTCAAGGAGGAGATCTATTATCGCGAAGCTCAGGTCCTGGGCCTCGATAAGGACGACAGCGTTGTGCGCCGCAGGCTTCGCAACAAGATGGAATTCCTAAGCCAAGCAGAGGCGGAAGGAATGATCCCGACAGATGCCGAGCTTCGGGCCTATCTGCAGGCCAAGCCGGACAAGTTCGAGGTCGAACCGGCGTATGCCTTTCAGCAAGTGTTTTTGAGCCAGGAGACGCGCGGCGACACGCTGACAGCGGATGCTAGGGAACTGCTCGGGACTTTGAATAGGAGCCCGGATGTCGATCCTGGCACACTCGGGGACCGAACGCTTCTGCCTTTCGAACTGCCGATGACCGGCAAGGCCGCCATCGGCCGCGTGTTCGGACCTGATTTCGCCACCAGGCTCGACACGCTGACGCCGCGAGAATGGTCGGGCCCCGTCCGCTCGTCTTTCGGGCTGCACATCGTGCGCATATCTGAGAAGCAGCCCGCACGGACTCCGGTACTCGATGAGGTTCGCGACGCGGTCATTCGCGAATGGGCCAACGAGAAGCGCATGGAAATCGAGGACACCCGCTATCGCGCGCTGCTTAGTAACTACGAGGTTCGCATTGAAAGCTCACCTCAGCAGCAGGCTCCTCGATGACACGCCTCTTTTTCATCGTCATTGTGGTGCTGCAGTTCTTTTCAGCCGCGCGTGCTGGCGCCGACGAATTGCGTCCCGCTTACCTCGCCCTGCGTGAAGTCGCGACGGACGAGTTCTCGGTTCACTGGAAGGTGCCTGCGGCGGGGAACCTTCGACTCGGGCTCTCCGTCGCGCTACCAGAGGCCTGCGCTTCGAAATCCGAGCCAGTCCGTGGCATGGCAGGGGGTGCCTTCTTCGAGCGCTGGAGTGTCGTGTGTCCAGGTGGTTTGAAGGGTAAGGCGATTAGGATCGACGGGCTGCGCACAAGCTTCACAGATGTGCTTGCGCGGGTCGAGTATCGCGGCGGCTCCACCCAAGTTGTGCGTCTCGGCGCCGCCTCGCCGTCGTTCGTCGTTACCGGTGCTCAAACCGGGCTCGACGTCGCGACCACTTACATGCAGCTCGGTATCGAGCACATTCTGACAAGCCTTGATCACCTGCTGTTCGTGCTGGCGCTGATACTCCTGATCGATAATAGCTGGGTTCTCGTGAAGACGATCACCGCCTTTACGGTGGCGCATAGCATAACACTCGCTGGTGCTGCGCTTGGCTATTTGAGCCTGCCGCAGAAACCGGTCGAAGCGACGATCGCGCTAAGCATCGCATTTCTGGCAGTCGAACTCGTCAAGATGGGCGACGGGCCGAAGCGTCTGTCTCAGACTTATCCCTGGATCGTCGCGTTCGCGTTCGGACTTCTGCACGGCTTCGGGTTTGCCGGTGCGCTCAAGGAGATCGGCTTGCCGCAGGCCGATGTGCCGCTAGCGCTTTTAACGTTCAATCTCGGCGTAGAAGTCGGCCAATTCATCTTCGTCGTCGGGGTGGTGATGGGCGGTCAGGCAGCGGCGCAACTGTTCACAATTGCGCTACGTCCGACCCGCTTGGCGACCGCCTATCTGATCGGCACGATATCTTTGGTGTGGTTGATATCCAGGGTGAGCGCGTTCTGAATGAAGTTCTCACAACTTCCCGCTGTCCCCCGATGCCGCGTGCAGGCTCAAGTCCGATATAGAGCGGATCCGTCCGCGGTGGTGTGTGTGTCGGACGCAGCGAAGCGTCTTGGACGGCAATTCGCCGAAGAGGTTCTTGTATTGCCCCGCCACCCTGCCGAGTTCGCTGACGCCGCAATCGGTTAGCACGTCGGTCACGTGCCGCTCACTATGAGCTGGATCGAGGAGGGCGCGGCGGATGATATTTAATTGGCGTAACAGCAGATAGTGCTTCGGTCCCATGCCGACGACACGATGAAACGCCCGCAGCAGTGTCCGCTCTCTAAGCCCGAGTTCATCGCACAGTTCATCGATGCGGCAATTGAGCCGGTCTTGGCGGTGAAGAGCCCGGAGGGCGGTGCCGACCTTCGAGAAACAGTCGCTACGTCCGGTTTCGCAATGCGCTGAAGCTGATAGAGCTTCGAGGCATCCGTCGATAAGAGCCTGCTCCAGTTCCTCAGTCGGGAGCCCTGAGACGGCAGCTCGATAGATGTTTGCGGAAAGCAGAGAAAGCCACTCGGCACTTCCAGGCGAAGACAGCACGACGGCCCGAGAACCGCAACGAGACATGCCCACCCTCTCGCCGAAGGTGCAAACTGGAAGAGCAACGGAGTTCCATCGGCGCGGCCCTCTCGAAGCAAAAATGAAATGCGAGCCCGGCTCAAGGAGGATCAGGTCATCATCACCAATCAATTCGCCATTCAAATAGATGTCTTCGGGTGACGAGCCCACCCTCCAGATCAGAATGGCGGTGTCGCTACGGCTGATTCCGTCAGCAATGCTGCCGCCGCCATCGCAGCCCAATTGCAAGCAGGTATTGCGGAACTCCGTGCGCTCGAGTCGCCATTTCTGGGTCTCCGGATGGGTGAGAACGAACCCCACATCGGCATCCCTCACCGCGCGTGAATATCCGTCGAAATCCACGATTCTCTCCTCGCGAACGATGTTGCCAAACGAAAACGCCCATGAAAGGCACGTCGGGCTTTCGGCATTTCTGCGGGGAGTCGGCCCATAACCCCCTAGATGCCAGTGAATTATCATTGCTCTCGCCGGAACCACTTGCGCTTGGTCAAACGACAGCCATCAGAAGGTGATCAAACGGCGGCGGTCTCAAAGGGATTTGCAGGTGCATTTCGCAGTATGCTTTTTCTATTCTGACCTGCACAATGGCCACTCAAATCATTTGTTGACAGACTTCGTCTCAAGTTGCTGTTACTGCGAAAAGGCAGCCGACATTAGCTGGTTACTTGCGCTCGCCACTGATAGATTGCCCAACGCGAGGAAGTTACAGGTCGGACGATACTGGGAGTTCAAGCTTAGGCAAGGCCCGGAAATTCCGAGAAAATTGGCACCATGGCTGGTCACGGTCACATCTACTTGTCGGAAAGTGCATATCATCGGCCTGCGGGGCTGCGTATGACTTCCATTCCGTTCATGGGACTGGCCGACGTTCTGGTCCCTCGGCGAGAGCAGGTGGGGGGGATGAAAATGAATTTCAATCACGCTATTAGGCGGTTCACGGCGACGGTCGGTGCTGCCGTTTTGGCGGCTGTCCCGGTGCAGGCACCCGCGCTCGGCAAAGATGCGAAAGTTGTCGCAGGCACGCTGACTTGCAAGGGGCAGGGCAGCATCGGCCTCGTGATTGGCTCGAAGCAGACCCTCTCGTGTTCGTTCGACCCGGCTGGCGATATGCCGCCACACGCCTACTCGGCCACCATCACGAAGATCGGTCTCGACATCGGCATAAAGGGTCCAAGTGTCATGGTCTGGACGGTCGTTTCGTCCACCTACGAGCTTCCGGCGGGGGCCCTCGCGGGAAACTACGGCGGCGTTTCGGCTGATGCATCCGTCGCCGTCGGCGGCGGTGCCAACGCGCTTGTCGGCGGATCGAAAAACTCGCTCGTCCTCCAGCCGCTGAGCGTGCAAGGGCAAGCCGGCCTCAATCTGGCGGTTGGCATCGCGGGCCTGACGCTGAAGCAGCAATGACAACCATCGGCGGCTGTGTCTTGACCTCCGACACCTTCCGCGGAGCGATCGGTGGGATTACCGCGCGCGATCTCCGCAGAATAGTGTGCGCCGTAGCGGTGGCGGGTTTGGTGCCGTTTCTCTCGGCCTGCGCGACGCTCAGCCGGCTTCCCGCAGTTCCACTGGCAATGGCACACGGCTCGGCCCCTCTCGGCGTCACTCAGTCGCGGTTCTACGCCGACGGCGATGTCGAGGCCGTTGAGGCCATCGCTCGCGACGTGCTCGAGAAGCGGCGGCAGTTCGAGGGCGCCTCGTTCGGCAAGGGCAAGTTTGCAACGAACCACTTCCTGGCAATATCTGGCGGCGGAGACGACGGAGCGTTTGGTGCCGGGCTCCTGCTCGGCTGGACCGAGCGCGGCGACCGACCGAGTTTCCGTATCGTCACCGGGATAAGCACCGGTGCCCTGTCCGCGCCATTCGCTTTCCTCGGCCCGGAGTACGATGCCAAACTCAAAGCCGTCTACACCGACACCTCCGCTGAAGATATCTTCATGAAGCGCATCTTGTTGGCCGCCGTGACCGACGATGCGATGACCGACACCACGCCGCTGCGCAACTTGATCGCGGGCTACATCGACCAGAAGATGGTGGCCCGCATTGCGGAAGAATACGACAAGGGCCGTCTGCTCCTGATCGCCACGACGAACCTCGATCAGGCGCGTTCCGTGATCTGGAACATCGGTGCAATTGCAAAGAGCAATGACCCCCGCGCGCGCGAACTCATCATTGACGTGCTGCGTGCTTCGGCTTCGATTCCCGGCGTGTTCCCGCCCGTCATGCTGAACGTCAAGATCGAGGGCAAGAATTACGAGGAGATGCACGTCGATGGCGGGACGGTGGCTCAGGCCTTCCTGTACCCGCCGGCGTTCAGCATCAAGAAGACCGCAGTTCTCGCCCCTCGGGCCGGCAGTCGGAAGGCCTACGTGATCCGCAACGGTCGTCTGTTCAGGCCAGAGCAGAGCGTAAAGAAGCAGACGCTGGCGATTGTCGGGCAGACGATATCGACGATGACCGCAGCGAGTGGCGTCAACGACACCTACCGCATCTACCTGACGACCAAGCGCGACAACGTGGACTTTAACCTCGCCTACATCGACGATGAGTTTGCGACGCCCTACACAGGGCCATTCGACAAAACCTACATGCGCAAGCTGTTTCAGTACGGCTACGAAAAGGGCAAGGCCGGATACGCTTGGCACAAGACCCCGCCAGGGTATCAGGAATGAAACTCAAACAACAATATCTGGGACTACTGTCGAGACCAACTGATAGCCATTGGGGTCTGACGCCGAGATCAGCCTCAGAACAGTCTGTAGGCAAGCTGCGATGGATTATGAGACAATCAAATTTACTAAGGCAGAATGAACGTTAGGCCGAGGCGAGCGCCCCATCCCTCTGGCCCTGCGTTATCGGGTGCGGTGGCCCAATACTTGACACCTGCCGTTAGACTAACGGGCTGCGCACCGATCTTGGTGAGCTTCGCCACCGAGAGGTTGATCGGAACGGACCACGCGTCTGCGGTCCAATCGTAGGTCGACTCGGTATTCAGCGTATAAGTCCAGCCTCCCTCTGCTGCATAGGACAGGAAAGGTTGAACAAACGTGCTGTTGTCACCGGCAGTGGGAAACTGACCCAGGCGGCACATCGAATCTGACCCACCGTTCATGGTGTGCCCCTCTTGCCAAGGAGGGGGCGATGTTAACGGTGGAGGAACGGATGGAGATCGCAGTTTTAAAGAAGCACGGGGGCAGCATTCACGGGATCGCCAAGTCCCTGGGTGTGTCCCGGAATACGGTGCGGCGTTATTTGCGGGAGGGTGAGGCTGCAGGGGTGCGCAAGCCTGGGGCCAAACGTGCGGAGAAGCTGGACCCCTTCAAGGATTACATCGCGGGGCGGATGAAGGCGGCGGCCCCGAATGTGATTCCGGCGGTGGTCCTTCTGCGAGAGATTGAGGCGCGCGGCTATGACGGCGGCTACACCCGGCTCAAGGTCTTCGTGCGCGGCCTGCGCCCAGTCGCCAAGCCCGATCCGGTGGTCCGCTTCGAGACCGATCCGGGCCAGCAGATGCAGGCGGACTGGGCAACGGTCGGACGCGGCGGCGACAAGTTGTCGGTGTTTATTAGCACGCTTGGCTGGAGCCGGGCGGCCTATGTCGAGTTCTGCGACAACGAGCAGCTGGAGACGTTGCTTGGCTGTCATGAGAACGCGTTCGGATACTTTTCCGGCGTGCCGCACGAGATCCTTTACGACAACATGAAAACGGTCGTGCACGAGCGCAACGCCTATGGCCGCGACATGCATCGCTTCCATCCCGGCTTCCTCGACTATGCCAGACACGCCGGCTTTCTGCCGCGCCTGTGCCGGCCATACCGGGCCAAGACCAAAGGCAAGGTCGAACGTTTCATCGGCTATCTGAAGCGCAGCTTCTGGATACCGTTCGTCGCCTCATGCCGGCAGGCGGGTTTGCAGCCGGACAAAGAGGCAGCCAACGCTGCAGTGAAGATCTGGTTGCGCGAAGTCGCCAACGCCCGCGTCCATGCGACGATTGGAGAAGTACCGGCAGAGCGGCTCGTCATCGAGCAGACAAAGCTGCAGGAACTGCCGAAGCCCTATAAGGGTAGGATCGCCCGCTCCATCGTCACGGCGGCACAGCCGCGCAAAGTGATCGGCCATCAGCATCCGCTGTCAACATACGAAGCGTTGCTGGGGGTGGCGGCATGAGCGATCTCCAACATGAACGCATCACCGAGCTGGCGGCCGAACTGCGGCTTGGTGCCATGGCCGATCTTTATGGCGCCATCGCGCAGGATGCTGCAAAGCGCAAGGACGCCTCCTACGCCGATTTCCTCGAACAGGTGCTGCGCGCCGAACGCGATGCCCGCCGCGCCCGTTCGGCGACGATGCTGACGCGCACCGCCGGCTTCCCGGCGATCAAGACGCTCGCCGATTACGACTTCGGTTTTGCCACCGGCGCACCGAAGGCACAGATCCAGGAACTGGCGAGCTTAAGCTTTGTCGAACGCGCCGAGAACGTCGTCATGCTCGGCCCCAGCGGCACCGGCAAGACGCATCTGGCGATCGCGCTCGGCTACCTGGCCACGCAGCGCGGCTGGAAGGTGCGCTTCACCACGGCAGCCGACCTGATCCTGATGCTGGAGACGGCGCAGCGCCAGGAACGGTTGAAGGATGTTCTGCACCGTTCCATCGCCATGCCGCGGTTGCTGATCATCGATGAGATCGGCTACCTGCCGTTCGGTCGCGACCAGGCCAACCTGTTCTTCCAAGTCATCGCCAAGCGTTACGAGAAAGCCTCCGTCGTCCTGACGTCCAACCTGACCTTCGGCAGCTGGGACGAAGCCTTTGCCGGCGACGCAGTGCTGACGGCGGCGATGCTCGACCGTATCCTGCATCACGCGACCGTCGTGCAGATCTCAGGCGAAAGCTACCGCCTCAAGGACAAACGCCGCGCCGGCATCATGGCGCGGCCTCAGAAGACCAAAACCACGGCCAAGGCAGAGGCCGATTGAGCCGCATAGGCCCCCACGCGTGGGGGCCTATGCGGCAGAACGAGGTGGGTCAGATTCAAGTTGCCGGTCTGCCGATGCCTGGGTCAGTTTGAAGGTGCCGTTGACA
>JAHJQI010000239.1 GCA_018819265.1 Alphaproteobacteria bacterium
GCGTGAACCAGCCTGTGCGAGCCAATTGTGCGAGACCTTCCGCGTCAGCGGCATCGGATTTGTTGGGGCGAGCTGACAGGCTCTTGTGCGCCTTACGAGCATCGATGCAGATGGCGGGAAGCCCCAACCGGTCCAAGCCGCGCTGAAGCCAGATCGACAATTGCCCACTCTCATGCACGATCAGCCTCGGTGATAGCGATCTTGCCCGAAACCAGCCCGCCACGCCCTCAGGATCGGCGGGGGACACCCCTCGGGCGACGGCCTTGCCGTCTGCATCAACAACGCAGATCGAAATCTCTTTCAGCGAAACGTCCAAACCGGCATAGTAGTCCATGGTCGTTCTCCTCACGGCAGTTTTTCAGTGAGGCCATTATACCGGACCTCGTCCGCCACCGGAGAGCGACCGCCGCAATCACACCATGTATGGTGTTCGAAGATCAGGTCCAGATCAAAGCCGCGTGCTCAAAGGCACTCTGTTGCACACTGGTTTTCCCAATCCCGTCTCACGACCGTTGCGCCATACAGCTCCTTGCCCTCCTCCGCTCCGACGTCCTCGCGGCTGTCAGTCAGCTTACGCCACTGCAGCCGGAGCTCTGTAAACTTCTTTTTTCGCCATGAGCGCCCAAACAATTCGCGCCATCTTGTTCGCCAGCGCTACCCGCACAAGCATCGGTGGCTTGCGCAGCAGCATCCCTCCCAGCCAAGTGCCCGATCCGGCCATTGGATGGACATGCCGCTTTATAATGACGCTGTTGGCACCAATAATCAGCAATCGCCGCAAAGATCGCTCTCCCATTTTAGTCGTCGCCCCGAGCCGCTGCTTGCCGCCTGTCGAGTGTTGTCGCGGCACAAGCCCGAGCCAAGCCGCAAAATCGCGCCCTCTGCGGAATGTCTCAGGGGGTGGCGCGAGGGCAACCAGAGCCGTAGCGATCAACGGCCCAATTCCTGGAATCGTCATCAGCCTGCGCGCCACCTCATTCTCTTTGGCACGCTGGCTGATCTCGGCGTTGAGCTTGGTAATCTGATCGTCGAGGCGGGTCTTCGTCTCGACCAGAACCAGCAACGTTGCCCGAGCTTCCTCAGGCAAGCAACTTGCCGGATCCTCTATGATCGTTGTCACTGTACCCTAATTAATCAGATTCTGTGGATTCAGGGCGATTTGGGGCGAGATTGTACCCCTAATTACAATATTTCCACAGCCCGTGCTGCAGGCCGACACTAAACGTTTTACGCTTCCCAGAAGGGCAATATCTGTTGGCGCGCTACACGAAGCGGTTAGGTTATCCACAGTTTCAACCGTCTGGTAATTAAGGGTGCAATATTGCAATTAACGGTACAATGCGAAAATTAAGGGTACAAAATACCATTGATATCGCCGGACAATTTCAGGCCGGATTCTGATTAATTAGGGTACAGTGACAATCGTACTCAAGCGTGCTGCGTTTGCTGCCCCTTGGGGAACCACCTCTCCAAATTCCGTCAGGTGGCCGCGAAGCGCATTGATCGTTTGAGTGCGCTGACGGATCAGTAGCTCCCGGACCCGGAAGACCGTGGCTGCACCCTGCACATCTTCGCTCTTCACCGGCACGAAGCGCATCGACGGACGCACCGCCGCTTCGCAGATGGCCTCGGCATCAGCGGCATCATTCTTCTGGCGCTTAACGAAGGGTTTGACGTAAGCGGGCGGGATCAATCGTATTTCGTGGCCCAACTTGCCAATCTCACGGCCCCAGAAATGGGCGCCGCCGCACGCTTCCATCGCAACCACGCATCGCGGAAGCTGGCTGAAAAACATCAAAACCTGCATTCGCCGTAATTTCTTGCGCAGAACCGCTCGACCTGCGCTGTCAGCTCCATGCACTTGGAATACAGTTTTCGCCAAATCGAGTCCGATTGTGATAATATCCGACATGACCGCTCTCCTTTTTGTGGATCATTGCAGACCCACCTTGGCACATCGATGCCGTCGGGGGGCGGTTACATCATCAGAGCCTCGCGGACTGTGGATTGCATTCACGCCGACGTCACGGATGGCGGCGTCGGCGGCTGCAGGATTACCCCGCCCATGGAGACGGGGTTACGGTGGCTCTCTGGGTTTGCCGTTGGCAATGTTTGACGCCCGCTTGCCCACGTCGGACGTTCTCGGACCAGATCGCCTCGATTGCGCGTCCTTATGCGCGGCGCACCTCGCGTGTCGGGGGGATTGTCAGCCATCTTGGGCATGCGACCGGCGGGCGGCC
>JAHJQI010000254.1 GCA_018819265.1 Alphaproteobacteria bacterium
GAATTTCCCCCTGCTGATGCTGGCATGGAAGATCGGCCCGGCCTTGGCCGCTGGCTGTTCCGTGGTTCTCAAACCCGCCGAGGAAACCTCGCTCACCGCGCTGCGTATCGCCGAACTGGCCCATGAGGCCGGTGTGCCGCGCGGTGTGCTCAATGTCCTGCCCGGCACTGGGCCAGAGGTGGGCGAACCCTTGGGCCGTCACATGGATGTGGACATGGTCAGCTTTACCGGCTCGACCGAAACCGGCAAACGCTTCTTGCGCTACTCCGCCGACAGCAACGCCAAAGAGGTGGTGCTGGAAATGGGTGGCAAGAATCCGGCCATCGTCATGGACGATGCCGAGAACCTCGACCGGGTCGCGGCACATATCGTCAACGGCGCGTTCTGGAACATGGGCGAAAACTGCTCGGCCAGCTCGCGGCTGATCGTGCACCGCGCCATCAAGGACGATCTCTTGGCCCGCATCACCGCCCATGCCCGCGCATGGGTGGTGGGCGACCCGCTCGATCCTGAAACGCGCATTGGCGCTCTGGTCAGCAAAGGGCATTATGCCAAGGTTTGCGGCTATCTCGATCAGGCAGACACGATCCTCTTGGGCGGCAAGGCCGAGAATGGGTTTGTCGAGCCGACGATCGTTTCCGTGCCTGGGAACGATCACCCGCTCGCGCGCGAGGAGATCTTTGGCCCGGTCCTGACCGTGATCGAGGTCGGCAGCTTTGACGAGGCGATCTCTGTTGCCAATGACACCGACTACGGTCTCTGCGCCGCGCTCTTTACCGCCAATGCCAAACGGGCAATCCGGGGCGCGCGGATGCTGCGCGCGGGCACTGTGACCGTCAACAGCTTTGGCGAGGGCGATATCACCACACCGTTTGGCGGCTACAAGCAGTCGGGTTTTGGCGGGCGCGACAACAGCATCCACGCCCACGACCAATACACCCAGTTGAAAACCATCTGGCTTGATCTGGCCGATGACGCGGATGAGGCGGTGGATTGACACGCTACACCGCCCGCACCCTGCCCGCCCATCTGGGCCCCGCCGCCTGGAACGCGATCCTGCCGCCGCAGGACGCGTATCCCCGGCTGGAGGGAAACAAGACCGCCGATGTCGTCATCATCGGCGCGGGCTATGCCGGGTTGTCGGCGGCACGCCGGCTAACACAGATTGTGCCCGGCGCGGGCATCGTGATTCTGGACGCAGGCCGCATTGCCGAAGGCGCGGCGGGGCGCAACTCTGGCTTCATGATCGACCTGCCGCACGAGTTGACTTCGGAAGACTACGCAGGCACGGGCGATGACCGTACGCTCATCGCGCTCAATCGTACGGCGTGTACCTTTGCGAGAACCGCCGTCGAGGACTATGACATCGCCCCCGCCTTCTTTGATCCGGCGGGCAAGGTGAACGGTGCCGCGAGCGAAACCGCCCATGCGCATAACCAGAGCTACGCGCGCCATCTCGCCAGTCTTGGCGAGACCTCCGAAATGCTCGACGCCCAAGCCATGCAAGAACTGACCGGCAGCGCGCATTACCGCTCGGGCCTCTATACCCCCGGCACGGTGATGCTCCAGCCCGCAGGCTATATCCGAGGGCTCGAATCTGGTCTAAGCCGTTCAGGTGTAAAGGTTTTTGAGCAAAGCCCGGTGACGGAATTTACCCGCCAAGGCGACGCTTGGCAGGTCAAAACACCGTATGGCCAGATCTCTGCAGGCAAGGTGATCCTGACCGTCAATGGCCATCTTGAGAGCTTTGGCATCGCGCGCGGACGGCTGATGCAGCTCTTTCTCTTCGCCACCATGACCCCTGATCTGGACCGCGACACGCAGGCACGGCTGGGCGGCCACACCCGGTGGGGCGTCACCCCCTCTGACCCCATGGGCACCACCCTGCGCCGCATCGACACAGCCCAGGGCGGCAACCGCATCGTCACCCGCACCTGCGCCGCCCTGCGCCCCGACATGCGCGCCACCAAGGCCGATCTTGCCCGCGCTTCTCGCACCATGCAGCGTAAATTTGATCAACGATTTCCGCAGCTTGCGGGTATCAAGATGGAGCACACATGGGCCGGGCATCTTTGCCTCAGCCTCAATGGAGTTGCCGTCATGCGCGAGATTGAACCGGGGCTTTTCTCCGGTTGCGTGCAAAACGGCCTCGGCACCGCGCGCGGCACCCTGACAGGAATGGGTGCAGCAGACCTGGCGGCAGGCCTCTCAACCGAGATTACCCGCCATTTCACCGCAGAGGCAGAGCCCAAACGCCTGC
>JAHJQI010000151.1 GCA_018819265.1 Alphaproteobacteria bacterium
CATCGGATTGGGAATCAATGGTCGCTTCAGGTCGAGTGGAGAGAGAACCTTATTCGCGATATGTCGTGAATTCAGTCGTTTTCGATGCGCCGTGGAACTGGTTTGCCGCCGGTTGGCGTGACCTCGTTGCGACGCCGGGGTTGAGCCTCGGGTACGGCGCGGTTTTCGCAGCAGTTTCGATCGCACTCGCCTATGGCCTGACATTCGTCGGCTGGGAGTCGGTCGTCATCGCGCTGGCGGGCGGATTTCTGATCGTCGGGCCGGTATTCGCGGTCGGTCTCTACGAGATTTCGCGCAGGCGCGCAGAGGGTGAACCAGTCAGCCTCGGAACGATCCTCGGCATGCGCATGGCTTCCCCGCTGCAGCTTGGCTACGTGGGCTTCGTCCTGCTGTTCATCTTTTCGGCGTGGCTGCGCTTTGCGTTCTTGTTGTTTGCGGTTTTCTTCGGCGATGCCGCGTTGCCGCCGGCCGAGCGGTTCGTGCCCGAACTTCTGTTCACCCCGCACGGTCTGGGACTACTCGTGGCCGGAACGGCCGTGGGTGCCGCGCTGGCTCTCCTGGCTTTTGCGGTTTCCGTCGTGTCGATTCCGCTCTTGATGACGCATCGCGCGGATTTTTTGACGGCCATTTTCGTCAGCATCCAGGCGGTGGTGAAGAACCCGGCGCCGATGCTGCTGTGGGCCGGATTGATCGCGGTGATCATGGCTTGCGGACTGGCTCTGGCGTTTGTCGGGTTGATCGTGGCCTTCCCACTGGCGGGGCATGCAACCTGGCATGCCTACCGGGAACTGGTCCACGTGGTTCCCGACGCGTAGGGCAGGCGCAACGCCGGCTGCCGGCCCGCCCAACGCATTATCTTCATCGAAGACCAGACTCTCAGCGGGGTGGGCTCAAGACTGCGAACGCTCATTTGCGCCTGTCGGCAGGTCTGCGACGGCGGGTTCATCGTCGTCATCGAGGATGCGGTAGGCGGCACCTTCGAGGTCTTCGAACTGTCCCGACCTCAGCGCCCAGAGAAATCCCGCAAGGCCGAGCAGACCGAGAAACAGCGCGGCCGGTATAAGCCAGGCAAGTGCGGTCATGGGTTCGGTCCAATCCTCATTGAGAACACGGGGGCAGCTAGTGAGGCGTCGCGCCTTAGTTGACCGATGGTGCGGCGAGGTTTGAGTCAACTTCGGCGCGATAAACGCCTCACTAAGCCATTGATGTTGCTAGTGGCCCTGATGTCGCGCCAAAATCGGACGAGTTTGCGGCAATGATGCGATTTTGGCGCGACGGGCCACTAGTACGCGCGTTACAGTTTGAGCCTGGCAGTCGTCAGGCGCAAGGCGTTGGCCGTGACGATGATCGACGAGGCCGACATCGCAATGGCCGCGATCAGGGGCGTGACGAATCCGGCCATGGCCAGCGGAATGCATATTGCGTTGTAGGCAGCGGCGATGGCGAAGTTTTCGAGCGCCATGCGGCGGTTGCGACGGGCGACGGCGATGGTTTCGATCACGGGGCCAAGCCGGTTGCCCTGGATGATGCCGTCGGAGGCGATCTGGCTGACTTCGGCGGCTGAGGCAGGTGACAGCGAGGCATGCGCCGCGGCGAGCGCAGGGGCGTCGTTGAGGCCGTCGCCGACCATCAGGACGCGGCGTCCCTCGGCTTTCATTTTCTCCAGTTCGGCGATCTTTTCGTGCGGCTTGCGGCCGGCGAGCCAACGCGCGATCCCGGTAGCCTCGGCAGCCGTTCTGACAGCGGCTTCGCGGTCGCCGGAGAGCAGCGCGATGTCTAAGCCCGCCCGCTGCGCGCGTGCGACTGTTTCGGCAGCATCGGGGCGAAGGGCATCGGTGAAGTGGAACGCGACCGCGGGTCTTCCGGTGCCCGACACGAAGTAGAGAGAAGCTTCCGAGGCTGCGTCCGACATGAGTGTCGAGGCGGCAACGCGGCACCATTCCGCCGAACCCAAGCGGGCTTCGGCGCCGGAGTCGTCGGGGCGAGACAGTCCGGCGCCTGGAGTTTCCGCGACGTTTTTGAAGGATGGGACGTCGAGACCGCGTTCTCGCACTTCCCGCACGACGGCCTGAGCGTAGGGGTGGCGGCTGGCGACGGCAAGGCTTGCTGCGGCAGCGAGCGTGTCGTCGCCGATTTCGGCGGAATTCGTCAACTCGGGTTCGCCGCGGGTCAGCGTGCCGGTCTTGTCGAAAACGATGGTGTCCACTTCCGCCAGTCGTTCAAGTCCGTCGGCGGCAGTCATGATCACACCGTGCTTGAAAAGCCGGCTGGTCGCGGCGACCTGGACTGCGGGTACGGCGAGGGCCAACGCGCAAGGACATGTGATGATGAGGACGGAAATGGCCGTCGTGAGAGCTGTCTCCCAGCCCGCTCCGAGGGCAAGCCAGCCGAGGAACGTCGCGAAACCGAGCGCGTGAACGAGGGGTGCGTACAGGCCGGCGGCCTTGTCGGCGAGACGGACGTAGCGGCCCTTGTTCTGCTCGGCGGTTTCCATCAACCGGCCGATCTCGGCGATAAGGGTCGCGTCGTCGGCGGCGGTCGCCTCGATTTCGACGGGGGCTGTCAGCGCCACCGTTCCTGCGTAGACTGTGTCGCCGGCGCGGACCGTTCTGGGGAGCGTTTCACCGGTGATAAGCTGCTCGTCGATGTCGCTTGAGCCCGAGACGACGCGGCCGTCGACGGTAATGCGCTCGCCGGCCGGAACGAGGACGCGCATGCCTGGCATGAGGGCGCGGGCGGGCAGGCGCTCGCTCGTCCCGTCATCGTTCAGAACCGTTGCCCAACCCGACTTGAGGCCGAGGAGATTCTGGGCTGCGCCCTTGGCGCGGCTCCTGAGGCTCTGGTCGAGATAGCGGCCGATCAGGAGAAAGAAGACAAGCGAGACGCTGGCGTCGAAGTAGACCTGCTCGGTGCCGCGGATGGTCTGCGCGAGGCTCATGGCGGTGGCCAGCAGGAGTGCCAGCGAGATCGGCACGTCCATGTTCAGCCGCCATACCTTCAACGCCGCCAGCGCCGAGCGGAAGAAGGGCTGGCCGGAATAGCCGATCGTCGGCAGGGCGATGAGGGCCGAAAGCCAGTGGAACAGCGATTGGATCTCCATGTCCATGTCGCTGGCGAGTCCGGCCCACACGGAAACCGACAGCAGCATGATGTTGGCTGCAGCGAAACCTGCAACTGCCAACCTGCGCAGGAGATCGCGGTCGGCGCTGTCGGCGTCGCCAGTCGTGCCGGTGGCGAGATCGGCGGCGCGGAACCCGGCAGCGGCCAGTGAAGCAATGATCGCTTCGGTGCCGGTTCGACGCGGGTCGAACGCGACGCTTACGCGCTTTGCGGAAAGATTGGCGCGGACGTTGGCGATGCCGGGCGCGCCGTCGAGCGTGCGTTCGATTTTCCGCATGCAGCCGCCGCAGTTGAGGTTCTCGACGGCGAGGGTAACGCGTTCGGTTGCCGCCGCGTGGTGGGGTTCAGCGGGAATGGCGCGGGTGTCGAGATCTATTGCGAGAGCCATAGGCGCTCCTTCAGGCGATAGCGGGGTGAGGAAACAACGTCGACGGGGTCATGGGCTTCGAGGGCTAGGATCCAGTTGCCGGGGGCAAGCGCCAGCGGCTGCGACCGGTAGACGCCGGACCCGGCGTCCTCGAAGGCGACCGTCCGGTCGAAGGTGTCGGTTGCGGGACGGCCGATCCTGCCTTCGACGCGGACGCCGCGAACGGGCGCTCCATCGGCGGTCTTCAGGACAAATTCGATACGTTCGCCGGTCGCCTTCAGCGCACCCTTCCAGCCGAGCTTGTCGAGTTGGCGGGACTCTTCGAGGCTGGCGTTATATGCAACGCCCTTGCGGTAGGCGTCGGCGGTTTCGATGCCTGTGAACGTCGTCATGGCGAAGTACAGAAACACGCCGTTGACCGCGATCATGACGCCGAAGAACACGATCAGCCCTGCGAGAACGTGCCAGCCGTTCAGCTTCCAGCCGTCGCTGCCGGCGCGAGTGGCAATCTCATCTGATGATGTCGTCATGGTTGCGGTCTCCGGAAATTGGTGTTGCGGCGGGTCTGCGATCCGTCGGCGGTGTCGGTGACGACAAAGGTCAGGTCGGCGGCCTCGCCTTCGAGGGAACTCACGGCTGCGGCGGGCAGCGACAGGTAGACGCGTAGCGCACGCAGGTTATCGGGAGCGACGGCGATCCCAGGCGCGGCGGACTCAAGTCCGACGATATCGATCCTGGGCTTTGCGGCGCCATCGGGCAGGCCTTCGATAGAAAGCTTGTAGGTCCGCGTGTCGTGGCGCTTGTTGAGGATCTTGACCGTGTAGCCGTTGCGGATGCCGCCGTCGGAGAGACGGACGAACAACGGATTGCGGTCGCGCAGGACGTTGACCTGCAATTCGCTGCGGTTGACCCAGCCATACGTCATCAGCGCCAGCACTGCAGGCAGAAGCACCATGTAGAGAATGGTGCGCGGACGGAAAATTTTCACCGGCACGCTGCCGCCGGTCTCGGCGGCCTTCAGGTTATGGAAGGTGTCGTAGGCGATGAGGTTTCGCGGACGCCCGATCTTGTCCATGATTTCGTTGCAGGCGTCGATGCAGAGTGCGCACTGGATGCATTCGAGCTGCGGACCGTCGCGGATGTCGATCCCCACCGGGCAGACGACGACGCACTGCTTGCAGTCGATGCAGTCGCCGCGACCCTCCCATGTTTCGTCCTTCTTGTGGGCGCCTCGCGGTTCGCCACGGTAGGCGCGATAGCTGACGAGAAGCGAGTGGTCGTCGTACATGGCGCCCTGGATGCGCGGCCACGGGCACATGTAGATGCAGACCTGCTCGCGGGCGAGACCGCCGAGGGTATAGGTGGTGAAGGTGAAGACGCCGAGGAAGAGGTAGGCGACGTAAGGCGCGGTGCCGTTGAACAGTTCCTGGGCCAGCGTCGGCGCATCGCGAAAATAGAAGATGAAGGCGCCGCCGGTGACGAGCGCGATCAAAAGCCAGATCGCGTGCGTTGCGCCGAGCTTCCAGATCTTGTCGGCGGTCCAGGGCGATTTCTGCAGGCGCAGGCGGGCATTGCGGTCGCCCTGAACGAAGCGCTCGACCATGACAAACAAATCCGTCCAGACGGTCTGCGGGCATGCGTATCCGCACCAGACGCGGCCTGCAAGCGCCGTCACCAGAAACAGCGCCAACGAGGCGAGGATCAGAAGACCGGTGACGTAGTAGAATTCCTGCGCCCAGATCTCCATCGGTCCAAAGAACAGGCGCTGGTGTTCGAAGTCTATGAGGACGGCCTGATCGGGGAGCGCGGGCCCGCGATCCCAGCGCAGCCACGGCGTGATGTAGTAGACGCCGAGGGTCAAGCCCATCACGAGCCACTTAAGATTGCGGAAGGTGCCGTGAGCGCGCTTCGGGTGAATGGCGATGCGATCGGCGTAGAGACTGCGCTGATCCTTGGCGTTGACCGCGCGGACATCGTGGCGCGCAACGCCAGGCGCGGCTTCGCGGCCCGGCCCTCCGGCGGCCTCGTCGGGAGCTTGGGCCGGGCTGCCGGCAGCGCTTTCGCTTGCCGTCCTAGGAGTAATGTAGGTGTCCGGGCTCGTCGCCATGCCTGTGCCGTCCTCGAGGGCGATGCAGTCGTGACCGAATTTGCGGGCTGCCGCCAGCTTCGCAGTCGCCCCGCCGCTTGCCGAAGCTTGTGAGCACAATACCCAAGTCCGGGGCTGGCGGGTTCATTGCGTCCGGTCAATCGACCGGTGCGGCAACCCGCCAGCCGCCTCGTGCTACTGGCCGCCGCCCAAGGCGTGGACGTAGACGGCGAGCTGCTTGATCGTCACGTCATCAAGACGGGTGTGCCAGGGCGGCATGACGCCGCCGCGGCCCGTTTCAATCGAAGTGACAATGTCCGTCTTATCGGTGCCATAAAGCCAGATCCCGTCGATCAGATTTGGCGCGCCCAGTTCCAGATTGCCCTTGCCGGTTTCGCCGTGACAAGCGGTGCAGTTCTCGGCAAAGACCGCCGCACCTCGAATTGCAGCCTCCTGATCGGACGCCTTGCCGCTCAACGAGAGAACGTGCTCGGCGACGTCGTCGATCTGGGCGGGTTCGAGCAGTTTGTCGGTGCCGAACTTCGGCATGTCGCCGGCCCGGGTGTCCGCGTCGGCGCTGCGGATGCCGTGGCGGATGGTGCGCTCTATGGCGGCCAGATCGCCGCCCCAGATCCAGTCGTCGTCATTGAGGTTGGGGTAGCCCATCGATCCCTCGGCGCCGCGTCCGTGGCAGGGTGCGCAGTTGTCACCGAACGCGGCCTTGCCACCGGCAAGTGCGAAGTTCAGGAGATCCGGCTTGTTCTGGATCTCGGCGAGTTCGGCCTTGCCGATGGCATCGCGGAATTGGGCCTGGGCGGCCTTGCCGGCAGCCACCTGCTCCATCACCACCGCGCGCTGAGAGTAGCCGAGATAACCCCGCGTGTAGTCGCTGGCCAGCGGCCAGGCCGGGTAAAGCACCCAGTAGCCGATTGCCCAAATGATGCTCGCGTACAAAACGTAGAGCCACCACTTGGGCAACGGCTTGTTGAGTTCCTCCAGATCGTCGTCCCAGACGTGCCCGGTGGTTTCGAAGCCTGTTACTTCGTCAATTCGTTTCTTGTCAGCCATCAGTTGCGGCCTCCGGTATCGCGGGTGGCGTTTTTGTTGTGTTCGTCGCTATCGAGCGGCATGCGGCTGGCGTGTTCGAACGTCCGACGATTGCCGGGCCAGACGGCGTAGACGACAACGCCGAGGAACAGGACGAAGAAGATGAGAAGCGAGAAGCTCTGAGTGAACCCTGCAATGGTTTCGTAGGTCACGGTCTTGACTCCTAGCGCAGGTTGGGACCGGCGGCGTCGAACTTGGTGAAGTCGACGAGCGTGCCGAGCATCTGCAGGTAGGCGATCATGGCGTCGAGTTCCGTCACCTCGCCCGGCTTGCCATCGAAGTCACCGACGACGGCCTTGGGATAGCGCGTCGCAACCGCTTCGACTCCATCGGCCTCGGGATTGGACTGGGCCTCGAGATCGGCGGCGGCGTTGGCGATCATCTCATCGGTGTAGGGAACGCCGACGATGGCTAGCGTCTTCAGCTTCTCGGCCATTTCCTCCGGGTCGAGCTTGCGCTCGGCGAGCCAGGGGTAGCCGGGCATGATTGATTCGGGCACGACGGAACGCGGGTTCGTCATGTGCGCGAGGTGCCAGCTGTTCGAGTACTTGCCGCCGACGCGGGCGAGGTCGGGCCCGGTCCGCTTCGAGCCCCACTGAAAGGGGTGGTCGTACATGCTCTCGGCGGCCAGCGAGTAGTGGCCGTAGCGCTCGACCTCGTCGCGCAACGAGCGGATCATCTGGGAGTGGCACACATAGCACCCCTCGCGGATGTAGATGTCGCGACCGGTGAGCTCGAGGGGGGTGTAGGGCCGCATGCCCTCCACCTTCTCGATCGTCGACTTGATGTAAAAGAGCGGAATGATCTCGACGAGGCCGCCGATCGCCACGACGATCAGGATGCCGATCGACAGAAGCCAAGTGTGACGTTCAAAGATACCATGTTTGCTGAGCATCTATGTCACTCCTTATTCGGCTGCGGCGAAGGTTGATCGCAGGGCCGGAGCCGCCGCAACGAGAGGCTGGTTTTCGGCGTCGACAGACTCTTCGCTGCGTACCGTCCGCCAGAGGTTGTAGGCCATGATCAGGGCGCCGATGACGAACAGCAGGCCGCCGCCGGCACGGATGATGTAGGGGATGTGCATGGCATCCACGGTCTCGACGAACGAGTACTTGAGGAAGCCGAGTTCATCGTAGGCCCGCCACATCAGGCCCTGCAGGATTCCCGATACCCACATCGCGGTGATGTAGAGAAGGATGCCGATGGTCGAGAGCCAGAAGTGCCATTCGACGAGCCGCATGGAATAAAGACCGCGGCGTTTCCACAGCCATGGGAACAGGCAGTAGAGGGCGCCGAACGAGATCATGCCAACCCAGCCGAGGGCACCGGAGTGAACATGGCCGATGGTCCAGTCGGTGTAGTGCGACAGCGAGTTGACCGCCTTCAAGGACATCAGCGGGCCTTCGAAAGTCGACATGCCGTAGAAGGCGACGGAAACCACCATCATGCGGATGACGGGGTCGGTGCGCAGCTTGTCCCAGGCGCCCGAAAGCGTCATGAGGCCGTTGATCATGCCGCCCCAGGAGGGCATCCACAGCATGATCGAGAAGGTGGCGCCAAGGGTCTGGGCCCAATCGGGAAGAGCTGTGTAGTGCAGGTGGTGGGGACCGGCCCAGATGTAGAGGAAGATCAGCGACCAGAAGTGGACGATCGAAAGCCGGTAGGAATAGACCGGGCGTTCGGCGCGCTTGGGAATGAAGTAGTACATCATCCCGAGGAAGCCGGCGGTGAGGAAGAAACCGACCGCGTTATGACCGTACCACCACTGCGTCATTGCATCCTGGACGCCGGAGAAGAGGATGTAGCTCTTGGTGCCGGCGAACGAAACCGGCACGGCGAGATTGTTGTCGATGTGAAGCATCGCGATGGTGAGAATGAAGGCGAGGTAGAACCAGTTCGCCACGTAGATGTGGGGTTCCTTGCGCTTCATCAGGGTGCCGGCGAAGACTACGAGGTAGGCGACCCAGACGACCGTCAACCACAGGTCGGCATACCATTCGGGCTCCGCATACTCTTTGCTCTGCGTGACGCCGAGGATGTAGCCGGTGCCGGCAATGACGATGAAGAGATTGTAGCCGATCACCACGAACCAGGGGGACCAGCGGCCGAACAAACGCGCCTTGCAGGTGCGCTGAACGACATAGAAGGACGTCGCGATGAGCGCATTGCCGCCGAAGGCGAAGATCACCGCGGAGGTGTGAAGCGGGCGCAGGCGCCCGAAGCTGGTCCAGGGCAGATCGAAGTTGAGCCAGGGAAAGGCCATCTGCCAGGCGATGATGTCGCCGACGAGGAATCCGGCGATGCCCCAGAAGACGGCGGCGACGGCGGCAAACTTGATGGGCCCGTCGTGGTAGAATTCGCGCGCTGCAGTGTCATGTCCCGTCAACTGGGTGAGCACATATAGCGCACCAAGAACGGACGTGCCTCCCAGCAGGGCGCCGTGAAACTTCATGACGGGGTCTGGGGAGAACGCGACGAGATACAACCCAAGTATCGTCCCCAGAGCCGCGCCGAGGACGGCGAGCGCATCGGAGAAGGCGGACATCTCCTGGCGTTTTTCAATCGCAGCCATAATTGTATTTCTCCGTTCAAAGCGGGATCTGCCGGGAATGGGCCGGGAGGGCCGGGAATGGGCCGGAAATGGGTAAGCTCGATCGGGTCAGTCCAGTGCCGCATTTCCCGCAAGCCCTTGATGTCTGCAGCGGGCTTCACCGACATTGATCAGGATCAATGAGGGCTCATTTCGCCGCACCTACTTTGGACGCTGCCGGGCATCTGCCGAGTGCCGGTGAGCGCTCGGTTCGCGGTGTTGGAATGGAGTGGGTTTTAGGACCTGGCAAACGATCGGAGCTTGGAAGGCCTATGTCACCACATTCCTTGCATTTGCGTCTGGTCGGTGGGCGAGCGGAAGCCGGCTCACCTTCGGTGCCGATTGACCCCATCGCGGTGCTCGAAGTCGATCACGTGCTGAAGTTGGAGCTTTGCGATGCCCTGGAACGGCTTGCCGACGGGCTTCCCAACGAGACCGACATGGCGTTGGCCAAGGTCGCCGTCACGGTTCTCAGACGCGGCCTTCCCGAACATATCGAGCTTGAAGGACGTCATCTCTTCCCGCTGCTCAAAAGGCGTCTTTCAGGCGACGAAATATTTCGGCCGGTACTCGAACAGCTTGAGTTCGAGCACGAGCACGACGATGCGTTCGCCATCGAGATCTCAGAGGAACTGGAAAGGCTTGCGGAGGCGGGTAAAGCGCGCAACGCGGAGATGCTCGGCTATATGCTGCGGGGGTTCTTCGTGTCCTTGCGCCGGCACGTGTGCTGGGAGAACGCGACGGTTCTGCCGCTCGCCCGCAGAAAATTGACAGAGAACGATCTTGACGAGTTGAGAGAAGCGATCGTTGCAAGGTCGCTCAGGCATGCGGTCGGCCGGTCGATGGACGCGTTCATTGGCGTGCGGACCAAGCCTGCGGATTAGAAAGGCGAGCCAAACGCGTCTGCCAACCGGGTTCCCATCTTAAAACTGTTTCGCGCCGTGCAGATCAGGCGACGGCTTCGTCGCTGGCTCCGGCTATCGACTGCAGTTGGCGCAGGTCCGGGACCAGGACTTCGCGCCCGCTCAGCAACCTGATCGTTCCCTGCCGCTTCAGATTCGATAATTGACGGCTTACCGTCTCGATCGTCAGGCCGAGAAAATCGGCGATATCGGCGCGGGTCAGCGGCAACTCGAAATTGGCGGCATGGGGACCGAGTGGATTGTGTTCGGCATGCGAACAGCCGATCAACGGCTGGCGCTTGGCGATCAGGTACAAAAAGCTTGCGACCTTTTCCTGCGCGCTCTTGCGCCCCAGAACGAACATCCATTCACGTGCGGAATCGAGTTCATTCAGCGTGTTCTCGAACAGGCGGTGCTCAAGGTCTGGATGCTTCTTCAGGAGTTGCTCGAAACCAGTGTTGGGAAACGTGCAGGCCTCGACGTCGGTGGCTGCCTGGGCGAAATATGGGTTCGACTTGGAAAAAGCCCGGCCCAGGAAATCGGGCGCGAAGACCAGTCCGACGATCTGCTGGCGCCCGTCGGCCGACGACTTCTCAAGCTTGATGACGCCCGAGATGATATTGGCGAAAAAGGTTGTCGCCTCTTCATCGGCAAGAATGATGTCGCCGGCCTTGAAGTGGCGGACCCTGCCAATGCGGCCGAGTTCGGCGAGTTCCTCGTCGTTGAGCGCCCCGCACACGGCGCGGTGGCGTATCGCGCAGTTGGCGCATGTGTTTTTCCCAATGTGTACAGGGTCGTGTGCCATGAAAGACCGCCTGTCTGCTGCTCGCTGCGGAATGTCAATCTTAAATGCAGGCGAGGAGCACGGCAAGCGAAGGCAAGATCAAAGCGATAGTAATTTTTCCCAATGTTAGGGCGGAACATTGCAGAATTACTGATCGCTATCAGTAATTATATTTCATTGCATCAGTGCTCATGCACGTATGTTCCGGGTGCCTCGCAAATCGGTGCGGGAAGCGGAGGTGTCCTGCCGTCGTCAATCGTATCGCCGGCCAAGCGCTCCGAGGTCGACCGGGCGGCCATCCATGCAGCCCAGGCGATCCACCAGGAGCCTTCCTGGTGAGGTACCGTGCTGGCCCAGCTATCGGCTTCGATGAAGTTGTCGTCGGCGCCGCGGTCTGCGATCTGGAACGAGCGACGCGGGTGCCCGGGTTCGGAAATGATGCCGCCGTTATGGCCACCCTTGGCCAGGAGAAAAGTGACGGAAGTATCGGCCATAAGGTGGATCCGATAGACCGATTGCCATGGAGAGACGTGGTCGCGGCTGGTGGCGACGACGAACAGAGGCGCACGAATGTCGCTGATGGATACGGCCGAATTTCCAACTCGGAAGCGACCTTCGGCCAGATCGTTGTCCAAGAACAATTTGCGCAAGTATTCCGTATGCATGCGATAGGGCATGCGGGTCGCGTCGGCGTTCCAAGACATCAGATCGTTGCGCTGGTCGTGCTGGCCGAGGAGGTATTCGCGGACCATCCGTGACCAGACGAGGTCGTTCGAGCGCAGCAATTCGAAGGCGCCCGCCATCTGGCTCGCGTCGAGGAAGCCCTGTTCCCACATCATGTCCTCAAGGAAGGAAAGCTGGCTTTCGTCGATGAACAGGCCAAGTTCTCCGGGGGAGGAGAAGTCGGTCTGGGCGGCGAGCAGCGTGATCGATTGCAACCTGTGGTCGCCATCGCGGGCCATCGCGGCCGCGGTGACCGAGAGCAGCGTGCCGCCGAGGCAGTAGCCGGCGGCGTGAACCTTTTTCGATCCCGTGATCTCGCCGACGATATCGAGTGCCTTCATCGGGCCCAGGCGGCGGTAATCGTCGAAGCCGAAATCACGGTATTCGGGCCCGGGGTTGCGCCATGAAATCATGAAGACATCGAAGCCCTGTTCGAGAAGATAGGCGACCAGGGAATTGTGCGGCGAAAGATCGAGAACGTAGTATTTCATGATCCACGCGGGCACGATCAGGATGGGCTCGGAATGTACCTTCGGCATCTTGGGCGTGTAGTGGATGAGTTCGATCAGGTCGTTGCGGTAAACGACCTGACCGGGGGTCGTTGCGACGTCGCGGCCGACAATGTGAGTGATTTCGTGCTTGGGGCGCTTGCCGCCGGCGGATTGGGAAATGTCCTCCATGAAGTTCATGGCGCCGCGAACGAGATTCAGTCCCATCTGCTGGCGGGTGGTTTCAAGAATTTCCGGATTGGTGAAGAGGAAATTCGACGGCGACAGGGTGTCGAGAAGCTGGCGTGTGGTGAACTCGACGACGCGGGCATGGCGCGGGTCAACACCGCGGACGCCGCAGGTTGCATTGTGCCACCATTGCTGCTGGAGCAAAAACGACTGGTGGATGGCGTTGAAGGGCCACTGCTGCCAGCCGGGAGCCGAAAAGCGGTGATCCTGCTGCAGCGGTTCGATGCAGGTGTGCTTGCCGTCCCTGAGCAGGGCCTCGCGCGCCAGATAGCGGTTAAAGCGGACGAACTTGCGGAAGGCCTTCTGGTAAAGTTCGGACTGCTTGCCGGGGGTCAGGCTCAGATGGATGGCCCAGTCGAGAAATGCGGTGGTCAGCGCGGCTGGCGAGATCCCGGAGGTGAGGCGGGCAAGCTGCGCGTGGAAGGCGCGGTCGAGGACTTCAGCGGCAGCCGTTGCCGAATAGGAATCGCGCGTCAGGCTGGCGTCGAAATCCGTATCTGGCAGGTGGGGCGCCGCCGGCATCGTAACCTCGATCGGCGCGAAGCGGACATCGCCGGCTCGCCCGGTGGCGATGGCGTCGGTGTCAGAATGGCGGCTGTCGGGGGTGTCCATGATGCATCCTCACACGGTTTCTTGATTTAGCTTCATCGGTGCCGGCGCCGTCATCTCAGTTGAACAGCGAAGGGTTTTGCGAACGGGTCCCAGGGCCAGAGTTCGGCAATCCGCCCTATCACGATCGGCAGCAGTGACAGCGCAATGATGACCTGCCAGGCGGCCAGCGTCGGGGCCTTCAACTGCAGCACGGCAGCTATCGGCGGCACGTAGACGGCCATCAACAGGAGCGCGATGCACAAGACCAGTGACGCCCAGACCCACGGATTGCGGGTGACGTCGTTGTCGAACAGGGCAGCATTGGCATTGCGCATGTTGAAAACGTGGAACAGCTGCGCCAGTGCGATAGTCAGGAAAGATATGGTCGTCGCGTCATGGGCGGACAAGCCGAACCCGCGAACCGCGACAACGAGGGACGCCAATGCGACCGCCGTAATCGTAAGTCCATGGCGGATAATGACAGCCCACTGCCGGTTACCGATCAACAATTCACTCGGCGGTCGCGGCGCGCGCTTCAGAATGTTCGGATCGCCCTTGCCGGCAGCCAGCGCGAAGGCGGGGAAGACATCGGTGACGAGATTGAGGAACAGGATCTGCAACGGCAGGAGCGCCAGCGGCAGGCCGAGTATGATGGCAATCGCGACGACGAGCACTTCGCTGAGGTTACAGGAGAGCAGGTAGACGACGAACCGGCGGATGTTGTCAAAGATCACCCGGCCCTGGGCGATGGCAGCGACGATGGTCGGGAAGGAATCGTCGAGCAGCACCATATCGGCGGCTTCGCGCGCCACGTCGGTGCCGCGCCGGCCCATGGCGACGCCGATGTCGGCCTGGCGGAGGGCGGGTGCATCGTTGACGCCGTCACCGGTCATGGCGACGATTTCACCGACGGCCTGCATGCGCTTCACCAGCCGGAGTTTATGTTCCGGCGTGACGCGGGCGAAGACGTTCGATCGATGGATTTCGTCATAGCCGTCGCCGCCTGCGGCGAAAAGTTCGTCGAGGCGACTGCCGTCGATGCCGGATGACGTTGCCGCTGCATTCGTAGGAATGCCGACCTGTGCGGAGATTGCCGAGGCCGTTGCGACGTGGTCGCCGGTGACCATGACGACGCGTATGCCGGCCTGCTGGCAGGCTCTTACGGCCTCGGGGACGTCGCTGCGCGGCGGATCGCGAAAGCCGACAAGGCCGAGCAGCACCAGGTCGCCCAGTGCATCGATATCGGCTTTGGCGCCAATGCTGCCGGCGACCGCCAGGACGCGCAGTCCGGCGGTTGCCATTGCGCGGGCGTGCTCGCGCCAGACTTCACGCGACTCTTCTGTTAGCGGGACGGTACTGCCGTCGCTGGCGTGGGCGTATCCGGCTACCGCGATAATACGCTCCGGTGCGCCCTTGCAGGCGAGCCGCAAGGTCCCATCGGCATGGCGATGGGCGGTTACCATGAGCTTGGCTTTGCTGTCGAAGGGCTGTTCGTCTGTTTGCGGCCATGCGGCGGTAAGGGCAATTGCATCGACGCCGTGATCGCGGGCGGACCGGAGGAGCGCGACCTCCAGCGGGTCGCCGGCGTCCTCGCCTGGCTTTGCCGCCGAAGCCAGGTGGGCGTGATTGCACAGGGAGCCGGCTTCGAGGAGTTGAGAGAGGCCTTCGGGCATCTTGCCGTTGTGGGGGCCGGCGTATGGCAGGGCGTGGCGTCCGTCAGTCAGGGCGACCATTGCGGCAACGAGCCGGTTCTCGGTCAACGTGCCGGTCTTGTCGGTGAAGATCACCGTGGTCGATCCGAGCGTTTCAACCGCGGCCATGCGTTCCACCAGCGCATTGCGTTGGGCCATGCGCCACATGCCGCCGGCGAGAGCGACCGTTGCGACGATGGGAAGGCCTTCGGGAATGGCGGCCACCGCAAGCGCGATGCCGGCGTGGATCATCAAAATCACGTCGCGGCCGGCGAGCATGCCGATTATCGCGATGAGCGCGCAGAGCGAAATGGTCAGCCACAGAAGCTGTCCGCCGAGGGACTGCAACTGCATTTCCAGCGGCGTTGGGACGTCGGAGGCGGTCATCATCAGGCGCGTGATGTGGCCGATTTCGGTGTGCATTCCGGTGGCGGTGACGACTCCGGTGCAATCCCCGCGCGTTACGGCGGTGCCCTTGTAGAGCATCGAAGCGCGGTCCGCGAGGGCGGCATCGGCGGGAACAGGGGCGAGTTGCTTTTCGACGGGGAGCGATTCACCGGTGAGGGCGGCTTCAGCGGCCTGAAGCGAAGTCATCGCGACAATGCGCAGGTCTGCTGGGACGAGGTTGCCGGCCGTCAGCGAGACGATATCGCCGGGCACCAACTCGCTGCTCGCCAGGGTGTGGAAGGCGCCGTCGCGCAAAACGCGGCTGCGCGTGCGCCCGAGCGTGCGGATTGCATCCATGGACCGGCGCGCCTTGTACTCGGTGGCGAAGCCGATCGCGGCGTTGAGAATAATGACGATCGCAATGGCGATGGCGTCGGAATGCTCGCTGAAGGCAACCGCGACGATGGCGGCTGCGATCAGCAACCAGATCACCGGGCTGACGAATTGCCGGAGGATGAGTGTCAGAATGCTGGTCGGCTTGGCTTGAAGGATCTCGTTGGGGCCGGAAACCTCTTTGCGCTTCTCCGCTTCGGCCGAGGTCAGTCCGATAGCGGCGTCGACGCCGAGCTGCGCGAGGATGGCGTCCGGGGGCAGGGCGTGCACCGGACCCGCCGAAACCTCGCCGGACCCGGCAGAAGATCGCTCGATTGGATCGTCAGGCTCAGTATCCATTGCACTTTCGCTTCGCGCCGACGCGCCTTCGAAATCGAGCTTGTCCAGGACGATCAATCCGCAGCACGTCGGGATCACCAAGAAATCGGGCGTCGCCTCCGAGAGGGGAGTAGCTATGATCTTGTGCCGAGGTTCGAAGCGCATACCGTGTCCACCGTGGTCGCTGTGACGGTGGACGCGTTCGCGTGGGCATTCGTTGACAAAGATCAACGTGCGGCGTTCTGCGCAGCCGCTCCGATGCTGGATCGGAGCAGTTCAGGCCCAGGGCGGTTCAGGCGGCCTTGCGCTGCTGGAGGGTGCTCTCTACTTCGGGTTCAGGCCAGGCCAGCGCCGGCGGGCGATCGATCGAATGAAAGCTTTCCGTGACGATGCGACCCATCCTGTTCGTCTGGTTCGAATAATCCTCGGCCATGGTCTGGAAGAACTCGATTTGTGCCTGCACGACGTCTTGCGGGTGGTGGCACTTGACCATGCTGAGGGGAAGCTGAGCATCGCGCTGCAGCCGCCGGGTGACGAATTTCGCGGTTTCGGTATTGATCTCCAACAGGCACTTCACCCAGGCCTGATAGACATCGGCGGCGCTTTGCATGGCACCCTCATCCATGCCGGGGAATGCAGTTCTGAAAGGAGAATCCTGAAACGTTTTACGGGGGGCTGCCATGAGTCGTGTACTCCCATGCGATTGGCTGTGCAGTATTACCGGGCGCCGTTGTCGCCGGCGTCTTCGATAGGTCACGAGGCGGACATCCACGTCGCCTATACGCCGCGGGTGTTGATCCCGAACAGGGAATAGATCGGGCAGATTCCAACGAGGCCGGTGACGAGCGGAATAACACCCACCCAGCCCAGCCATTCGTAACCTGTCCTGTCGCCTGAGACGGCAAATCCGATCAACCCTAAACCGACAAGCGTTCGGATTGAGCGGTCCAACAGTCCGACATTGGCGCTGGTTTTGGCGAGCATAATGCACCTCGATAACCGGATGCTTCCTGAAGCGCGCCGCAGTGACCGGCGCGCAAGGCATCAGCCTGCTGATTTAATCTCGATCCGGCGAGTTTTTGCTGCGGCTTCCGGCGGCTTTGCAATCGTGATGCGCAGGACGCCGTCTTTCATATGGGCTACGGGCTCTGTTTTGCCGGGATCGAATGGCAAAGGTATCATCCTCTGGAACATTCCGTAAGAGCGTTCGATGAGATGATAATCCTTTTTCTTGTCTTCGGTTTCGGATTTTTTTTCACCCTTGATGGTCAGCACGTTATTGGTGATCGAGACGTCGATGTCGCTCTCGGCGACGCCGGGCAATTCGACTGCGACCTCCATCTGGGCGTCGGTTTGCGTGATGTCCACATTCGGTGCAAAGCGACCGAATGCGAAAACACCCTCCGTTGCCGCAGAAGGCACGGGGAAACCGCGTGCGAAACTGTCGAAGACCCGGTCGACTTCCTTCTGCAGGCGCTGGAAGCCGTTTTCGGTGCCTTGAGGATCACGCCAGAATGGCGGCAGGATCGAGGGCATGGCCATATCAACCTCCTTCGGTTATTGCCACAGTTTCTTGCCGGAGGACGCGAAGAACCGGAGTCAGACCGCATCTCTCCTCATAACATTGCGTAGCTTCTGCCACCGATTGAGGACGCGTGCATTGACACCGGTCAATGGCGGCATTCAGAGTTTTATGTCGTCACCCAGCAAACCTGGAATGTCCTGATCGGGAGTATTTGTAAGATCCTTTGAAACGGTTGCTTCCAGCTTCTTTTCAACCGCGGCAGAAATGAACTGGCGAAGGTCTCCAAGAGTTTTTGGAGCGGCGACGATCACGAGGCGGTCAAAGTTCGAAAGCTCTTGTTCCAGCTGTCTTGCCACATGTCGCGCGAAGTCGGTTTCGATCTGGCGCTTATGGGGCATGCGCGGTTCGATTGCGTGGCGCGCCGGGCCCGCGGATTCATGGACGCGGCCGGGGCGTTCGGTTTCCACATGGGCTTCGGGCAGGTCGTCAGCGTTCAAGCGCATCTTGACGTACTCGGTGAGTTTTGATCCGCGGCCTTCGCTCACGAGTACGCGGGCTTTGCCGCCGTCGGCGATCAGGATCCAGGTGTTTGTGCGCTTCATGACGGTTCCCTTTGATAAGCTGCAAGCGCTGGGTGGCCAGCTTCGCAGACTACGGGTTTTGACATGGGGTCTTGATTGACGCCGATCAACGTCTGCTCCGAAAGTGCGAATAGTTTGATGCCGATCAGAGCAAGATCCGATCCGACGGTATCGTCGATGGCGATTCCAGGATCGATAAAAGTTGCTGTAGATTCAAACTGGTAGAGCATATTTATCGGACTATCCGATGGCGTATGGTCGGGTGATGCTCGAAGTGCAAGGGGACGGATTGAATGAGCGTGCGCAACCTCGACAAGCTGATTGCACCAAGATCGGTTGCCCTCATCGGCGCCAGTGCAAAGCCACATTCCATGGGCGCCACCGTTCTGAAGCGGCTGACCGGGGCCGGCTTCAAGGGCGACATTCATCTCGTCAATCCCAAGTATTCCGAAATCGACGGGCGGCCGTCCTTTGCAAACGTTGCGGCAGTGCCCGGGCCGGTCGATCTCGGGGTGATCGTGACGCCGCCCCAGACCGTGCCGGGACTCATCGGCGAACTGGCGGAGGCGGGGGCGCGGGCCGCCGTCGTGATCACCGCGGGGATCGGCAAGGACAACGGGCTGCGACAGAAGATGCTGGATGCGGCGAAGCCGTCCTGCCTGCGCATCCTGGGGCCGAACTGTCTCGGGCTGCAGGTGCCGGCGATCGGGCTTGACGCCAGTTTTTCGCACCTCACCCCGCGCAAGGGCAATCTGGCGCTGTTGTCCCAGTCAGGTGCGCTTGTCGTTGCAATGCTCGATTGGGCGGAGGCGCGCGGCATCGGTTTTTCCGTCGTCGCCTCGGTGGGCGACATGGCCGACGTCGATGTCGGCGATCTGCTCGATCAGCTGGCGGGAGATGCCGGCACGCGTGCCATCCTGATGTATCTCGAGCAGGTCACGGACGCGCGGAAATTCATGTCGGCGGCGCGGTCGGCGGCGCGCGGCAAGCCGGTGATCGCGGTCAAGGCGGGGCGTTCGCAAGCTGCGGCGCGGGCCGCCGCCTCGCATACCGGCGCGCTTGCGGGACAGGATTCGGTATACGACGCGGCGTTGCGACGCGCCGGCATCCTCAGGGTCGACGATCTGGAGGAACTGTTCAACGCAGCGGAGGCGCTGGCGCGGCACAAGCCGCTTGCCTCCGACCGGCTGGCGATCCTGACCAACGGCGGCGGTGCGGGCGTCCTGGCCGCAGACGCCCTTGCGGCGACGGGTGCGCGTTTTGCCGAACTGACGGATGCAACCATGCAACGCCTCAACGATGCCGTGCCGCCGACGTGGTCGCACGGCAATCCCGTCGATATCATCGGTGACGCCGATGCGGCCCGTTACGAGAAGGCGCTGCGCGCGCTGCTCGAAGACAGCGAGACAGACGCCGTGCTGGTGATGAACTGCCCGACAGGGCTGGCGTCGTCATCGGACATCGCCGATGCCGTCGTTGCCGTTCACGCCGTGGATACGGACAGGGCCGGGCGTCACGGAAAGCCGATCCTTGCGTCCTGGCTCGGTGAGGCGACGGCGCGGATCGGGGCTGCGAAACTTTCGGCCGCCGGTATCCCGGTCTATCGAACGCCTGCGCAGGCCGTGCGTGGCTTCGCTTATCTGGCGCGGCAGGCGAAAATGCAGAAGGCGCTGATGCGGACGCCACCGAGCATTCCGGGCGATTTCACACCGGACCGGGACGGCGCGCGCGCCGCAATGGCGGACGCTTTGCAGAGCGGTCGGCGCTGGCTCAACGAGCCGGAGGCCAAGGCGGTTCTCAAGGCTTATGGAATTCCCACCGTCGCGACGCGCATCGCCGCGAGCGCGCAGGAAGCCGCCGCGATTGCCGGCGAATTATTACAGGATGCCGCCTCGGTTGTTCTCAAGATCCTGTCGCCCGACATCACGCACAAGTCCGATGTCGGCGGGGTGCGCCTCAATATCGCGACGCCGGCCGAGGCGCGCAATGCTGCCGAAGCGATGTTGGAGCAGGTTCGCGCCGCCGCTGCGGATGCCCGCATCGAGGGCGTCGTGGTGCAGCCGATGATCGTTCGGCCCGGCGCGCACGAACTCATCCTCGGCATCGCCGACGATACAGTCTTCGGGCCGGTCGTGCTATTCGGCGCGGGCGGAACATCGGTCGAAGCGGTGCGTGACAAAGCGGTGGGGCTGCCGCCGCTCGATATGACGCTGGCGCAGGACCTGATCGACGAAACGCGGATCGCACGGCTGCTCGACGGCTATCGCAACAAGCCGGCGGCGGATCGCGAAGGGATCGCGCTGGCGTTGGTGCGGCTGGCGCAGCTGGCCGCCGACATGCCGGAGATCCGCGAACTCGACATCAATCCGCTGCTTGCCGACGAGGACGGCATCATCGCGCTCGACGCGCGTATCGCGGTGGCGGCGTGCGCGCCGGTGGCGCCCGGTGCAAACCCCAGGTTTGCGCTGCGACCCTATCCATCAGCCTGGGAGCGCACTCTGGAGGTCAAGGGCGCGCGCATCGATGTGCGGCCGATCAAGCCCGAGGACGAAGCGCTTTACGGCACGTTCATCGGCAAGCTGACGCTACAGGATATCAGGCTGCGCTTTTTCGGGCTGACGGCGAAGCCGACGCACGACCAGATCGCGCGCTTCACGCAGATCGACTATGCGCGGGCGATGGCGTTCGTTGCGATCGAACCGGAGAGCGGCGAATTGATGGGCGTGTCGCGGCTGGCGGCCAACCCGGATTACACGGATGCGGAGTTCGCGGTCATCGTGCGCAGCGATCTCAAGGGGCGGGGCATCGGCTGGGCGTTGATGGATACCTTGATCACGTATGCCCGCGCTGAAGGGATCGGCGCGCTCTATGGCGATGTGCTCAAATGGAACTCCGGCATGCTGCAGCTTTGCCGCGAACTCGGGTTCTCCGAGAGCCTCAGCGATGACGATCCCGACGTCGTGCACTTCCGTCTGCAGACGGCGGAAAGCTGAGCCCGATCAGAGGCCGAGCGCTGCGCGCGCTTCGGCTTCGACGTCTTCTGGCCTGCGGCCCGCATCGAGTTTCACCCAGGCGGGGTTCTCGCGCACGCTTCGCCATTGGGCCGCCGCGACGGCGGGCGTTGCGTCCGAAGCGTCGGGCCCGCGCGCGCTGATGCGTTGCTGCAAGGTGGCGAGGTCGAGCGACAGCCAGAGGCCGG
>JAHJQI010000152.1 GCA_018819265.1 Alphaproteobacteria bacterium
AGGCACTGCAACAGCATCTCGTCCAGCGGATAGGCGACCTTGCCGCGCTGGCGCGGGTCGTCGAGTTCTTCAAAATGCGAAAGCCATTCAACGACTTGATCGTATGCACGGTCTGCCTGGGATTGAGCGTCGGCCATGGCGATCCTCATCGCGAATCGAAAGGACCTGCATAGATTCAGCATTCGCTCGGACTGTCACCTCCAGATTCATGCAATCGCCCTGGAGGTGCCAGCAGAGGGTCTTGCAAGGTGGTGGCGGGGTTTGTATCCTTGCCGATACCCTGGACGGGCGGCACCACTTCAACCTTGCAAGTTCGCGGTTGAGGCTCACCTGCATGCAGTGCTTATCACGGGGACGGAATTTACGTGTTCGGCGCACCTATCTGGAGACAATCTCGCGACGATGAATGGATCGCATAAAGTTGGCGTAGAATCATAATGCTAGAGCATCTTTCGCCGGGCATCGCAGCGCGAAAAGCGATCGCGTATGGTTGGATGATGCTCTAGACTGGATCGCGGGTCCGCTAAGCGTGGCGGATCCCCGGACGGGTTAGGTCCGCAAGAAGACGCGCGTTGGCTGTGTGGTATCGGGGAGGATTTGGGGTGGTTCAGTCTGGATGCGTCAGCACCGGCCGTGTTGCGGCCGGCACTCTGTTGTTCGTTCTATCTTCCGCTATAACGGGTGGCGCAGTTGCGGCGCCGGCTTGCAAAGCGCCCGAGTCGATTGCTTCTTTCTCCGTACCGATCCCCGGCTTCGCCAAAGTTTTCAAGACAGAGAAGCTTATTCGCATTGTCGCGTTCGGTTCTTCGAGCACTTCAGGTGCCGGTGCGAGTGCGGCCGACAAGACCTATCCGGCGCGCTTGCAAGCGGGTCTCAACGCGCGCTTCAAGGGGCGGGCGTTTGAAGTTGTCAACCGGGGCCGGAGCGGCGAGTTTGCATCCCACATGCTGGCCCGCCTCGAACGTGACGTTCTGGCGATGAAACCAGCGCTGGTGATCTGGCAGACGGGGGTCAATGACGCCTTGCGCAAGGTCGATCCGGAGGCGTTCCGGCGGACGGTCGAAACGGGACTGGCGCAAATGAACGCTCTTGGGATCGACGTCATATTGCTCGATCAGCAGTACTTTCCAGGATCGGTGAAGGTTGCCGGATACGGGAAATACCTGGACCTCATTCGCGATATCGGCGCGGCGCATGGCGTGCCCGTTTTCAAACGCTACGAGCTGATGGCGCATTTAGTCGAAAGTGCGCAGTTCACCGTCGACGAGTTGCTGGCCCCGGACCGCTTCCACTTGAACGATACGTCCTACGACTGCCTGGGGGACGTTCTCGCTGGAGCAATTTCCGCAAGCCTGCCGCAGTGATGGGAACGGGCGCCGGACGACAGCGGCGCGGGTCTCGGGAGGCCTCACGAAATCGTGGGGACCCTCACGAAGTTGTCATGGGCAGGTGTGCAAATACGTGAGCTAGTGTTCAGGTTCTGACATTGGCATCCAATTGCAGCAGGTCTAATAGCAAATGTCGGAACCATAAGGAACACTAGCAAGCCTATGATTCTAGTGTGATGATTCAGAAGTTCGCTACCATCTGCGGTTGAACCGAGAGAGAACTTCTGAATCTGAATCACACTAGCAGCTCTATGATTCTAGTGTCCCTTTTGTCTGCGAAGTTCGCTCAGGCGGCTGCGGCAGAGTGGAGGCGAATTTCGCAGACGGGACACTAGTGTAGCTCTTACAGCTAACGCTTGGTCGATACGCCAGCTGCTAGTGGGTACCAAACGTTAGCTGCGCTACACTAGCCTGCCTCGAAGCGAGCGGCAGTTGCCGGCGTAGCGGAGACTCCCGCACAGGACTCGATCGAGTAGATGGACGCCAATGTCATGAAAAGTTTGCGCCTTGCGATGGCCGGTTTCGCGGCCGGCCTCCTCCTTCTTGGCGGCCCGAGCGGGCAGGTTGCCGCCGCTGCCGGTGCCGAGACGGTCGAGATCAAGGGCGAGATCATAGATACGTGGTGCTACCTGTCGGGTGTCATGGGCGGGCCGGATGCCGTTGTCGGGAGCGCGCATCACACCTGCGCGCTGTGGTGTGCGGCCGGCGGCATTCCGGTCGGCGTGAGGGCGGAAGACGGTACCGTCTACATGGTCCTGAAGATCGAAGGCGAGGACCCGCTGGCGCCGAGCGATACGATCCTGGAATTGCAAAGCGATAGTATCGTTGCCAGGGGCCAGCACTACGTACGCGACGGCGTCAATTACCTGGTGGTGGCGAACGTCGTTTCGAACGATGGCATCACCAACCGCAATCACGAGGATTTCGGCGTCGTGCCGGACTTTGCGATCCCTGAAAAGAAATGACGGTGCGGAGATCATCGACATGAAACGGATTGTCGTGCTGCTGACTGCGGCCTCTTGCCTGGCTGTGTCGGCTGCAATCGTCACGGCGGAGGACTTCTCCAAGGACAGCAAGGCCGGCACCTTCGGTCTCAGCGGCGAACAAAAGGCAATGTTCTCGGGAAAAGTCGTCGATATCCTGTGCGAGCTGTCGGGGGACTGCCCGGCCAATTGCGGCGATGGCAAGCGGAACCTGGGGATCGTGCGCGCTTCGGATAATAAGCTCGTGATGGTATCCAAGAACGCACAGTTCGAATTCAACGGCGCGGCGGATGATCTACTGGCCTACTGCAACAAGAGCGTCGATGTCGACGGCCTGCTGATCGGTGAGGATCCCGGCGTCAAGGCGAAGGTCTACATGGTGCAGCTCATCCGCTTGTCGGGCGAGACGGAATGGAAGAAAGCCGAGCTTTGGACGGAGGCGTGGAAGTCGCGCAATCCGAACGCGACGGGCGAGGGACCTTGGTACCGCCGCGATCCGCGGGTCGTGAAGCAGATCGAAAAGGAAGGCTATCTGGGCCTCGGACCTAAGGTCGACAAGAAATGGATCGCGGAAAACCAGTGATCGGTCTCGACCCGCGCACAAGCCTCGGAACGATCGTCGCCGCAGTCGTGCTGGCGTGCTCGACGGTGGGCGTCGCGTCGCATGAGGGGGTCGTCCACAAAAGCGACGAAGAGGCCGCGCGCCATATTCGCGAGCAGGAAAACACGCCCGGCTTTCCAAGCATCAAGGGCGGCGATTTCAAGCTCGTCGATCAATTCGGCGCCGAGCGGACGTCGAAGGATCCCGACAACCGCTATCAGCTTGTCTTTTTCGGATACGCCAATTGCAAGGCCATCTGCTCGGTAGCCCTGCCACGCATGGCGGAAGTCGCAGACCGTCTCGAAGCCGAAGGTTTGCTGGTAACGCCGCTTCTCATCACCGTCGATCCGGAGCGGGACACGGTTGCAGCTCTCGCCGAAGCCGCGCCCAAGTACCATTCGCGACTGGTCGGCCTGACGGGCAGCCAGCAAGCGCTTGACGAAGCCTACCGCGCTTTTCAGATCGAGCGCAGCATCGTGTTCGTCGATCCGCAGCAAGGCGCGGTCTACGCGCACGGCTCCTATATCTATCTCATCGGTCCCGACGGCACGTTCAAGACACTGTTCCCGCCGATCCTCAGTCCGGAACGCATCGCCGAACTCGTACGTGAGTACGTCAACGGCAAGTCATAGTTCGCCGAACGTTGCGCCGGACGCTTGAATCCCTGAAGTGCGCGACCACCAGTGGTGAGGGCAAGAGGCACCACTGGCGCCGACATCTGGAGCAGCGGTCGGTTGGTCGTGCGGATTATTCCACGCTCATCATTCGGCCGGCTGCGACACCCTGCCCGTGCCGGCGGCACTGCGATCCGGTGCCCCCGACGGCGCCGGTTGCGCGGGGAGGGCCGTGGCATGCTTGTGACCTTTCCACGGCGAGGACTTGAAGTATGCGGCGATGTAGGCGACGGCGATCAGCAGCGCGAAGCCTGTGAAGTTGACGAGGGCGGTATTGAAGTAGGTGTGGCCGAGTTCGTTGAGATAGATGCCGCCGAGCATCGAAAGCAGCTGGCCTGCCAGAAAGACACCGAGCGCCTGCTGGCCGACCTTGCAGCAGATGGCGACGAACGGTCCCTTGATGGTGCGGATATTGTCGCCGTTCGGTCCGGCCAGCGCATAGGCAAGGTAGGCGATCGCCAGGAAATGCACATAGCGCAGCAAGCCGAAGCCGGTCTTGTCGACCAGCAGCCCGAGGCCGTTGCGTGCGTCGTTGAAGAACGGGACGTTGGTCAGGAACCAGGTGTGATGGAAGGGGATGACGGCGGCGACGAATAGGGCGGCAGCGATCATCAACGGGCGGCTGATCGGCGGAGCGGGCAGCCAGCCGCGGATGAAAACGAAACCGGTGAAGAAAACCAGCTGCCAGGCGAACGGATTGAAGAACCACACGCGGTCGCTCCACGGTTCGGCGGGTAGGTTGATCCAGCCGAGCGTGGCGAAAAACCAGGTCGCCAGAATGGCCGCGAAGACATACGCGCGGCCCAGCTTCTTCAAGGCCATGACGATGGGAATCATCGCCAGAATGACGAGATACATCGGCAGAATGTCGAAGAAATTCGGAACGTAGGTCAGGGTCAAAAGGCCGACAAGGTTGGTGCCGGTGTCGCCGGAAAGAAACGGAACGAGGTTCAGCCCCTGCAGGTAGGCACCGTCGCGGGCGAGCCACTTGTCGGCCAGCACCATGCTTGCGGCGACGAGCATGAAGATCGAGATGTGCGCCCAGTAGACCTGCCAGCAGCGGTAGGCGATCCGTGTTGCTCCGACCTTGAAGCCGCGCTCCTCGAAGAGGCGGCCGAAGGCGATCGCCGAGGCCATGCCCGAACAAAAAACGAAGATCTCGGTCGCATCCGAAAAGCCGAAGCGGGCGGGGATGTAATTCGTCCAGGCATTATACGGGACATGGGCAATGAAGATGATGAACATCCCAATGCCGCGGAAGAAGTCGAGACGGACGTCACGCTGACGTGAGGCGCCCGGTGTGGCGACCTGGCCGGCCGGTATTGCGGCCGCGGTGCCTGAAGACTTAGGGCTGATCGGCATAATCGGAAGCCTGAACCTTGCAAACGAAAGGGCTGAGTGATTTAGAGCATCATCCGACCTTATGCGATCGCGCTTTGGCAATCGGATGGTTGGATAAAGATGCGCTGACATTTTTTCCGGAGCAACTTTATCCGATCTGGAAAATGTCCGGGCGTTGGAGCGCCGGGTTCACGCGTGACCTGTCAACTTGCATTTGCGCGCGTCCGGTGAAGGCTGAAAGCGACGCCTGAGACGGTTTTCGCTGAGGCGAGCGAAGCGGTCCTTCGTCTTCATCGTCTCCCGGACCTTGTTGACGGCTTCGAACGCGGCAGGTTCCCCGGAGCCGGCGGCCATCAACAGGAGCGTTCGCATGAAAACGTCGCGCTGGGCATTG
>JAHJQI010000153.1 GCA_018819265.1 Alphaproteobacteria bacterium
CAAGGTCGTGTGGGACAGTGGTGCCTGGCTGTTGGCCCACACTTCCCAAGGTCGTGTGGGATAGTGGTGCCTGGCTGTTGGCCCACACTTCCCAAGGTCGTGTGGGATAGTGGTGCCTGGCTGTTGGCCCACACTTCCCAAGGTCGTGTGGGATAGTCGTGCCTTGCTGTTGGCCCACACTTCCCAAGGTCGTGTGGGACCGGCTAACCTTTCTCATGTTCGTGTCGGAAAGTACTCCCAGCAAGATCGTTTCCGCTTTAGGTTGAAACAATCTTGCATTTTTGCTCAAGGGCCAATTGGCCTATCGGCCCGGCCCTCTGCGGGGGGCGGCGCACCTTTTGGTGAACATTCAGCAAGCTGTTATCGAGCAGCCGGCCGCAGACGTGGCCTTGGCGTGCTTCCACCTAATACTGAACAGATCTGAACGGCATGAGTCGGAACAGGCCTACTCGATGACCTCGCCTTTTTCGACGCCCCATAGCTTCTGTTGCGCGATATAGCCGCGGAAATCACCGACGGCGACGCGGCACCATGCACCATCGCATTCGTGAAGATCGGCAATGACGCCGGCCTCGACGAGGGCGACGGCGCGGCTACCCTCGCGGGGGCGTTCGGTCAGCGGTTCCTGGCGCCGCGGCTCGTTCGGCTTGACCTCCCAGGGCAAAACCTGGGCGGTTCGCCGGCTCGATAGCAGTGTGCGTATGACCCAGCCGGTGGTCCCATCGGCGTCGACGATCTCGCGCCACGCCTCGAACTCGCGGGTGATCCTGACCGGCAGGCCGGCGCGCTGAAACACCCACGCGATTGGATAATCGGTGCCGGGGCCCTTGCGCAAATTCACCTCGCTGGCCTTGAGGCTGGCAAAACGCGGGGCCGGAGCGGTCTCGGCAAGTGCCGGCGCGGCCGCAAATGCGCCTGCCAGAGCCGCCAATACCGCCAGCGCAACCGAAACGTGCCTCGTCCTCGACGTCATTTCCCGTATCCCGCAATTCGACCAGCTTTTTCGTTGCCGGGGCGAAAGGTGAACCCAGAGCTTTGTCATGGGTGTGACCATCTGATAGAGAACTTCGACGACAGGAGACAGCGGGTTCGCCGCGCGAGCCTGTACGGAACTCCGCAACACACTTTACCGAGACTCCCGGAACATCATGCCGAACAGCCCGAAGAAGCCCACCGTCATCGTTACGCGCAAGCTGCCTGACGTCGTCGAGACCCGCATGCGCGAGCTGTTCGACGCCCGCCTCAATGTCGATGACAGGCCGATGAGCAACGCCGAACTCGTCGAAGCCGTCAAGACCGCCGACGTACTGGTGCCGACGGTGACAGACCGGATCGACCGCGCCCTTATCTCGCAGGCCGGCGATCAGCTGCGTCTTATCGCCAATTTCGGAACCGGCGTCGACAACATCGACCTCGATACCGCAAGCAACCGCGGCATTATCGTGACCAACACGCCCGGCGTGCTGACGGAAGACACCGCCGACATGACCATGGCGCTGATTCTCGCCGTACCACGCCGGCTGGCGGAAGCTACACTCTACATGAAGAACCCCAATACCGAGTGGGCCGGCTGGTCCCCGACATGGATGCTCGGCCACCGCATCTACGGCAAGCGGCTCGGCATCATCGGCATGGGCCGCATCGGGCAGGCGGTGGCACGCCGCGCGAAGGCGTTCGGGTTGCAGATCCATTATCATAACCGGCGGCGGCTGGCCGAAGCCATCGAACAGGAGTTCGAGGCGACCTACTGGGACAGCCTCGACCAGATGCTTGCGCGGATGGACATCGTCTCGGTCAACTGCCCGCATACGCCGGCGACCTATCACCTGTTGTCGGCGCGCAGACTGCGGCTCCTGAAGCCCGACGCCTACATCGTCAACACCGCGCGCGGCGAAGTCATCGACGAGAACGAACTGGCGCGGTTGATCGAGCACAACACGATTGCCGGAGCCGGCCTCGACGTGTTCGAGCACGAACCCGCGGTCAATCCGAAACTGCTGCAATCGGACCGCGTCATAGCGTTGCCGCACCTCGGTTCTGCGACCATCGAGGGCCGCATCGACATGGGCGAAAAGGTCATCATCAACATCAAGACCTTCATCGACGGCCACAACCCGCCCGACCGCGTGCATTCGGCGATGTTCTAGTGCTCTGAATCATACGCTCGACTCCGGGCAAAGTTCGTCGAGCGTTTGTAACTCCAGAGCAAAAAAGGCAGCAGACTAGTGGCCCGTCGCGCCAAAATCGCATCATGGCCCCAACCCCGTCCGATTTTGGCGTGACATAAGGACCACTAGCGAGATCATGGACTTAGTGTGGCGTTCAACGCGCCATAGTTGAGCAACGGTGCGGCAAGGCTGGTGTCAACTATGGCGCGACGCCACACTAGGTTTCCGGGCTGACGCTTGGGAGCCAAGTGTCAGTGTCGGAACACTCGCGGCCATGCGCGACCCGCTTTTTGCGATTGGACGGTCGGACGGTCCAGCGGCCACGAAACCGAGGCAAGTCACACTTCAATCCTCCGGCGGCGCTACTTGAACATCGGGCTGGCTTTCCCATGGCCATTCGATGCTATGCTTCTTCCTGACATTCAGGCGTCGGCGCAACCAAGATTCTGACCGACGACTCCAGCGAGCTCGTTGAGGCCGAGCACCTGCGTTCCAGGAGCGCCATCAAATGAGGAAGTGCAGCGTAAACCATGTGCGGGATCGCCGGAGAAATTTCGCTTGGGGCGTGCGCCAACCTCAATCGGTCAAAGCCGATGATCGATACGATCCTACACCGCGGCCCCGACGGCCTGGGATACTGGTCGGATCCTCATAACCAAGTCGCACTGCTACATTGCCGACTGGCGATCGTCGATATCGCCGGCGGACACCAACCTATGCACAGCACATCTGACGAGATCGTCATTGTCTTCAACGGGGAGATCTATGGCTACAAGAAGTGGCGTACAGATCTCAAGAATTCCGGCTACAGGTTCCGCAGCGAGTCTGACACGGAAGTCCTCATCGCACTTTATCTGCGGGACGGGCCATCGTTCGTCGATAAGCTTGAAGGAGAATTCGCCTTCGTCCTTTACGACGGCAAACAAAGGCGCACACTCATTGCCCGGGATCGATTCGGCATCAAGCCGCTGTTTTATTGCATTACAAACGGGTTAATCCTGTTCGGCTCCGAGATAAAGGCGATCTTTGCCCACCCATTTGCCGAACGCAGATTCGATCCCGAGGTATTGAATAGACGGATTCACGGGGTTCTGCTTCCCGATGAAACCATTTTTGCCGGGATCAAAACCGTGCCGCCCGGTCATGCCATCACGATTGATCGTACGGGACATATCATTTGCCGTCGGCACGCCGGCCTCGACCCGGAACTGGCGGGATCATCACGCATAGACAGAAGTTCAGCGGAGGATGCCTTCGACGAAGCTTTCAGCGAAGCGGTGACGGATCGCCTGCAGGGGGATGCCGATATCGGTGTGTATTTGTCGGGCGGCGTCGACTCCAGTCTCGTGGCTTGTGTCATGGGGCAAAACTCGACGAGTTCGCATCGCGCCTACACCATAGGTTTCGACTGTCCACCCTATGGTGAGGCAGGTGATGCTGCTCGAACGGCAGGACAGCTCGGCCTCCAGCATGAGATAGAACCGATTGGCACCGGCGATCTCGACGACCACTTCGTTCGCTCGCTGTGGCACTGCGAAACGACGGTCGTCAACGCGCACGGAACAGCCAAAATGAGACTCTCGGAACGCGCTTCACGGCGTGTCAAAGTAGTCCTCGTCGGTGAAGGGGCAGATGAACTGCACGGGGGCTATGCATACTTCCGGCATGCCTCGCTGATCGAGGCGAGCGGGGGAAACGGCGCCAGCAATCAGCTTCAGCAGTTTTTGAAAGCGAACGGGCTGGAAGACGGCGTACTCGCGAGCGCAACGTACAGGCGCCGCTCCAAACTTGCGAATGGTTCGAGTGCTGCTATCCCATATTCGGCTCTTCGGGCTTCGGTTATCCAGGACGTGTTCGGCCGCTGTGTCAGCTCGGATTTTCGCTCGCAAGTGCAACCCGACCCGGCCGTTCAGCTGCTGGAATGGATCGACCATCACGATCCTGCCGCCAGAAAGAAACTCAATGACATGGCTCTTTCACGTTATGCGTCTGCAATAACGGACATGCCGAACTATCATCTCGGCTTTCTTGGCGACCGCTCCGAAATGGCAAATGGTATAGAAGGCCGATTACCGTATCTTGATCGACGTGTCGTCGACCTCCTTTGGAGTCTGCCTGACGAATTCCACCTCGGCGATCAAACCAAGACGTTGATCCGCTCTTCTCTTGCGCGACGCCTGAATGGCAATGCCGCGAACAGATACAAAAGACTGTTTGTAGCGCCATGGGTGGCGACGAAGGGAATGTTCGAAGGAGCCCTGGCAAGGCGATGGCTGTCTGCTGAGGCAACGGCATCAGCTGGTGTGTTCCATCCAGCGTGGGTGAGCGGCGTACTCAGGGCCTATAATTTCTTGCCGCCAAGAAGCCGATTCAGAAAGGCATTGGAAGGCTTCCTGATGACCGTGCTGTCAGTGAACATCCTGGATGATCTTTTCGTGAAGAATTTTGCTGCAAGCCTCGAACGCTTCAAGCCTGCTGAAGCAGCCGTTGCTCAGCTGGTCGCCACGCCCGAGAGCAAGTAGCGCGGGTTCAAAGAAACGGAACATGTAGGGCGGATAAAGCGTAGCGAAATCCGCCGCCTCGAACGCAAACGTTGCGACTGCCAACGGCGGATTACACTGCGCTAATCCACCCTACAGCTAGTACAGCTACCTGAGGTTAAGATAGCGATCTTCGAGGTACGAGAGAAGTTCCAGAAGATCGACGCTCTTGCCTTTTCGGCGATTGCAAGCGCGGCAAATCAACTGCAGATTCGCCCTTTCGTTTCCGCCGCCGAGAGTGTAAGGAATGATATGATCAATCTCCATCGAAAAAAGATCAATCGACTGGTCGCAAGCAGCACATGTGCCTTGTTGCTTGCGGTGCAACTCCGCCTTAATGCCGTCTAGGAAATTTGCTCGCTGAATTGGGTTGAGCTCTTTCAGAACTTCGCTGCAATCCATTAATGTTGAATACAACTCACCCCATGCGGCTTGTTCGACATTGCGGGCAGCCGCCCGAAGGCTGTCTGCCCTGGTCATGCCGCGATGCTCCGTTTGGCATTTTCTGCGCGGGTGAGGTTGTTATTGAGTCTCCGTTTCAAGGCCTTTACCCGGTCTAACGCAGGTTGGAGTTCGACCGTATTGATGATAGTTTCGATGGCATCGAGTATCGACCCGATCTCACTGATTATCTCGTCAAGTTCTTCTTTGTTCTTTCGGGCATACTTTCCAAGCTTGCCTGTGACAGCTTGAATGCGATCCTCTATGCCCGGGTTTGGGCGCTCACGGTTCAACTGCTCTTTTAGGTTCGCGTTTTCCTGCTCTAGCTCGCCGACTCGACGCTCCAATTCTATTTCTCGTTGGAGCAAAACATCGATTTGCTTGTTTGGAGCAAGCCCAAGAATCCTAGTGATCCAATTCCTCATCTCACTACCTCTACACCTGCCTACTCCGGACGTTGAGTGTCCGTTAAGGTACCAGAGACCAGCCGAACTGCAAGGAAAGGTTGCTTCGAGACGCCACGTCTCTTCCTGGCCAGTCGCGACGGGCGTGCGAACTGGAAGGTGCCCGGCGCTGCCCCTCATCCCGACCTTCTCCCCGTACGAACGGGGAGAAGGAGAAGCGTGCATCGCTGCGTCCCCTTTCGGGGGCAAAATCCGCCTCTCGACCCAGCAAGTAGGTCGGGTTCAAAAAAGCGGAACTTGTAGGGCGCATTAGCGTAAGCGTAATGCGCCGCAACGATCAAATAAGGCGGATAAAAAACGGAACATGTAGGGCGGATAGAGCGTTGCGAAATTCGCCGCTTCGAACGCAAACGTTGCGACTGCCAACGGTGGATTACGCTGCGCTAATCCACCCTACAGCTGAAGCAGCCGTTGCTCAGCCGGCTGCCACGCACGAGAGTGGGGAGCCCATCACGCCGGAGGCCCAGATCGTGTTCAGTTAGGGCTGTCGCCCTACGCAACCAATTGCCGGGATACTGGCAGCAGCATTTCGCTCGTCCAGCGCCCGCAATCACCTGCGGAACAGCGCTACATCCTTATGAAGCCTAGTGATGGCGGTCAGGTCACGCCAAACCTGATCGTCAACATTGATAAGGATGATTTTCATGATCGATACTTTGAAGACCTCTGCCCTCGTCACGCTACTGTTCACGGCGCTGGTGACATTCGTATTCCTCGCCACGCCGTCTTATGCCGGGCCGCTCACAGGCGCACAGACGGCGGGGGCCATACAGTCCACCGGCACGCTCGCGCCCATGACGGTTGCCGGGCGCAAGGGCCCGAGCGGGCTGACCGGCTCCGGCGGGGCGAAGAAGCCGTGCAACGGCTCGACAACTTCGGAATGCTGCAAGGGCCTGTCCTACTGCTCGTGTCTCTATATGCCGGGCAGTTCATCGGACAATCACCCAACCGCCTGCTTCAAGGGCTCGAAACCGAGGGGCTGATACCACTTAGTCGAACGCGGATAGCCGGCGGCCTCGGGGCCGCCGGTGCGATTCTTCGCGCATGAGGACGGCACGCCGGTCAGCCGTCAGCGGCCGCAGGCGACGGCGTCTTCTGCGGCGTTGTGGATGGACAGATCGGTGATGGTGGGGCTGTCGCCGGAAAGCGCGTTGCCGGGATCCCAGGCGATGTTCACGGTCTCGAAGCGCGAGCCCAACGCATCGTAGATGAGGAGACGTCCGGCGAGCGTTTCGCCTGCGCCGGTGATTTCCTTCAGCACCTCAACCGCCTGCAGCGTGCCGATAACGCCGACGACGGCGCCAAGCACGCCGACTTCCGAGCAGTTCGCGACCGTGCCGGGCGGCGGAGCTTCCGGGAACAGGCAACGGTACGTCGGGTAGGGCTTGCCGCCAGGGGCCGCTTCGTGCGGCTTGAAGGTCGTCACGTAGCCGTCGAACGGGCCGACGGCGCCGAACACCAGCGTCTTCCCGGCAAGATAGCAGGCGTCGGAAACAAGGTAGCGGGTGGCGAAGTTGTCGGAGCCGTCGCAGACGATGTCGTAGCCGGCAATGATATCGAGGGCGTTATGCGAATCGAGGCGGACGGGATGTGTCTCGACGACGACGTGCGGGTTTAACCGGCCGATCGCGTCGCGGCCGCTGTCGACCTTCAGCTTCCCGACGTGGGACGTGTCGTGCAGAATCTGGCGCTGCAGGTTCGAAAGTGAGACGACGTCATCATCGATGAGGCCGAGTGTGCCGACGCCGGCCGCGGCCAGATAAACCGCAAGCGGCGACCCGAGACCGCCGGCGCCGACCAGCAGCACGCGGGCGGCTTTCAGCTTCTGCTGGCCCTGGCCGCCAACCTCGCGCAGAACGAGATGGCGCTTGTAGCGCTCAATTTCCTCAGTCGTCAGGGTCATTGCTCTATTCCAATGCAGTGATACACGGACCACAAGTCTGGCCGCTCACCGGGCACGCGGCAAGTGGCGCTGCGACAGCCTTCGAATATGCCGTGTTGCTGCATCCGCAGTAATTCCCTATGTATACATCGATGCGGCAAATTGCTGCACAGCCGGGCTTGATTGGGCCAACAGAAACAAGGGACGGAAACATGTTCAGAGGACTAATCGTAACAGCGACCGCAGGCGCCGTATTGGTTGCCGGGGCTGCCCCAAGTGCGAAAGCGGCGGACGCACGAGACTACATTCTAGCAACTGCCAGTACGGGCGGCACCTACTATCCGGTCGGAGTCGCAATTGCCACACTGGCCAAAGTGAAGCTGCAGCCGACCATAAAGCTCGGCATGTCGGCGATCAATTCGGCAGGATCGGGCGAGAACGTCAAACTGCTGCGCGATAACGAAGCGCAATTCGCGATTCTGCAGGGCTTGTTTGGATATTATGCCTGGAACGGCAAAGGCCCGGTCGAAGCCGATGGCCCGCAAAAGGACATGCGCGCCGTTTCCATGCTGTGGCAGAACGTCGAGCATTTCGTGATCCAGTCCGACCTCGCCAAGACCGGCACGATCGACGACATGATCGGATTGAAGGGCAAGTCGATGGCCCTCGGCACCAAGAATTCGGGTACGATCGGATCAAACCAGGTGCTGCTCTCGAATCTGGGGGTCGATATCGACAAGGACTACAACCTCGTCCACGTCGGCTATGGTCCGTCCGCCGATGCCTTGCAGAACGGCCAGGTTGCCGGAATATCGACGCCGGCTGGAGTACCCGTCGGTGCAATTACGAAAGCGTTCGCTTCGCAGGGCGACAAAATCAAGCTGTTGGGCTTCACGCCGGAGCAGATGGAAAAGGCCGACGGCGGCCTCGGATTGTGGACCCCCTACAAAATCGCCGCGGGAACCTATCCGAGCGTCGATGCCGACGTGATGACGATCGCGCAGCCGAACTTCCTGGCGGTACGCAAGGATGTCCCCGAGGAAGACGTCTACCAGATCACCAAGACGATGTACGAGAACCTCGGCTTCCTCAATGCGATCCACTCGGCGACCAAGGCGATGGCACTTGAAAGCGCAATAGCGGGTCTGCCGATGCCGCTGCATCCTGGCGCCAAGCGCTACTTCGAGGAAGCAGGCCTCAAGATCCCCGAGAAGCTCGTCGCGCAATAACCTGTCGGCCGGGCTTATGTCCCGAGACCTAGGGGATGGAGCGAACCAGAGGGCGGTTGAGGCGATTGGCCTCCGCCGCCCTCATGGCATTGCTGGAACTTTCGGGGAGGCTGGCGGCCCATGGCGAGTGAGCAAAACGAGGCGGCAAGTTCAGGCCTCGACGTTCCGCAGTGGACGGGATCGATAAACGACCGCGCGATCTTCGTCGTCGGCGTCGCGCTGGCGCTGATCCATGTCTACTTCAATATCTTCGGCGTGCTGTCCGGGCTGTGGCGCAACGCCATTCACTTTGCCGGCTTCGCATTTCTGTGCGCGCTGATCTACCCAGCATTCGAGGGGCATTTTGCGAAGACGCGGACCTTCAAATTCCTCGATGTCGCGTTCGGGCTGCTGGTGGCCGGCTCGGCGCTCTACCTCATTGCCGCGGAAGACGCGGTGTATGCTCGCGGCGTACGTCTCAGCGCGCTGGATTGGACGGCTGGCGGCATTCTCATTCTCGGGGCGCTGGAATACACGCGGCGGACCACCGGCATCGTGATCCCGATCCTTATCGTTCTGGCGCTGACCTACGTGAGCTGGTGGGGCCAGCACATCACCGGCGTATTCCGCTTCGGCGGATTGAGCGTGGAGACGATCCTGTTCCGCTCGATCTACGGCGACGACGGCATCTTCGGCAACATCGCCAGCATCTCCTCATCGTTCGTGTTCATGTTCATCCTGCTCGGGGCGTTCCTGCTGCGCTCGGGCGGGGGCGCGTTCGTCATCGACCTGGCGCGTTCGGTCGCCGGTAGACTGACGGGCGGGCCGGGGCTCGTCGCGGTTCTCGCCTCCGGGCTGACAGGCACGATTTCGGGTTCGGCGGTCGCCAACACGGCTTCGACCGGGGTCATCACGATTCCGCTCATGAAGCGCGCCGGTTTCCCGCCGAAGTTTGCCGCGGCGGTTGAAGCTTCCGCGTCAACCGGCGGGCAGCTGATGCCGCCGATCATGGGCGCGGGCGCCTTCGTCATCGCCAGCTACACGCAGATTCCCTACACCACGATCGTTGCCGTCAGCGTGCTGCCGGCGATCCTCTATTTCGCTTCGATCGCGTTCTACGTCCGTATCGAGGCAAAGCGGCAGGGCGTGCAGGCGGTCGACGACGACGTGCCGGGGTTCATGGACCTGATGCTCGGCGGCGGGTTGCCGTTCCTCATCCCCATCGGCGTGCTCATCACACTCCTCATCTACGGGTACACGCCAACGTACGCGGCAGGCATCGCAATCCTCGCCGTGATCGCAGCATCCTGGCTGACGCGCAATCCGATGGGACCGGTGGCCGTGCTCGAAGCCATGGCGCTGGGCGCGCGCAACATGGTGATGACCGCCGTGCTGCTGTGCTCGGTCGGCCTGATCGTCAATGTCATCGCCATGTCCGGGGTCGGCAACACATTCTCGTTGATGATTACGGAATGGGCCGGCGACAGCCTCATCATCGCACTTGTGCTGATCGCGCTCGCCTCACTGGTGCTCGGCATGGGGTTGCCGGTGACGGCCGCCTACATTGTTCTCGGCACGCTTTCAGCACCTGCCTTGTTCGAACTGATCGCCAACCGGGAACTGATCGAAGCGCTGATGGCCGGCAATGTCGCGGAGGAAGCAAAAGCGATCCTCATGCTGGCTTCGCCGGAGACCGCAGCCCAGCTCGGAGCGCCGATGTCGGCGGAGGCGGCGAAAGCGCTGCTCGACAATGTGCCGGCCGAACTCATTGCGCCGGTACGCGAAGCGGTCGTTCCCGCGGCGACGCTGACGTATGCGCTTCTGTCGGCGCACCTCATCATCTTCTGGCTGAGCCAGGATTCGAACGTCACGCCGCCGGTGTGCCTCACCGCTTTCACGGCGGCGGCAATCGCCGGAACACCGCCGATGGCCACCGGCCTGACCGCGTGGAAGATCGCAAAGGGTCTTTATCTGGTACCGCTGCTGTTTGCCTACACGCCGTTCATCGGCGGCGAAATTGCCGATGTCCTGAGGATTTTCGGTTTCGCGCTTGTCGGGCTTTACGCATTTTCGGGCGCGATGCAGGGACACCTGGAGGCTCCCGTAACGTGGCCGATGCGGATCGCTCTTGGCGTTTGCGGCGCGTTCTTGCTGATGCCCTTGAACCTGTACCTGGACCTCGCCGCACTCGCCGCATTTGCGGCAATTTTGCTGCTCAATGTGCGCGGTCAAAAGATGCCAGATGCTGTTTGAAGCGACCGCAAATGGCGGCTATGGTGCCCACCCTGAAGCAAGAGGACGGTGCAGATGCATTGTGTGAAGCTTGCGGCGATTGCCGCTGTCATCGTCAGCGCCGCCGCGCCAGCGCCCGCGCAGGATCGCCGGGAAGCCGGCGCGCACCGGCACGGACATGGAAAGCTCGACATCGCCATCGACGGGGACAAGGCCGGCTTCGATTTGCGCGCTCCGGGAGCCGACATCATCGACTTCGAACACGCTGCCAGCACAGAGAAGGAAAAGGCCACTCTCAAGGCCGCCAAGGAGATCCTCGCCAATCCGCTCAAAATCGTGACGCTTCCAGAAGCGGCGGGCTGTGTCGTCGAGCAATCCTTCGTTCACTACACCAAGGATCCCGAACACGCCGCCCATCACGAGAAGAAACATGGCGGAGGCCATCACGGAGAGAAGCATCACGGCGGCCATCACGATGGCCATCCCGGCCACCAGGAAGGCCATGCCGAATTTCACGCCGGATATCAGTTCACGTGCCTCGCGCCCGAGAAGCTGTCGACGCTGACGCTCGGCTACTTCGATCAGTTCCAGAATGCGCTTTCGCTGCAAGTCAGCATCGCCACGGCGAAAGGACAGACGCAGTTCGACGCGACCCGGGATCGGACGGCGATCGATTTCGACGCCTCGATGTAACCTGTCGATATAACTGGCGGGCGATGCCCAAGCTCCTGGGAGACTACCGATCAAGCCCGGCACAAATCACAATCGTAAAATGCCGGGAGACGCCGCCGGCACCCCGGTGGTGGCGATGGGTGCCGTCCGCTTCACATGGCCGGGAAAGCCGCGCTTCAGTCTCAGCATCGACCGGTTCGATGTCGCAAAGGGCGAGCGGGTGCTGTTGGTGGGCCCATCGGGGGGCGGCAAGTCGACGCTCCTCAGCCTGCTCGCCGGTATCGTCAGCCCGCAAACAGGCCATATCGACGTGCTCGGAACCAATATCGCCAAGCTGCCGGGGGCGGCGCGCGATCGCTTCCGGGCCGAGCACTTCGGCATCATCTTCCAGATGTTCAACCTGCTGCCCTACGGCACGGTGACTGACAATGTGCTGCTACCTCTGAGCTTCTCCCAGCAGCGCCGGGCCAACGTCGCCGTCAACGGCACTGCAGCGGATGAAGCCGCCCGCCTGCTGCAACGGCTCGGACTGCCTGGCGATGAAATCGCCCGTCACCGTGCATCAAGCCTCAGCGTCGGCCAGCAGCAGCGCGTCGCGGCGGCGCGGGCTTTGATCGGGCGGCCGGAGATCATCGTCGCCGACGAGCCAACGTCATCGCTCGACCGGGCCCGGCAGAAAGAATTCCTCGATCTGCTGTTCGAGGAGATCGAGGCGGCGGGGGCAACGCTCATCATGGTCAGCCATGACGAAGCGCTGGCGGGGCTCTTCACACGGTGCGTGCGGCTCGACGACATCGCGAAAATTGGGTGGGGTGCGGCATGATCGTTTTGCGGCTCGCCCTGCAGTCGCTCAGTGCGCGATGGCTGACGGCGCTCCTGTCGGTCCTCGCGATCGCCTTTTCCGTGATGCTGCTGCTTGGCGTCGAGAAGGTGCGCAACGGCGCCCGGCAGAGTTTCGCCGATACCATCTCGGGTACGGACCTTATCGTCGGAGCGCGCTCGGGCGGGGTGCAACTGCTGCTCTATTCGGTGTTCCGAATCGGCAACGCAACGAACAACATGACCTGGCAGAGCGCGAGAGAGATTGCGGCGCTGCCGGAGGTGGCCTGGACGGTGCCGATGTCGCTTGGCGACAGCCATCGCGGCTTCCGCGTGCTCGGCACGACGGCGGGATTCTTCACGCACTACCGCTTTCGAGGCGACCAGAAACTGGTGCTTTCCGCAGGGGCCGAATTCAGCGATGTGTTCGAGGCGGTGATCGGTGCCGACGTGGCGGCGGCGCTCGGATACGAAATCGGCGACAGTATCGTCATCGGGCACGGGCTCGGCTCGGTTTCCTTCATCGATCATGGCGACAAGCCGTTCCGGGTCGCGGGCATTCTGCAGAAGACCGGGACACCGGTCGACCGGGCGGTAATTGTCGGGCTTGAGGCGATCGAGGCGATCCATGTCGACTGGCAGCAGGGCGCCCCTGTCCCAGGTCAAGGCGTCTCCGCCGAAGATGTGCGCAAAATGAATCTGACGCCGCAGTCGGTGACTGCCATGCTCGTCGGCCTGAAGTCGCGGCTGGCTGTGTTCCGCGTGCAGCGGGCGGTGAACGAGTACGCGGCCGAACCGCTCTCGGCTATCCTGCCAGGGGCGGCCCTGCAGGAATTGTGGGGGCTGGTCGGCATCGCCGAAACTGCCCTCGCTGTCGTCTCCGCGATGGTGGTCGTGACCGCGATACTCGGCATGGTGACGATGATCCTGACGACGCTCAACGAACGGCGCCGCGAGATGGCGATACTGCGCTCGGTCGGTGCAAGACCGGCAACGGTGCTCGGCTTGCTGGCAACCGAAGCGGGGGTCTTGACGCTGGCCGGGGCGGTGCTGGGAACGGGGCTGCTCTACGCCGTCCTGGCGACGGCCCGGCCGTTGATCGACCGTGCCTACGGCTTGAGCCTGCCGCTTACGGCGCCGACATCGTTTGAGCTGACAACGCTGAGCGGGATCGTGGTCGCCGGCTTCGTCGCCGGCCTCGGTCCGGCGTTCCTCGCCTACCGGCGTTCGCTTGCCGACGGCATGACAGTACGGGTATGACGGGGAGGTGGTCGAAATGGCGGACGGCTTGGCTGCGCCTTATTCTTGAATAAAGTGCGGAAGCGTTCCCACTCCGATGCGCCGATCCAAAGCGCCTTCCCCGCAACACTGGTTGAGCTTTTGTTGGTGTTCTGGATTTTCGTCTGATCCAAAATCCGGAAACAGCCGATCACGATCGAAAGGGCTTCGACATGAGCCGCACATCAAGCGCCATCGCAGCTGGCCTCGCGCTCGCCTTGGCCGCAACCGCAGCGCTGCCGGTCCAAGCCGGAGCGCCGCGCGAGTTGAAGTGGGCCGACCTCGTGCCCCAGACCGCGACCGCCGCCAAGAAACAGCTCAAGACCTTTTTCGGCCCGCCCGCCGGCGCCGCTCCAGACGGCAAGGCAGCCTATCTCGAAAGCTTCGACATCCGCTCGCGCCCCGAGGATGCGGAGGGAGCGCCGCCGCCGCGCGTCCCGGAAGGCAAGTTCATGTCGCGGCCGGCGCGCCAGGCATCGACGGCGCCACCCGAACTCAAGACCGAACTCGACGGCCAGAACGTGAAGATCGGAGGCTACGTCGTGCCGCTCGACTTTACCGCGACCAAAATTACGGAGTTCCTGCTGGTGCCGTTCGTCGGCGCCTGCATCCACGTGCCGCCGCCGCCGGCCAACCAGATCGTCTACGTCACGGCCAAGGACGGCTTCACGGTGAAGGGCGAGTTCGACCCGGTCTATGTGACCGGCAAGATGTCGGCGAAGATCACGCCGACGGGACTTGCCGAGACGGGTTACACGATCGAAGCGGATGCCGTGGAGATGCGCTGACTTCACCATGGGCGGCCTTCATTTGCGACCGCGATGCGCGGGCAACCGCGACGAGATCGCGGCAGGTCTCAACCCCACAAGCGCTGCCGTTGCTTGACTGCCCATCGCGACGTCACGTCCCGAACGCGGGCGGGATCGGTCAAGAGCTTCAAGCGACGGCGCACGTGGCCCATCTCGGTCCTGGCCCTGTGGCTTTCCATTCGAAGCACATCGCCTGGGACGCTGACCAGCGTGCGCCAGCGCGGCCAGTAGAGCCTCGCAATGGCCCGAGCCGCCCAGGCTTCGGCGGTCGGCGAAGCCGGTGTGACGCGGGGAGCACCTGTTATTTTGCGCCATGCCTCCAGCAAAGCCATGACGGCTTCGCGATGAGCGGGGTCGCGGAAGCGCGACACCACCTGCGACCCGTCGAACGGCATGGAGCTGCGGCCCTGCAGCATGATGAGATCGAGAACGTCCTTCAGCACGATCCGCTCAATCGCATGATTGCAGTTGTGCAGTTGCGCATGAATGAGCAGGTGGGCAATGCGGTGGCTCAGCGTGGGGACGAGAAGTTCGGCGCCGCGATGCGTGCGAAGCGTCGCGCCGGCCATGAGCGATTTTTCACAAAGCCCGAAGTCATCGAGCCCGAAGAGGCGCGTGTGCAGTTCCACAGAGAACGTGCGGCAAGGGCTGATCAGCGGCGGGAAGTGGGCTTCCGTTAGAGGATCGTACGTGTCATCGGCTGTGACGAAGCCGAGGCGGTACATGGTTTCAACGCACGTTGCCAGATCTTCTTGCGGCACCAGCAGATCCAGGTCGGACATGAAGCGCCATGAAGCAGGGCTTGCGTCATCGGCGGTCAGGAGGATTGCCGCGCCCTTCAACGCACAGGGAACGACGCCCTTGGCATTCAGCGCGTTGGCGATGTCGTATAGCGCGTGCAGAAGCCGTACGTTGCGTTCCACATTGGCTTCGTGAAAAGCGGCGAGGAAATCCTGAACGTCGCCGGGCAATGCAACCGCAGAGGCGGATCTGTTCAGCGGCGCGGCGATGGCTTGAAGAACGAAATGCGCGCTGGCGAACGCAACCAGGCGGTGCCACGAGACTGCGCGAAACCCGGAGCCATTGCCAAGGCCGCCTTCGGCTGCCGGTGATCGGCTTTCCCCGCCCGACAGCGCTCTCAGCAGCGAAAGGGTCAAGTCGACTTCGGCGCGAGGGGATGTCATTTCGCACCCGCAAGCGTCTGCATCTGCACCGCTGTGACGCCGGCCCTGAGGTCGGGGAAGGTCAGGCTCCAGGCGGGAGTCTCATTGACGAGTGCCGTCACCGGCTTGATCGACCGGTGCTCTCCGACGACCTCGCTGCCCGTTTCGAGCAGCCGGCTCAATGCTTCCTCCGGCCCGATGCGGGCGATCGAGGCTGCCCGCGATGCCGGGTCGAAGGTTGGAAAGACGAGGGCGCCGACGGGCACCGCGCCGTTGCCCGCCGCTTCAGCCGGTGCCGGGTCGACGTAGCGGACCACGCGATCGCCGACGTGATGCACGCGGCAGGCTTGCAGCCGGGGGAACTGCCCCGCGAGGACGTTCCAGCTCCCCTGCTTGACACTTGCGGCGAGGGGGAAACGCGAGACGGCGCGTCCGTTCCGGTGCAGAGGGGTTAGATCGTCTGCGAGATAGGTGGCGCCGGTTGCGATCAGGGCCATCATCAAGGTCGTCTTGCCGGAGCCTGTGGCGCCAGCGAGGATCACCGCGCGGCCCGCGATCGAAACGGTGGACGCATGCAATAGCGCGGCGACCTCGTCGGACGGCAGCATGGCCATCAACAGGGCCTGGAGGCAGATCCGGCGCACGTTGGCCCTGTCGAGCCCCGTGGCAATGGCTACTCCGTCCCGCCAGACTGCGAAGCTGCCGGCCTGCCCCGGCACGACGATTTGGATCCAGGGCGCACAATCGCGGGCTGCCTGTAGCGGCTGCAAGGCTGCGGCCAACAAGCCGGAGAGTTCTTCATCCTCGCATTCGAGACGAACAGCCGGCCCGCCGTCGAGCCGATAGACCGCGCAAAGCCCTTGGTTCTGCGGCGCGCGCAACACCGACGGGACGCTGGGTGCGGCAGCGCGCGGCTGCGGGCCATCGAGAAAGCCCTCCGAACGCAGCTGCGCCAGTAGCGTGTCGACGTGGGAGGGGTCGCGGCCGATAGCAGGGTCAGCATCGTGCGGGCCGAACTGTGGCTTGAAAGCCAGCGTATCGACATCGTCGATGCAAGCCAGAAGCACCTTCGCCGCGCTCTCGTTGAGGAGTGCGAGGGCTTTGTTGTCGCGCCGGAACAGGCAGAAATTGTTACCGACGTTGACAAGCTCGGTTGACGAAACGGAACCGAATGAAGTTGCTAGCCGTGTCATCAGCAGCCCGAGTGGCCCGCGCGTTTCAAACCCAGTTGCCATGCGGGATTACCGCAATCCGGCGTCGCCTGGCTTTTGCCGCTCGTCAGCACGAGCATGGCGGGCGCGAGGCTTGCCGCATACACGCCCATCTTGAGCATGGCAGCGCGCCGGGCCGCATCGGGCTCATCGTTCGTCTCCGGGGCCGAGCCGTCGAGGCGCGGCAGGTCGTCGTCCTTGTCAGACTTGCTCATATCCGCATCCATCAGATTGATTGTGAAACGCTAGTGTTCCGGTTCTGACATTTGCTTCCCATTGCGGCCTAGTTCCGAGCAAATCTCAGAACCATAAGGAACACCAGCAACTCCATGAGTCTAGTGTAGCTTTTGCACCTGAAGTTTGGTTTCGAGTCCAGCCGCAAGCGGGTACCAAACGTCAGGTGCGCTACACTAGCGAAAAAAGCTGAACAACTGTTAAACGGTTGTCTGAAAAGGCCGGTCCCGTGCGGCGGGGGGAGCCAGGCATTTCTGTGGTTGCGCGGCAAAATGTGGTGCTAAATGGAACCTGCCATGGGTTCCGTTGACCTCATGGAATTATGATCGTGCCGTCAGGGCTGCTTCAGGTTGCCGGCGATCAGCAGCGGCGACCTGCCAAGGCTGAGGAGCCCTTGGTCATTGAGCCGCAACGGCGAGCGGGTGGCGCTGTCGCGCTCGGCCCTCAGTTCGTCTTCGAGAAACTGCAACTCCTGTCCGGCCGCGTTCAACTGGGAAATCACTTCTTCGGTCGGCTGGTGGCGGACGGCGACCAGGGCCCACAGGATGACGGCGCGCGTTCCCGACTTGCAATGGGCGAAAATCGGCGCCGGCAGCTCGATCAAAGCCCGCTCGAAGCGATCGATGGCATCGGTTTCGAAGATCGCATGGCTTTCCGTCGGTGCATGGATGTAGCCGAGGCCCGCGGCAGCCGCCTGACCGGCGGCCTCTTCAGACCGGAGGAAGTGACCGTCTTCGGTGTCCGGGCGTGCGTTGATGACAGAGCGGAACCCAGCCTCGGCGAGGCGCACCATATCGTCCGCTGCGATCTGCGGACCGATGGCGAATTGCGCCGTGAGAAAATTGGGCTTGAACACGCCGCTGCCGCCTCATTGACCGCGCGGATCATGCCCTGCGTGATGGCAGACCCGGATTTCTTGCATTGTTTTCGACGATCTCCGACTATACTTTTGCGTTCCGTCTTCGAGAACAGTCAAGACGATGGGAGGGCAAGGTGCTAGACCGCGCGGACGCAGAAATTCTCAGATTGCTCCAGCCGGACGCAACGGTGCCGATTGGCGAAGTTGCCAAGCGTACCGGCCTCACCGAGCAGGAGTGCCAGAACCGCATCAGCAAGCTCGAAGCCGACGGCGTCATCAAAGCGCGCGTCACCCTGCTCGATCCGCGGAAGGCTGGTACGGGTGTCACGGTATTCGTGGCCATCACCCTTCTGGAGCACAGCCAGGAATGGCTCGATCGTTTTCACAGCGCTGTCCAGGAATTTCCCGAAGTTGTGGAGTTCTACCGGATGAGCGGCGCGGTCGACTACCTTCTGCGCGTTGCCGTGGCCGACATCGACGGCTATGACGCGTTCTACAAGAAGCTCATCGCAATCACCAAGGTCAAGGACATCAGTTCGACATTTGCGATGGAGCAGATCAAGTTCACAACCGTACTTCCGCTCCACGCCAGCAACTAACGCATTTTACAACAGCCAGATCGACGCCAGCCCCAGAAACGCAAAGAAGCCGATGACGTCGGTGGCCGTGGTGATGAGGACGCCCGACGCTGGAGCCGGGTCGATGTCATAGTAGTCGAGCAGGATCGGCACGAGGATGCCGGCGACGGCGGCGACCAGCAGATTGACCACCATCGCCGCGGCGATGACGAGGGCCAGCGGACCAGAACCGAACCAATAATAGGCGACAGCCGCGCTGATCACCGAGAGAATCAAGCCGTTGGCGAGGCCGACGATGGTTTCACGCGTGATGACCCGCTGGGCGTTGAGGCGGGAGAGCTTGTTCATGGCAAGCGCGCGCACCGTCACCGTCATGGTCTGGGTGGCGGCATTGCCGCCCATCGAAGCGACGATCGGCATGAGGACGGCGAGCGCGACCATCTGCTCGATGGTCGCGTCGAACTGCTGGATGACGAGAGAGGCGAGGATCGCGGTCCCAAGGTTGATCACCAGCCATGGCACGCGCGAGCGCACGGTCCAATAGACGCTGTCGGTCAGCGTTTCGTCGCCAACGCCGCCGAGAGCCAGCATATCCTCCTCGGCCTCGTCCTGAATGACGTCGACGACGTCGTCGACGGTGATGACGCCGACCAGGCGATCGTTTTCATCGACAACCGGTGCGGTCATCAGGTCGTACTTGCGGAACTGGCGGGCGACGTCCTCCTGGTCCTCAGTGGCTTGGATCTGATAGCGGTCGGGGTTCATGATTTCGCTGACGGGCACTTCGCGCTTGGTGCGCAGGAGGCGGGACAGCTGCACCGCGCCCATCACCTTGAAACCGGGGTCGACAACAAAGATTTCTGAAAACGTATCGGGCAACTCGTCACTCTCGCGCATGTAGTCGATGACGCGGCCGACGGTCCAGAAGGGTGCGACGGCGACATATTCCGACTGCATGATGCGGCCGGCGGTGTCTTCCTCGTATTCGAAGTTGCGCTCGAGGGCGGCGCGATCCTCAAACGAGATCTGCTCGTAGATCTCCTGGCGGTCGCTTTCCTCGAGGTTCTCGATGAGATAGGCGGCATCATCGGTGTCGAGTTCGGTGACGGCCTTGGCCAGAAGTTCGTTGGGAAGCTCTTCGGAGAGGTCATCGCGCACTGTCTCGTCAAGTTCGGAGAAAACCTCGTAGTCGAAGTCGTCACCGAGAATGTTGATGAGGCTGACGCGGTCTTCGCGGTCGAGAAACTCGATGGCTTCGGCGAGATCGGGGGCGCGCAGGTCGGCTGTCAGGGACCTGATCGTTTCCCGGTCGCCGGATTCGATCGCGGCTGAAATGGCGCCGACAAGCTCGCTGACGACTTCGCCGTGCTCCTTTTCGACGGCGTCGTCGGCGCCGTCCGTCTTTTCGGCGACAGCCTCTTCTGCGTTGGGATCCATGTGCTGCCAGCCTTTCATTCGTTCGGCCGCCAACTTGTGCGGCGCTGCAGCATATTCTGCTGACGCTCGTCAATAAATCGAGCGTTGCGTTACCATATTTCTGAGGCAGCGGCGCACCAGGCACGCTGGAAAGTTTGGACCAGTGTCCTGAAAAGCTGTGTTTCGTTCAGATTTCGTTCGTAAAGTGCGCAATAGGACTTATGAGCGAGGGGCGAACGGCTCGGTTTAGAGGACGGGGGAATGATGCGGGTTGTAGGAACCTTCCTGGTTGCGACGCTGATGACTGCTGGCTTGGTAGCGGCCGGTGCCGGCGTGGCGCGCGCGGACAGCGTCAAACCCTCATGCTCGGACCGAAATGGCATTCTTGGCGTGTCGCGAGTCGTGGAAATCGACACCGCCGGCGGACGCCGTTTCGGCAACATGCAGTATAAGGACATCGATTTCCTGAAGCCCGGGGAAATCGTGCTGACGTTCGACGACGGGCCGTTGCGGGGCAAATCCACGGCCGTACTGAACGCGCTCGAAGCGCACTGCACGAAGGCGACGTTCTTCATGGTCGGGCGCATGGCACTCGTCGACCCGGCGATGGTCCGCGAAATCGACAGGCGCGGCCACACGGTCGGGACACATAGCTGGTCGCACAAGATGCAGGGCAGCCTAAGCCAAGCCAGTGGCGAGCAGGAAATCGAACTTGGCGTCAGCGCCGTCTCGCTGGCTCTCGGCAAGCCCGTTGCGCCGTTCTTCCGGTTTCCCTACCTGAGCGATCCGGCACGCATGCAGGCACACCTGAACGACCGCGACCACGGCATCTTCTCGATCGATGTCGATTCGCTCGACTTCCGCACGCGCTCCGGATCGACCATGATGAACCGCGTGTTGAGCGGCCTCAAGCAGCAAGGCAAGGGCATCATCTTGATGCACGACATCCAGCGTTCGACGGCGGCGGGCATTGCCGATCTGCTCGATGCGCTGGCCCGAGAGGGTTACAAGGTCGTTCACCTGGTGTCGAAGCGGCCGGCGAAGACCTTGAAAGCCTATGACGACATGGCCGAGAAAGAGGCCGACCGGCGCAAGAAGTACGCCGATAACCGGCCACTGGCCGACCGTTCCATCGTCTGGCCAGTGTCGTCGGCGAGCGATTTACCAGCTGTCGTGCCACTGACAATTGAACCGCGCGGGCTGTTCAAGGGACCATTGCCGGAGCGCTCGGGGCTGATCCGGACTTCAGGCGAAAATCTACAGCAGTCTGTTTCGGACCCGGACGATCGGCGGGCCGATGCTTCCGAGCGGCCTCAAGCCACCACTAGGCCGGCAACACTCAAAGGGCCCGTCGACGAGGATTGGCGCAAGGAAGTCTTCAAGAACTAACCGTTTCTTGGATGAAGCGTGGCTCACAGGCGAAGTCATTGGCTGTCCCAGGGCGCGACGCCGGGCGGCATGGCGCCGGGCCGCCAAAGGCTCTATAGTGATTTCCAGGCTGGTTCGCCCTAGTTGTTGCGTTGCGCCTTCAACCGGCCTTTTCATGGGTTTATCCGGTGCTCGTTTGCGTCGGCCCGGCTGACCGGCCGCAGCTTCGGGCCGCGCCGTTTGTTTAATGACAAGCGATTTCAACGCACGGCAGCCAAACAGGAGTTGCATGCGCACCGCACTAGTCACTGCCTTGGTCCTTGGAACCCTCGCAGGCTTGGCATCCAGCCCGGCCATGGCGGCAGAATGCGCGCTTGCGGAAGCGGCCGTCGGACTGGAGCGGGTGGTCGAGGTGGATGCCTCCGGCGGGCCGCTGTTCGGGGGTTTGACGCACCAGCAGAATGAGCCGACATTCCTTCGCGACAAAGAGGTCGTCCTGACCTTCGACGACGGACCGAGCCCATGGGTGACGCCGAAAATTCTCGATACGCTGGAAAGTCACTGCACGAAGGCGACGTTCTTCTCCGTCGGCAGGATGGCGGTGTCCTACCCGGATGTTGTGCGGGACGTGCTTGCCCGCGGTCATACGGTCGGCGGCCATACCTGGTCGCACCCGCGGCAGCTGCCGAAGATGAAGCTCGATAGTGCCCAGGCCGAGATAGAGCGGGGCTTCGCCGCGCTCGAGGCAGCCACCGGCGGCGGCATCGCGCCGTTTTTCCGCTTCACCGGCCTCAACGATTCAGCGCCGCTGTTGAAATACCTGCAGACGCGCGGCATCGCGACGTTCACAGTCGACGTCGTCTCGGATGACAGCTTCATTGCCAGTCCCGGCGAACTGGCGCGCATCACCCTGCAGCGTCTCGAAAATCGCGGCGGCGGCATCTTGCTGTTCCACGACATAAAGCCCGCAACGGCCGAGGCCTTGCCGGCGATCCTCGACGGCTTGAAGGAGCGTGGCTACCGCGTCGTGCATCTGCGCTACCGGACACCTGTCGTTGCCGAAGCCGAACTCGTAAAAGGTTTCAAGGATCAGGTCGCCGAGAAACTTGCCAAGAGCCAGCGGACGCCACGGCTGATGCCGTTCTATGGAGCGATCTCCGAGTTGAGCGACGACCGCGCGGCGGCTCTGGCAGCGGCAGCGCCGCCGGTGACACGGATCGCGCCGGAGGCCCGCGACCGTACGAAGCGCCCGCCGGTCGTGTTGAAGACACCGGCAACGATACCGACCAATACGGGGGCAACAAAAACTGGACCAAAGCCGGTCTCGGCTCCCAAGGCGGCACCCGCGGAGAAGCCGATCCAAGGCGCGCCGCAGCCGCCGAGCGGTGCGAATTTGCCTTGGAAAAGCAGTGCGTCGCGCGCGTATCGGGATGCAGCACCTGAGGCTGGCGGTTGGAGTTCGGCAGGTTCGGGAGCTGCGAGCGTCGACGGGCCCGGGGTTCGATGAACCCGGGCCGCTCGGAGCCAGTTCGTTGTCACGGCGAGGGGCATTTGACCCATGATATCGACCTGGTGCGCTTTTCGCTGACCGTCGGCGACGCTGAGCTGCAATTGCTTCAGTCCATTTTGTCCGAAGATGAAGCGGCGCGTGCCAGGCGGTTCCTGCAACAGGGGCATGGCGACAGGTTCGTTGCCGCCCGCGGCCGGTTGCGCCAGATCCTCGGCGGATATGCCGGCTGCGAGCCAGCAGCGGTGGCGTTCGACAGCGCCGCTCATGGGAAGCCTGCGCTGCGCACAGCTGCCGGCTCGAGAGAACCGGTACATTTCAATCTCACGCATAGCGGCGATGTGGCGGCGGTCGCCCTGTGCCGAAGCGCAGAAGTCGGCATCGATATAGAGCGTATCCGACCGGTGCGAGAGGGGCTGGCGCGGCGCTATTTCGCGGCCGAGGAGGTGGCCGGCCTGGACGCTTTGGAGGTGGCTCAGCGGCTGCCGGCATTTTTTCGCTGCTGGACGCGCAAGGAGGCTTTTCTCAAGGCAACCGGCGAGGGCATCCGGCGCGGGCTCGACAGCTTCGTCGTCACCGTTGGCGCGGACGAAGATCCAAGCATCGTGTCAATCGACGGCGACCGGGCTGCTGGCAAGGCTTACGTGCTTGCAGATTTCGATGCCGGCCCAGGTACGGCTGGCGCGGTGTGCGTGCATGCCGGGGCGGACCGCAATCGCGTGGCGTTCAAAGTGCGCGACTTTGGATAATTCGTTTCGCATTAGGCGGAAACGATCTTGCTTTTTCGCTCACGGGCCTATCGGCCTATCGGCCGGGCCCTCCGCGGGGGCGGCGCTCTTTTTGGTCAACACTCAGCAAGCTGTTGTTGAGCAGCCGGCCCACAGTCGTGGCCTTGAAGTGCATCCACCTAATACTGAACAGATCTAGGCACCGGACGACGCGTCAGTTTCGCCGATCAACATCGGCCGATCAGCTTGTCGGAACGTCGAGCTTACGGGTGAGATTCTCGAATTCCTTGCGCAGTTCTTCGTTCTTGAAGATCTGATCGAAGGTCGGCGCTTCGAGCTTCTGGATGGCTTCGAATGAAGCTGCCGAATCGCGCATCAAGTTGCGCAGCTGGAAGCTCGCCTCGACGGTCTCGAAGGTATTGTCGGCGATGCGTAAGTCGTGCGTTGCCCGCGCGCGGGCCTGCGCCAGCTGTTCGCGCTGCTGCTGGAGATAGTCGCGATAGCCGCGGGCGGCTTCTTCCGCGATCTCCTGGCTCTTGCGGTTGGCTTCAAGCGCGCGAATCTGGTCGGGGCGATTGCCGCCCTCCTTGAGGAGCCTGTCGGTCTTTTTGCGCGCGACCTTGATGTCATTGAGGATGGCGTCGAGCTTCGGCACGTAGTTCTCGTCGATCTTGGCGATGGTCGACTGCTGGGCATGCACGAGCATGGCGAAGAGGGCTGCATGCATGGCGAAGTAGCGGCGCGCGGCCTTCATGTTGTCACCGCTCGCCGAAAGGCGCTCGGCAAGCTGGGCGTCGATCAGCTTGGCGGCATTGAAGGCTGCGACGAGGCGTACGAGGTCGCCGGAGAGCACGCTCTCAAGCAGCATGTCGATCTGCGCGTCACCCAGTTCGATGCCCGAAGCGCGGAGGGCTTCGCGGATCTCGCTCTTGGCCTTGGCGATCTCGGCCTTATTTGCCTCGATGCGGGACTCGGCATCCTTGATCTCACCGGCGAGACTGGCGACGGTATCGCTCAGCATGCCGGGCAGCAGGGCGTCTTTCGGCGCGGTGAGCTGGCGCTCCTTCAGATGGACGATCTGGTCTTCGATTTCGGAGATATTGCGGCGGAGGCCCTCAACCTTCTTCTGCACCTCGACGACGGGGGCATCGGTAACGATGCCGAGCGCACTGTCGAGAAGGGCGCGGATGCGATTCTCGCGGTCCTCGCGCGTTTCGGTCCACATCGGTGTGACGAGAAACTCGTCCCTGCCGGGAAGCTTGCGGGCATCCGCCCGCTGCTCGGCGGCATCCTTGAGGATCGAATCGATGGCCTGCATGAGATCGCGGGCCTGCTGGTAGACCTTGTCGTCTTCACGCGGATCTGGGGCCGGCTTCGCCTGCGGCTGCGCTTCGCCGGGGGGGCCTTCGCGGCCGGCGCCCTGGGCTGCGGCCGGGCTCGCGCCGGTGGCCCGCGACAGCAATTCGCCGATGGAGTCGCGGTACGACGTCTGCGCCGCAGCAGGCGCGACAACCGTCCCCAGCAGCGCCAGAGAGCAAGCCGCCGACAGCAGTAAATCGCGAATGTTCGCCGTCATCGCAGACCCTCCAACCACGCTGCATTCCACCACGTGATGATGGCAATCAGATGGTTGCGGCCCTTCCGAATGGCAAATCAAAATCCGGTCGACAAAGGCTTAACCCATGAATTTGCTGAAAATATCTTTTACTTTTGGACCCGGGCACAGGCCGCATGCAGGGTTTCGAGAAATGCTTCGTCGATTTCGCGGGCATCGCTGAGCGAGAGCATATGCGTCAGAAGCGGAGACAGCGGCGCACCCAGATTGGGCAGGCGGGCTTTTTCGGCTGGCGGATCGAATCGACCGGGTGGGCCGGCAAAGGCAAGCTTCAAGTCCTTGCCGCCGATGGCGAGGAGCGCATAGGGAAGCGGCCCTGCGCGCATCTCGATGTACTGTCTTCCTGCCCGGAGCTGCGTTGCTGGCAAGGTTTCGGAAATTCGCCGGATGAGGAAACCGGCGAGGGGCGCGTAGGCCTTGGCGCCAGCGACGACCGCCATGACTTCAGACGGGATCGCACGCGGCGGAGAGGCCGGCTGCGGGCCCGTGCGCGGCGGCGGCGCAGGGCTTGCGGGTCTGGCGCCTGGAAAACGAATGACCGAAGCGCCCTCGATCCTTATGGGGGGCGGTGGGGAAATGCTTAAGTTTTCGCGGTGCGGCGGCGGGGGAGTTGTTGCCGGTGGCGCCGGCGGCCGGCGCGGCGGCTGGGCTGGCGAGCGCGCAGGGGCGGTTTCATCATAATAAATCGGCTGGCCGCCGTTGTTGTGAATACGCTCCAGCCAGGACGCCCAGGCGAACAGGAAACCCTGTTGGCGCAGCCAGTCGATGGTGTCGTTGCGGTGGACAAAATTCCGCTCGCCGATCGCCGTCATCCAGCCATCGAGGTCACGACCGGTGTCGGCCTTCAGGCTCTCGATGAACTCCCGCTCCTTTTCGGCGTAGTCGCGGCTCATGGTTCCCCCACGGCTTTGCGTCGTGATTTGTTCAAATCCAACGGCGCGTCCTCGCCTTGTACTGGCGATATGCGTCGCCGAACTTGGCTTCGAGGTAGCGTTCCTCCGGCAGAATGGCGAGCCACGTGACCAGTCCGGCGAACGCGGGTGCCAGAAGGACGAACCAGATATTCTTGGTGATCTCGCCGGCTGCAAGGAAGATCAACACGTCGCCGAGATAGATCGGATTGCGCAACCAGCGGAAAGGACCCGAGGTGGCGAGCGCGGTCGACCCCTTGTGCGGCATCACCGTCGTATCATGACGCATTAGCGAATATGCCCCCCAGAAGATCAGGGCGGCGCCGAGGACGCCGACACCGATGCCGATGGCGCGCGCCGGGAAGTCATCGATGCCGGGCCAGGGCAGCGCCACAAGTTGGCCAAGCGCCACCGAAGCGATCACCGTCGCTATGATCAGCAGCGGTGGCCAGGGTATGCGGCTCGGACGGTCGGCGGCGCCGGTTGCGTGCTCGTTAGTCATATGGCGTTGCCCTCTTAGAGCGCGTTTGCCTTCAAAGTTAAATAGTAGCGCTCCAAGTTCTTGTCTGGTCGCATGTTCGAACCGCAAAACCGCTCACACTTTTGCTGAACATGCTCCAAGTTCTTGTCTGGTCGCATGTTCGAACCGCAAAACCGCTCACACTTTTGCTGAACATGCTCAAAGTTCTTGTCTGGTCGCATGTTCGAACCGCAAAACCGCTCACACTTTTGCTGAACATGCTCCCAACGAATCATATAGCCGAATCTGGGCGGTGAAGTCTTGTCTGCGTTTGCCGTCAAGGCGATCGCCGCCTTAACGGCGCCCCGCGACGAATGCTAACGATGGCTGATCATTCCGATTCTGCTGCGTGGGTTCTCGCCGATGTTCTATTTCGCCACCAAGGTTTTCTGGCTGTTCGCGCAGCCCTCTTCGCTCAGCGTCATCGCGATGGCGCTTGGTCTTTGTGTGCTGGCGTTGACTCGTCGGCGGCGATTGGGTTTTTCGCTGGCGTTCGGCGGCTTGATCCTGATGCTGGCCGGGGGATTTCTGCCGCTCGGCAACTACCTCGTGCTGCCGCTCGAACAACGTTTCGCCAATGTCGAACTGCCCGGAACCGACGAGCCGGTTGCCGGCATCATCATTCTCGGCGGTTTCGAGGACGGATGGGTGAGTGCTGGGCGTCGCGGCCTTGCCGTCAACGAGGCTGCGGAGCGATTGACGGAGGGCGTGCGACTTGCCCGGCGGTGGCGCCAAGCGAAGGTCGTTTTCACAGGCGGCGTCGGGGGAATCATGGGACACGGCAGCGTTGCCGCCGGGCCGGTCGGACAATTCCTGGAGGATGTCGGCATCGCAGCTGAGCGCATCGTTCTGGAGCCGCAGGCGTTGAACACCTTTCAAAATGCTACATTTACGCGAGAACTCGTCAAGCCGAAGCCCGGAGAAAAGTGGCTGCTCGTCACTTCGGCCTATCACATGCCGCGCTCGGTCGGCGTGTTCCGCTCTGTCGGTTTCGACGTCATCGCGGCACCCGTCGACTATCGCACGCGGGACGCCCGCGACCTCGTGCGTATGTTCGCTTCGATCCCGGCGGGGCTGGAAAGATTCGATCTCGGGGTGCGCGAATGGATCGGGCTGATCGGTTACCGTCTGACCGGGCGAACGGACGCGCTGCTGCCGGGGCCGGAGTAAGCGCGTCGATCCGTTTCTATGGTGCTGCCGCCGGGCTGGCGCCGAAGCGCACGCCGATGCCGCCGATGGCCTGATGGCTGATCAGATCCTTGGAGAGAATACCGCCGGGCGGCGGTTCGCCCGACCACCAGCGCTGCGCCTGCCGGAACAGGTCGGCAAAGAGGCCGATCTTGGTCCCGTCAAGTTCGCTGAGCGGCACGTCATAGTGGGCGAAGGTGAATTTGTATTCGAGGAAATAACTCATGCGCGGCACCCGGAATTCGATGCCGACGAGGCCCTGGGCCACGGGTCCGGTGTAAAGGTATTCGTATGTGCGTCCGGTGGCGCCCTTCATCATCTGGATTTCTGAATGCGGCAGGTTCACGCCGGCGCCTAGTCCGCCGTAAAGCGACAGGCGCGGATGCAGATCGAACAGCCGCATCAAGCCATTGAGCGTCAGCATGTTATGGCCGTGGCTCGCTTCGAGGCGCCGGTAGACATCGCCGAGTTTAGCTGCGCCCGGCGCCGGTTCGCCGTTGATCGTGCCCTCGAAATTAACTTCGCGATCAAGTTCGGCTATGGCCTTTGAGTGCGTGAAATCGAGCATCGCGCCGGTGCGGCCGCCGGTGAACCAATTGACGACGCGCACACCATAGTAGATCGGATCGTTGAAGGGTTCGGCGCGCCAATCGACGGGCGCAACCGAGAAATCGTGGACGCCATCCTTCTTCAGGGCGACGCGGCTCGGGTAGGTGTAAGGCGCGCCGCCATAGAATGCGACCATCATCTCCCTGGTGGGGGGAGCGGCACGGGCGGAGGCGAGTTCGTCCTGGGAGCGGATGGCGGCATCGCGCCCGGCGTCGACCGGATCCTCCTGGGCGGCTGCGACCCAGAGGCCGACCGCGGCTACGGCGAAAAGGCGTATGGCGACGTCCACCACATGCGGCGCGCCGGCCAGCGAATTCGTCCGGTGCCAGCGCGGCCGCACGGAGTCCACGGCTTTCTTGACGATCAGCAAAAGATCCCCCCGGAAGTTTGCATTCTGGATGTCGGAATAAGCTGGCGGACAATAGCCCTTCTGCACTGTACCGCAACACCTAGAGCAACATCCAAAAACTGACCCGCATCAGTTCTTTATTTCCGCACCTGCCAGCCGGCCGAGCATTCGGCGCACGGCCCTGGTCTGGGGAGCGTCGCGCGTCAGGTAATCGCGCCCGGTATAGCCCCACCAATCCCAGCAGCCCAGCGGGTTCAGCGCCGATTTTTCGACCTCGGGGAACAAGACGACAACCTTATTGGCATCCGCCCAGCGCCCATAGCCGGTGTCGCGGGTGAAGGCCGCCTCTACGGAATCGCGATTCTGCTGGCAGCCGTGAAAAGCGACATGAACGCGGCAGCCTCCGGCATCGCAGGAAGGCGGAACGTAGAGGAGCGCGGTCGGTGCCAGTCCGGATTTCGGCAGATCGCTGGCGAATGCCTGCTGGTCGAATTCGACAAAACGGCCGGCTGCAGGTCCCGCCGGCTTGACTGCCGGCGCGTAGAGAAACTGGAAGAACGCACCGACCTGATCGTAGTCGCAGTCGACGATATAGGGGAGGTCATTGGCCGAACAGCTGCCCCCCTTGTCGAGGGTGATCATGGCGTGTCCGGCCGGTACGTCCATGACCGCCTCGATGTTGCTTTCTACGACGCCGACGTCGCGGTAGAACTCCACCGTCTTGGCGACGATGCGCGGGCGTACGACCTGATCGTTGGTGCCCGAGAAGATGTAGATCCGGTCCGTGACGATATCTGAAATCTTGCCGATGCGGCCTTCCTCAGACAGTTCGCGGGCGCGATCGGCGAGCTTTTTTGCGTCCGGCACACCATAGAGGGCGAGCGTGTCGAGCATGCAGCCGCTGGCCGCGCGCGACGCGCTGAGGATCTGAACGCCCGCGTCGGGCATGAAACCGGTGAAAGCGCTTTCGGCGCAGGCGTACGGGCCGCCGGCGATGATGGCTGCTCCGGTGACGATATCGGCATGAGAAAGCTGGAACTGTTCGGCCATGTAGGCGCCCGACGACAGCCCGGAGACGGTCGTGCCGGCGAGGGTCGCGCGCAGATCTGGGAGCAGTTGGCGTTCGCTTGGCGATTGTTGCGGGGGTGTGCAGGAAACGGGGCCGAGCAGAAGCATCCAGAACAGCACGCCGCATGCGATCACGAAGACCATCCAGCGCCGCCAGGCTTCGAGGAAAGGGTTGCGTCCAAAACGAAAAGCCATGCGGTAGCCGCGCCCCCTGGTAAATCGCCCGTGCCTCAAGTTTCGGGCAGGACTGTAGGTCGCGAACCTGTCCAATGCCAGGGGACGAAGGTCAATCCCGCAGGCGCACGGTGACGCGGTCGACGCGGCCTTCAGCATCGATAACCGATACCTTGACGAAGCCGGGTCCGCCAGGCTGCCACTGAGTGTCGCGGCGATGCGGCGGGGAGCTTATCGGCTTGCCGTCGATGAGCCAGGTCAGCGGCAGCGCGCCTCCCTCAGCCTTCAACGGCAGAGGATCGGCAGCGGTTCCGCCAAGGATTTCGACTTCGGAGCGATCGGGCGGAAACGAGATCGCCAGCGGATCGCGGCGGAATTCCGCGCCGCCGTTGCCGACTGATGCGAAACGGGCGAAGCGCTTGAGGTTCGGGGGGAGATCGGCGCCGCTGACACGCAGCGTGCCGGGCGGCGCCTGCGGCAGCGGTTCGCGCTTGACCGACAGGCGCGCGAAGGCGTCGAAGAGGATGGGGGCGGCAGCCGTGCGGCCAACGAGGCCCGGCGTCGAGGCGCCATCGGGACGGCCGACCCAGACCGCAATGGTGTGGCGCCCGTCGTAGCCAATGGCAAAGGCGTCGCGGTAGCCGTACGACGTTCCCGTCTTATAGGCGATGCGGCCGCTGCGGGCGTCGGCGGGGGCGGGCGCGTCCTTGAGAATATCGGTGATGTACCAGGCGGCAACGGGCGACAGCAGCGACTTCTGCTGGTCGCTGGCGATTTTGCCGGAGAGGCGTTTTTGCGCTGATTCGCCGAGCCTGTGGGACAGTTCAACGTGGCGTCCGCCTTGGGCCAGGCTGGCGTAGAGGCTTGTGAGATCGTGCAGCGTCAGGCCAAGTCCGCCGAGCGCGATGGCCAGACTCGGCCTGGCGGCATCCGGCAGCACGGGTTCAAGACCGGCACGGCGCAGGCGGCCGATGAGGAGATCGGGGCCGAGTTCGTCAAGGACACGGACGGCGGGAACGTTCAGCGACGACCCCAGCGCGTCGCGGATCGTCACCGTGCCACGATAGGTTTCGTCGAAATTCTCAGGGCGGTAGGATCCAAACCGCGAGGGACGGTCCTCGATCAGCGTTTCGGGATGGGCGATGCCGCGCTCGAAGCCGAGGCCATAGACCACCGGCTTCAACGTCGATCCGGGCGAGCGCAGGGCGCCGGTCATGTCGATCGAGCCGAAGCGGTCGGCGTCGAGATAGCCGGGCGAACCGACGTGGGCGATGATTTCTCCCGTCGTGTGGTCGACGGCGAGCAGGGCTGCCGACAACCGGTCGCCGAGAAGTTCGGCGCGCTCGGCTAAAAGCGCCTCAATGGCCGCCTGCTTGTCACGATCGATCGTCAAGCGGTGGACGGCTCGCTTCGGGAAGGCGGCGACTTCGGCTTCGGCAAGATGCGGGGCGAGCATCGGGAATTCGCGCCGGCTGGCCGGCACGCTTTCAGCGCGCGCGCGTTCGGCTTCCGGCCTGGTGATGACGCCGGCCTCGACGGCGCGGTCGAGGACGCGGTCACGGGCCCGGCGGGCATTACCGGCGGACCGGTCCGGGCGGCGGGCCTCCGGCGACTGCGGCAGGGCGACGAGCAAGGCGGCCTGGGCAACCGAGAGGCGGTTGGGCTCTTTGCCGAAATAGGCGAGGGCGGCGGCGCGGGCGCCCTCGATATTGCCGCCGAACGGAGCAAGGCGCAGGTAGAGATCGAGGATCTCGCTCTTGGAGAGTTGACGTTCGAGTTGCACGGCACGCAGCATCTGCGCGGTCTTTCCCGCGAGCGTGCGCTCGTGGCGCTGGTCGAGGAGGCGGGCGGTCTGCATGGTCAGTGTAGACGCGCCGGAGACAATGCGGCCATGGGTTGCAAATTGAAGCGCCGCGCGGCCCAATGCCAGGACATCGACGCCGCCGTGTTCGTAGAAGCGGCCATCCTCGAAAGCAAAAAGCATGGCAAGGTAACGCTGGTCGACGTCCTTGCTGGTCGCGGGCAGTCGCCAGCGGCCGTCGGCTGTGGTGAAGGCGCGCAGCAGCCGGTCCTGGCGATCGACGACGGTGACGGAGACTTCGCCGGCTGCTGCCAGAGGAGGCGGCGGCAGACTGGAAAGCGCGGCTTCGAAGCCGGCCCAGGCTGCGAAGCCGAGAGCGAAACTCGCGGCGGCCACGAAAGCCGCGCGCCGGAGCCAACGGCCCCCTGCGGCCCGGCTTCTTGCGACCGCTGGCCGAGCTGGCACATCCCCGCTGGCGTGGGGTGAAGTGCGCGAAATCAATGCGGAGTGTTCCCCGTTCGGCAGAGGGGAAGTCGGGTCGCCTGTCGATTCCGATCCGGCCCCTTCTACGCGGCTGGGCCCCGGCCTGCGCCGGGGTGACGACAAAGGAAATGTCAGGCGTTTTGCCAACAAAGACACAAGTTGCCTCAGTCCACTTTTGTGACCGTTTGCGGTGCGGCTTCTTCCGACCAGTAGCACGGCCACTTGCACCTCCATTGGCCTCTCCCCAGGAGGTGAAGCGTGTCGCTTGTTGTCCTCTTGAACGTTTCGCGTGGCTTCAGCCATCCGTGCCGGCCTCAGTTCGTCGCGACCGACAGGCGGCCGGCGGCGGTGCGGGCGTGGCGTTCGGGGACGTACATGTCCTCGACGATGGCCGCGGGATGAACGAAGCTGCCCGGCGTCACGGCGCGCACCATGTATGCGAGCGAGACCGACTGGGCATCCTTCTTTTCGGCGCTGAACAGATCGAATGCCGCGACGACGCGATCATCGCGGAACTCGGTGTGCTCGGCACCGATGTCGGTCTTGAGCCAGGACAGGCTGGAGAGATCGCCCGACGAGACGAGGCGCGGGTTCTCGACTTCGAGGCCGGCCGGCATGCGGTCGGCAACGAGGATGCGGCCACCGGCCTTGTCGGCTGTCACCGTGACGACGACGATGAAGCGCTCGTTCTGCTTGACGGTCGACGTCCCGCCGTTGGCGCTTTGCAGGTCGACGGCGGCGCCATCGAGGGTGTAGTAAGCGCGCTCGATCCTGAAGCCGTTCGTCGCAGGCGGTTCCGGCGTCTTCGCAGCGCCGGTGATAGAAATCACCGCCGTGGTGTCCTCGCTCGCCTCGTTGAAGATTTGGAGCGGGTTGGACTTCACCTGCAGTGCCGTCATCGTGCGGTTGAACGGGGCCTTGAACGTTTGCGAGCCGATCCGCAGCGCCGACGTCTTGTCACTGTCGCCGAGCGCCTTCACAGCGAGCAGCAGCCACGCCTGTTCCTGCGTCGAGGTGTACCGGTCGGCGATGGCAGCGGCGGCGACGCGGTCGGACAGGCCCTCGGTTGCGGCAGGCCTGATGCCGGTTTCGGACGACAGCGCCAGCAGTGCGGCACCGTCGCGCAACCACGAACCGTAGTCCTCGCGGTAGTCTGCTTGTGTGGCAGCGGCTGTTCCCGCCAGGTCGCCGGCAGCGGCCGAGATGGCCGTCGTGGCGCGCTCGCGTTCGCCCATCAGTCCGAGTGCGGCGCCGAGCTGAGCCTTGGCGATCGGCGTCGAGAAACGGTCGAGGCGGGCATCGGCGTAGTAGCGCAGTTCGCCCATCGGCGCACGGCCGTTGCGGGCCAGAACGTAGAGCGCGTAGGCGCGGTCACCGCCGCCCGATTCGAAGTCCTGGGCGTAGGCGATGAAGTTGGCGAGCCGGTCGAGCACACTGTCGTAGCCGCGCGGATCGACCCGATAGCCCGCCTCGCGGGCACGGGTCAGGAAGTCGGCGGCGTAAGCGGTGAGCCACATGTTCGTCGACGAGGGACCCCAGGAGCCGAAGGCGCCGGAGGAGTCCTGCATCTCGAAGACGCGGTCGATGGCCTTCTGGACGCGGTCCTTGACCTCCGGTTCCATGGCGATGCCGGTGCGCTCGGCGACCAACTCGGCGTAGACGAGCGGCAGGGCCTTGGAGATGGTCTGCTCGGTGCAGCCGTAGGGATAACGGTCGAGGCTGGCGATCATCCCGGCAGCATCGAAGCGGGCGGCTGGCCCGACCGAGACGCTGAGTTCGGTGCGCTCCGCAATGAGATCGGCGACGAGATCGGCGGAGAGTTCGACGCTGCCGCCGGCCTTGAGGGTGGCGACGGTCGTGCGGCGGATGTCGCCGGCCGGCGCCTTGATGTCGATTTTGAGATCGCGGCCGACGGCAATTCCATCAGGCCCTTCGACCAGGACGCGATAGGCCTGGAGCCCGAGGTTATCCGCCTTCAGCTTGACGATCTCGCGGACGCGCTGGCCCGCATCGAGGGGAACTTCGCGCGAAGCGATGGTTGTTTGCCTTTCGCCAACACTTCCTAAAGTCGTGTTGGGCGCTGCCTGACTGCCAACACTTCCTAAAGTCGTGTTGGGCGCATGCTTGACACTCAGCTTGTAGGAACCCTTCGGGCCTTCGACGTTGTGCAGGTCAAAGCCGAGTTCGACTTCGTCGCCAAGCGTCAGGAAGCGGGGGGCGGCGACCGTCAAGGCGACGGGATCGCGGATGATGACGTCACCGGAGGCGTGGCCGACCTTGGTTTCGCTCCAGGCGACTGCCATCAGCCGCACCGTGCCGTTGAATTCGGGCAGGTCGAAGCCGACCGTGACCTTGCCATCGGGACCGACTTCGACGATGCCGGAGAACTCGGCGACCGTCGCTTCGACGGGCGGCGCGCCTTGCGACTGGAGCCCGTCGTCGGCATCACCGCCGGATCGAAGCGCACCGCGCTCGGCGCGCATGCCGTCGATGAGGCGGCCATAGTAGTCGCGGATCTCGGTGCCGAGCTTGGTCTGTGCGTTGAACCATTTCTCGGGCGCCGGGGTCGCGAAGCGGGTCAGGTTGAGGATGCCGAGATCGACGGCGGCAACCGCGATCCGGGCTGGCTCGCCCGGCGCCAGACCTTCAAGGCTGACCGGCACTTCGAGGCGGGCACCCGACTTGATCTTATCGGGCGCGGCAAGGCTGATCTTGAGCTCGCGAGCCGACTGATCAAGACCGAGCCAGGTAAGGCCGAGAGCGCGCTGCGGCATGCGCTTGGCGGCCTCGTCCATCGGACGATAGAGGAGGGCTGTGGCGTAGGCGCCCGGCCCCCAATCGCTGCCGACCGTGACATCGACCGAGCCGCCGCCATCGGGCAGTTCGACTTCCTTCATGGCGTGGAGCCGCGACCCCATCACCGCGACGAGAACGCGGCCACCAAGTTTCGTGGCGATGCGCAGTTTTGCCGTGTCGCCCGGATTGTAACTTGCCTTATCGAGCGCGACGTCGAGAACTTCGGGGCTGTCGGGCTTTTCGGCGGAGGCGAACCAGCCGGCATTGAAGGCGAACGAAGAAGCGGCGCCATCGGCCTCTGCTGTCGTGACTTCGAGGACATAGCGGCCGTAATCGACGGGAGTTTCAAGTTTCGCCGAGGCGGCGTCGCTTGCGGCAAACTCGCCGGAAGCAACCTTGCGGGAGACAGTTACCGCTTCGTAGTTCCAGCTGCCGTCGCGGGCGTACCACTGCCAGCGCGTGTCGACGCGCTTCAGGGTCCAGTTCAGCCCGGTGGTGGCCAGCGGTTTGCCATCGCTGCCAAGTTTGACGATTTCGAAGTCGGCAGATGCGCCTTCGCCAAGCCGGTCGCCTTCGAACAGGGGTTTGATGCCGATGCGTTCGAGGCCGAGATCGACAGGAAGCGTCGTCGAACGCTCGATGGTGCGACCGCCGGGTTCGGCGAGGCGAAGAATGAGCTGCGCTTCGAGCGGCTGAGCGGCTTCGACAAGGTCAGGCAGTTCGACGGCGATGACGGCATGGCCTTTGTCGTCGGTGCGCGGCAGGTCGGAGAGTTGCGCGCGGGTCGGCGTCACCAGTTCGTCGGCCAGTCCGAAGCGATAGCCGGAAAAGCCAGGCACACCGCCTGGAGCCGGGCGCACGACGATCTCGCCTTCGAGTGCGAGGTCGGCGGCTGGCGGCCCATAAAGGAAGCGACCATCGGCCTCGATTTCAGCGGTGGCGCCGCGCTTGATGACATCCGACTTCGCAGTGAGCGTCATGTCGAGGCGTTCGGGAACGAAGTCCTCGACGAGGAAGGCCGTCTGCGCGATGGCCGCGGACTGCGGATCGACGTGGACGCGCGCGCGCCAGGTGCCGGTCTGGGCGCCGCCGCTCAAAGTCAGAAGAGTGGTGCGGCCGCCAAGACCGCCATCGGTGAGCGTCAGGCGGCGATGTTCGACGCCGTCGGGCCGGGTCAGGATCAGCGTGACGGGCAGGCCCGAAGCCTTGCCGGCGGCATCGCGCACGAGCGCCGTCAGATGCACGTCTTCGCCAGGCCGGTAGACGCCGCGTTCGGTGTAGACGAATGCGTCGATGGGGCCGGTCGGGTCGCGGCCCTTGACGCCGCGGTCGGTGAGGTCGAAGGCGGCGGTCGTCAGGTCGAGGAACGCGTAATCGGTGGCGCCGTTCTGGGCGACGAGGATCGCCGGCTGAAGGCCGCCTTCGCCGCGCGCCAGGGCGGATTCGAACATGGCATGGCCGTTGGCGTCGGTCTTGGCGGTGGCGAGGATTTCGTTGTTGCGGGCGACAAGGCGAACTTCGGTGCCGGCGACCGGCGCGGCCGTTTCAAGCGAGCGGATGAAAGCGTGGATGCCGTCGTCTCCGTTGAGCGCGGTGAGGCCGAGATCGGAGACGATGAACCACTGCGTCGCGATCTGATAGTTGTCGTCGCCGGTTGGCCTGGTTGGTTTCGCAGTCATCGCATAGACGCCGGGCTTCAGCGTTCCAAGCGCCTCGCCGACGGCGAAGCCGGTGGTGACTTCGGCGTTCAGTTTCGGGGAAACGCTAAGCTTGCCTGCGTAAGCCTTTTCACCCTTGCGTTCCTTGATATTGTCGACGTCCCACGTCGACAGCTGACGCGCGAAATCGCCGTCTTCGAGTTGACCGGCAAGGGCGCGATCGCCGATGCGGTAGACTTCGACATCGACGCTGTCGGTATTGACGGAGACGAGCGGAATGCCCTGCTGGCCGCGGCTCGGCAGGACATAGGCGCGGCCGGTGAAGCGGACCGAGGGTTTGCGGTCAGGGACGTAGGCGGCGATGGGAATCGTCTTTTCCAGCTTCTCGCCGGCGATATCGGACGGCAGGCCTTCGCGCAGTTCGATTTCGTAGCGTTCGCCGTGGCTAAGGCCGCCGACGCAAAGCCGCTGGCCTTCGACCGTCACGGACTGTGGATCCTTGCCGCCGACGGACACGAAGTCGGAGAAGTCAGCCTGCTTCGTCGAGAGGGCTTCGGAGAATTCCAGGCAGATGCGCGGCTCGCTGGTGTCCGAATCGGTCGTGTAGGTCGTCATCCGGAAGCCGTGCTCGGCCTTGAGAGCGGCAAGGCGCTGGCGAACGGCTGCATCCGGCTTCAATG
>JAHJQI010000154.1 GCA_018819265.1 Alphaproteobacteria bacterium
CAAGAAGCCACCGGCTTGCCGAGTGTTGGGCAACCAAGAAGCCACCGGCTTGCCGAGTGTTGGGCAACCAAGAAGCCACCGGCTTGCCGAGTGTTGGGCCAAAAAACAACCGCCTCAACCTTTCAGCATCGCATAAGCAATGGCCACCAGCGCCAACGCACCGACCCACAACGCCGCCCGCCCCCAACGGCCTGCCTTCGCCTGCTCTTGGGCTAGATCCCGGATCACGGCCTTGTCGAGGCGCGCGCCGTTCTTTGCAATCGAGTCTATCGCTTCCAACGTGCCCTGCACCCTGTGCACCAGCTTCGGCACGTCGGCGACCATCCGGCCGAGATCGACAGCCCCGGAGCCTGCATAACGGAGCTGACCGGCAACGCCGAGGTTTTGCTCCACCCATTCTTTGGCGACAGGCTCGGCAGCCGTCCACATGTTGAGATGCGGGTTGAGCGAGCGCGCCACGCCCTCGACGATCACCATGCTCTTTTGCAGCAGGATCAGTTCGGGCCGCGTCTCCATGTCGAACAGCTCGGTATAGGCGAACAGCTGGCCCAGCAGATCGGCCATCGAGATGTCTTCCGCCGTGCGCCCGTGGATCGGCTCGCCGATGGCCCGCATCGCCTGCGCGAAGGTTTCAATGGTGTGGTGCGGCGGCACGTAGCCGGCTTCGAAGTGGATTGCGGCCGCCCGCCGGAAATCCCGCGTGATAAGCCCATGCAGGATCTCCGCGAGGAACTTCCGCTCGATGGGCGAAAGCCTTCCCATGATGCCGAAGTCGACAGCGACGACGTTGCCCTGCCTGTCGATGAACAGGTTGCCGGGGTGCATGTCGGCGTGAAAGAAGCCGTCGCGCATGGCATGGCGCAGGAATGTGCGCAGGATTTTCAGTCCCAGCGCTTCGGTATCGTGCCCGGCAGCCTTCAGAGCGGCGATGTCGGCAACGGGGATGCCGTCGATCCACTCCAGCGTCAGAACCCGCTTCGAAGTCCGCCGCCAGTCGACCTCCGGCACCCGGAAGCCTTCATCGCCCTTGATGTTGTCGGCCATCTCCGAGATCGCGGCGGCCTCGAGCCGCAGATCCATCTCGAGGTCGGTGGTCCGCTTCAGGTTGGCAACGACCGCCACGGGGCGCAGCCGCCGCGACGGCATGTGCAACTTCTCGACGAGACCGGCGGCGAAAAAGTAGCTGTCGAGATCGGCCTTGAAGCGGCGCTCGATTCCTGGGCGAAGCACCTTGACGGCGACGTCCTTGCTCGCCCCCGACTGCGGATCGACGACGGTCGCCTTGTGCACCTGCGCGATGGACGCCGCCGCCACCGGCGGACCGAACGTCGCGAACGTCTCTTCGACGCTGCGCTGCAACCCCTCCGCAACCGCCCGCTTCGCTTCAGCCATCGGGAACGGCGCCATCTTGTCTTGCAGGAACGAGAGGTCGCTGGCGAGCTCCGGGCCGATCACATCGGCACGGGTGGCGAGAAACTGCCCAAGCTTGATGTAGGAGGGGCCAAGGGAAGCCAGCGCATCCGAAATGCGCCGCTCGCGCGGCTTGCCGATGCGGAACGGCCACGTCAGGATTGTGACCGGCAGCGTCAGCACGCGCGCGGCATGCAGCGCCAGCGGCACCTTGATGCCCTTCGGCCAGAAGCGGACGCCATGTTGCGCCATGACGATACCGGCGCGCATGAGGCGCAAACTATTGAGAACCGCACCGGCCATGGACGGGATTGCAACTCCGCTAGAGCAAATCTGCGACAAAACAAGGATTTGAGAAGCGCACAGATGATTTCATCAGAAACTACGCGCGCTTCGATGGGGTGGAGAACAGGTCGCAAGTTCACGCACATGACCGTTGAAGGCCGCGCCCGTCAAGCCTGCCGCGTCAACAGCGTGACCAGCCCGCAGGGTGCTTTCCCGCTTGCCCGGCGCCTTCGCTAGTGGCAGCGTCGCCCGGCATGCCGAAACGAGGAGCCTGCCGCAATGCGCAAGCCGGTCGAGAACTTCGCCAGGGACATCGGTCCCGCCGACACCGAGGGCCGGCTCGACGCTCCCTCTTTTCACAAGAACAAGGACGGCCTGGCCGCCGAGATCGGCCGGCTTCTCGGCGACCGAAGCGGGGACGTCCTTGAAATCGGCAGCGGCACCGGACAGCACGCCGTGACGTTTGCCGCCTTGCTGCCCCAGATCACTTTCTGGCCCAGCGATCCTGTTGACGACCATTTGGGCAGCATTGATGCCTGGAGAAGATGGAGCGGCCTTGCGAACGTCAAGCCGGCGACGCATCTGGATTGCCTTGAGCCGGTCTGGACCCTTGGGAATCGCGAACTTCACCCCCAAAGCCTAGAAGCGGCAATCGCCATCAATGTCATCCACATCGCACCCTGGGCTGTTGCCGAGGCGATGTTCGCCGGCGCAGGGAAGTATCTGCGCCCCGGCGGCCTGATGATTTTCTACGGTCCCTACAAGAAGGACGGCCAGCACATCAGCCAGGGCAACATCGATTTCGATCAGGCTTTGCGGTCCCGCAATCCTGCTTTCGGCATCCGCAATCTGGAGGATCTTGTTGCCTGCGGCATGAGGAACGGATTGCAGCGCCACGAGGTCATCGAAATGGCCGCCAACAACACGCTGGTCGTGTTCGCGGCCTGAGCCGCTCGGGCGAGTGACCTTTGAGCGTTGACTCGACGCAGGACGGCACAACCGCGCCACGCCTCCGAAGAAACCGCCGGAACATTTTGCCGCATACCCGAAGAAATACCCTTTGCACCGCCTCTTCAGAGGGATACGCAAATTTGAAGGCGGCGACGATTTGTACCTTCCATCGTAAAGCCACAAGCCCGAGCCACCTGCTGGGCCAGCGCCCGCGACGGATCCGCCGGCGGCGCGCGATGACGCTGCTGGAACAGAACTTTTGGACGAAGGGTCAAACAATGAAATTGCAAGTCACTGGTCTGACGACGGCACTCCTGGTCGGTTGCAGCACAATCGCCCTTGCTCAACAGCCATCCGTCGAGAAGCGCATCGAAAATCGCGATGCCGCCGCCACCGAACGCTTCCGCAAAAAGGAAGATGCTGCCGATAAGCGCTTTGACAATCGCGCGAATGCTCTCGACGAGCGTTTCGATGCCCGCAAGGCTGCCGCTATAAAGGCCGGCGACACGGCGCGGCTCGAACAGTTGATTCGTGAGGAAGAGGCCGCCAAGAAGCGCCTTGAGAACCGCGAGGCCGCGGTCGAAAAGCGCATCGATAATCGTTCGAATGCAGTGGACAATCGCTTCGATAACCGCGCGGCCCCGATCACCGACAAAGCTGACAACAAGAAAATTGAACGGCTTGAGAACCGCCAGGAAGCCGTTGAGAAGCGCGTCGACAAGCGGACCGATGCACTTGAGAAGCGCATGGACAACCGTCAGGAGGCTGCCAAATCGCGCGGCGATCTCCAGCGGCTGGAGACACTGGATAACCGCGAGGCGGCGATGAAAAAGCGTCTTGAAAACAAGGAGAAGGCTGCCGAGCGTCGTCTTGAGAACCGCCAGGACACCGTCAAGCGCCAAGCCAACTAAAAGTGAACGCGCTCTATCCGACCGACTTTGCGTGATCCGCACAGTCTTCGAACTCGACCTCGATGGTCGCGTGGTAGACGCCGAACGCCTCGCGCAGGCGGTCCTTGATGCGGCGCGCGGTCAGTTCGGGCGTACTGTCGCCGGCAGCGAGCAGCCGTGCATGCAGCGTCACCATCGCCCGTTCCTCGGTCAGCGACCACGCATGCACATGATGCACGTCGGCGATCTCGGGAATCGCGGCTTCCAGGTCGCGCTTGATCTCACGGGTGTCGAGGCCCGTTGGCGCACCTTCGAGCAGGATGTGACCGCTGTCCGAGACGACGTACCACGCCGAGCGCAGGATGATGAGCGCCACGACCACCGACAGAATCGGATCGATCGGCGTCCACCCGGTTGCAATAATCACGATCGCCGCGCCGATCGCGGCCAGCGATCCGAGCAGGTCTCCCATGACGTGCAGCGTGGCCGCGCGCATGTTGAGGTTGTCCTTGTCGCCGCCATGCAGGACATAGAACGCGATGAGGTTGACCGCGAGGCCGCCGACCGCGACCCACAGCATCAGGCCGCCAAGCACTTCGCCCGGTTGGCCTAGCCGGTGCCAGGCTTCGACGACGATCCAGGCGGCGATTGCGAACAAGGCGAGCCCGTTGGCAAATGCGACGAGGATGGAAAAGCGATCGTATCCGTAGGTCCGCTTCCAGTCCGCCGGTCGTTTGGCGAGCCGGAAGCCGTACCAGGCCATGCCCAGGCTGGCGAAGTCCGTGAGCATATGCCCGGCATCGGCCAGCAGGGCCAGCGAACCCGAGATCAGCCCGCCTGCCACCTCCGCGACCATGAACAGTCCCGTGAGCAGCGCCGCGATGCCGACGCGCCGCTCGTTGCCCGCGCCATGGCCGTGGTGTCCGTGCCCGCTTTGCTCGTGGTGATGGTGCCGTCCGTGCATGTTCGATTCCGTCCGCGTTGCCGACTGTTGGAGAGCATGCATTGCTTGGGCAGCATTTGACCAGCCCGCGCCTCTTAAATCGTTGTTCGGGCACCTTCCCCCGCTGCCCGGACGTCCCGGCAGAAGGCCGTCGCTTGCCGCAAGTTCGGCTGCCTCAGCCATGCACGCTTCACAGAGCCCCTGCGAGTCGGTTAATATTCCCGCAACTCGAACTTTCGGAGGCTGTCGCATGGCCGACAAAACCACACTCGTACTGCCGGGGAGAAAACTCTCCGTGCCGAAGTTTTTGAAGCGGATCGTACAGGTGACTTTGGCGGTCGCTTTGACGGCGCTGGTGGCCCTCGCGGTCATTGCCGGCAACACGATGCTGACCGACAGAAAAGGCCCGATTCTGAAGGGCGTCGACCAGTGGGTCTCGTTCATCTACCGCCCGGATATCCTGGCCACCATGGTGCTGACAGCATTCGTCACCGTGATGCTGGTCTACTGGCAGCGCGACATGGAGCGCGGGCGCTGATTGCCTGAACCCGCCAATCAATCCTAGTGTTCCGTTTGCGAAGTTCGCCTCCACTCTGCCGCAGCCGCCTGAGCGAACTTCACTAGAATCATAGAGCAACACATGTCAGGGCCCGGAGCGGATTGTTCCGGGCCTCGGTCGGCAAGCTCGGCCTCGAAAGGCATACTTCCCGCAAGTCGCGGGCGAGTGGGCTGTCTGACTTCGTTTCATTCTATTGACAGGCATTGCCATGCCAATTTTGAACGACGCCAAGAGTTACGGGGCGCTCACCAAGTTTTTTCACTGGGTCATTGTCGGATTGTTCGCGTTCCAGTACGCCGCCGGCTACACGATGACGTCACTGGGGTCCCAGGATTCGGCCCTCGGGTTCACGCAAGGCAATTACTACAACTGGCACAAGTCGATCGGTCTGATTGCGCTTGGTTTTGCGTTTTTCCGGCTTCTCAACCGCCACTACAATCGCCTCCCGAAGTGGGCACCGAACCTGACCAAGTCTGAAAAGCGCATGATGCACTACTACGAGAACGCGCTCTATCTCGCCATGTTTCTCATGCCGGTCAGCGGTTTCGTCTACGTCATGGCCGGCGGCTACGGCGTGCATTTCCTGGAGATCACGCATCTGCCGAACCCGATCGGAAAGTTGTCGCAGCTCGCGACCATCGCAAAGTGGACGCACATCCTGTCGAGCTTCGCGATCCTGATCGCTCTTGCCGCCCATATGAGCGTTGTCCTGCGCCATCAGTTGGTTTTGAAGAACGGGCTGGTCTGGCGGATGCTGCCGGCGCGCGCGCGTTCACCTGTGCCCACTCCCCTGCCGGCTGGTGATAAGGCGCAGTGACCCGCCGAACGCGCTGTTTGTTCTCCTCGTCATCGTCGGCTTCCTCTCCGCTGTTCAGCCGAGCGGGCCCTTGAACACGAAGAACGCACCCGCGAAGATCAGCGCGAACCCGACCGCGTGGTTCATCGTCAGCGGCTCCTTCAAAACCCATATCAATTGTGGCGAGGCCGCGCAACGGATTGTCGGACGGCATTCGCTGGACCATGGGTCCCGGCAAGAAATGCCGGGATGACAGCTGCAGTTATTCTGCCATGTTCCAAGCCCTGTCATCCCGGGGCTTGTCCCCGGGACCCAACGGGCATCAGCAACCAAAGCAATCAATCATGGCGAGGCCGCGCAGCAGATTGTTGGACGGCATTCGCTGCAGCTGTCATCCCGGGGCTCGTCCCCGGGACCCAACGAGCAGCAGCAACCAAAGCAATCAATCATGGCGAGGCCGCGCAGCAGATTGTTGGACGGCATTCGCTGGACCATGGGTCCCGGCAATAAATGCCGGGATGACAGCTGC
>JAHJQI010000155.1 GCA_018819265.1 Alphaproteobacteria bacterium
CTCCCGGTCTGCATCCGCGGTCTTGCCCGGCAGGCTGAATGCGCGCAGCAACTCAACGTCGTCGTCCTCGGTCGCCATGAAGGGTTCGATCTCGCGATGCTTGTCGAGGTGCGCGAGAACGAGCTGCAGCGGCTTTGTCTCGCCCTTGATCGCCTGATTGACGAGCTGCGTGACGATCGCCTCGCGTTTGCTGATCCGCTTTGGCCGACCGTCCTCCATTACCGGAATCGTCTTATCGAGTTCGGCCTGGATGAGAGCATTGACGTCCTCGCTTTTCTTCGGCCGGCCGCGAGGATTGCCGGACTGGCCAGGCTGGAAGCGGGTGTGCTTCGGTCCAGCATCTGCTCGATCTGCTTCTCGGTCTTTTGGAGATCAGCCCGCAACACCTTGGCGATCTCTTCACTGCGGCTGGCGCCCTGCTCCCAAGCGGTTTCAAAGAGGTGCTTGAACAGGCCGGCGAGTTCGGATGACGGGGACAAGCCGGCGAGCACGGCGGCGAACTGCTCTTCGATGACATCGCGCTTTATCGACTTGCGATAGCTGGCGCAGCCCTTCGTGAAGCACAGGTAATACGGGTGCTTGTTGCCGGTCTTGCTTTTCGACCAGCAGCTCGTAAGCGGCCCGCCGCAATCGGCACAGGCCGCAAAGCCGCCCAGCGGGAAATCCTCGCCGATGTCCTTGCTGGAAAAGACGCGCGTGCCTTCCTTGATGCGGGCTTGAATCTTCTCAAACGTCGCAAGGCTGATCAGGCCCTCATGATGGCCCTTGCGTAAGCTGACGCCCCATTCCGGGATTTCGATGTACCCGGCATAGTGCGGACGCCGCAAAAGGCGCACTACTTCCTCATAACGGACAGAGCCGTCTCTCATCTTACACGGGAACTCGGGTTGCGCTTCCAGGAAGCGCTTGAGATCGGCTTGCGTTTGGAAGCGCCCGGATGCGAACCCTTCCAGCGCCTCTTGGATGATGGAGGCCAATGGCTCGTCGCGCACGAGCAGTTTGCCGTGTCCGGCGGTCTTCTTATAGGCGTAGCCGGTCGGGGCGTGGAACACCCAATAGCCGTTCATGGCGCGGGCGCGCATGCGGTTCTTGGTCTGCTCGCCGTTCTTCTGGCGTTGGTGTTGGCTGGCGCTGGCCAGTACGTTCTCAACAAAGATGGAATCGGAATCATCACCAAAGGTGATGGACGGGCTTTCCAGCTTGCCGCCCGCAAGGCCGATCGCGAGGCGCAGATCGGTATGAACGCGGGTATCGCGCGCAAGGCGGCTGATGTCATCGATGATGACGACAATCTCGCCGCTGCCGCTGTGGTGCTTCAGGTAAGAGAGCATCGCCATTACGCCGGGGCGGTCGGACAGCGAGCCGGAGATGGCCTTATCGAAAAATGTCTCCACGACCGCATAGCCCTTGCGCTCGGCGTATTCGCGGCAACGCATGGCTTGGGATTCGAGGCCGTGCCCCTCCTCCACCTGCTTGGCGCTGGAGACGCGGGCATAGATGACGGCACGCGCGGGCTGGGTTTTCTTTCCACGGCTTCTTTTCATACACGCTACGTGCCGATTGAATAGCCAGCTTTCCAGCGGGCAAACCCAATGGAGAGGAATCTTTTGGCGCGACAACAAACATAAAATGCGGTGACAGAGTTGCGCCTTGCGTAAAAGCGGGTTCGTAGTCGGATACAAGCTTGCGATCGACGATCTTTATGGTTTGCGCCGTGCGTGTAAGCACGCCTTTCGTTCGGGTCCACGGCGAGTTGATCGAGGGAAGCCGCCCAGTCCAGACTTCGACGGTTGTTGTCAATTTTTTGGGATTTTCTGCGCGCGCACCGAAAACGACGCTCGCGCCGCGCGGAAAGAAATGGGGCCGAATGCGGCGTAAATCCCATGACCCGGAGAACGCTACTTGTGCGATGACGGCGCCTGTTTTGTCTTTGTAATTTCCGGTGCGAAATCCTTCGTACTGGTAGCGGTCAACCGCCGCATTCGGCATGACGAGGGCGAAGCGTCCGCCTTTTTTCAAATAAAGCTCCGTCGCTCTGGCCGCAAAGAGCGCGGAGAGGTCCTGATGGGTTGCAACTTCCGATCCTGCCCATAATCCGCGCGCCTCACTCATCTTCCGAAAGACGGTTTGCATCTCCTTGGTCATGTGCCGGTAGGCCAGCCACGGCGGATTGCCGATGAGAATGTCAACGCGGTTTTGAGCGCGGGAAAGCCATAGAGGCCTTGCAAGGTTGCGGATGTAATAGGCCCAGATGTGATCGCGGCCTTCGTCATGGAGCCGGCACATGGTTTTGAATGTGCCCTCGATTGTGGCGTGGTGCTCCTTGGCGATGCTGAGCCGCTTGAAAACGGCTGCAAGCGATGGCACGGGGGCTTTTGGTTTTCGCTTTGATGCGCGTGCGGCCAGCTCGTTCACGAGTTGATCGAAAATAGAAGCGTCTTCGAGAAGTGCGTCGGGGAAGCGCAGCTCCGCTGCAAACAGCTCCTTTTTGTCGTCTGCGTGGATCACCAGATTTCCGGCGGTCCACAGATCGATCTGCTGCTCTTGCCACTGGATAGAATCGCCCAGATAGACCGGAACCTGGATTGTGCCGCGCGAAGGATCAGTCAGCCGGTCGCGTCCAATCGCAAGAAGATAGGTCACGCGCGCCAGTGTTACGGCCACCGGGTGCAAGTCCATCCCGATAACGTGCTGCGTGATGCCCTGAAGCATGTCAGGGAGTGGCATGCCTTCTTTTTCTGCCGCCTCGATATATTTTCGGATGGCATGAAACAAAAAGGTTCCGGAGCCGCAGGCCGTGTCGAGAACACGCGCTTCCAGCGGAGCTGTGATGACCTCATTCACCATGACTTCGGCAAGCCAATCGGGCGTGTAGTATTCGCCGAGCCGCTTTCTGGTTTCAGCGCCGATCACAGACTCATAGAGAACTTTGAGCACGTCCTGTTCGACGGCGCTCCAGTCAAACCTGCCGAGGCGGCGGGCCAGAGCGCTTATGAATTTCTCTCCGCCCTCAATCTCTATGACCCAGTCGAAGAAGTCGGCTTCCACGACACCGTAGATACCGCTCTCATCGAATTTCGCACCGGATAGCAGAGAGGCAGGATTGAGATTTTCAATCGGAAGGCCGAGAACAGCGTGCGCAATGAGTTCAGCGGAATTGACGAGCAGAGTATGCTCGATGAAGAGGTCGTCGGTGTCTTCGAATTGAGTGCCCAGGGCCGAGGTGAGAAGCTTCGACCAGAGCAGGCGCTTCATCTTTAAGGTGGGCAAGCCCTTGTGAGCGGCGTAAAGCGCCGACAATGTGGCCCGGCTCAAGGGCATAGGCGCTGCTTACATCGGTCAGGACGCCGACATAGCGCCGCCCGGTGGTCTGGGACTTCGTCTCGACGTAGCCGGCGAGCTGCTCCAGAGCCTCGGTTTTGGTCCGTCCACGGCGAAGATCGCGCTTTACTTCGATAACGGTGGAGCCGACTTCAACGTCGATGCGGCGGCGGTCGCCAAGCGGGTGGCCCAATATCCGGATAGCATGAGTGCGACGCCGGTTCGGAAGTGATCCGGACAGCCACGCATGTTTTGCACATGTTTTTCACAAATTTTATCTTCTACACACGGTATTCATCTGATACACTTGTTTTTCATGGATGGTGGCCTGCTGCACACCATCCTGAAAGCCTACACAAGGATTTCATGGCTGAGGCGCGCTGCATAGAATTTTCAGGTCCGACACTCATTTTTCATGAGCGAAGGCTACCCGTGCGCGCCAGACCGGCGGGCTACGCGGCGCTGATCGATGCGTATGGGTTGAGGGTGCCCTGGCCGCGCATGCTCTCTGCCATAGGTGAAAAGCACAAGATCATTCGCGGGGATGAGTGGCAAATTCTCTCGCCCCGTCATGCCCCGGACCCCACACTGGAAGGCCATCTGACCTTTGCGTTGAAGAACGAAGGGCTGGACCTTGCCGTCCTGAAGACCCTGTTCCGGAGCGCCGGTGCGGAGGCCATCAAGGAAGCCATACAGGTCAAGCCGTCGGGCACCTATGCACGGCGGATTTGGTTTCTCTACGAATGGTTGCTCGGTGAGACGCTGGACCTGCCGGAATCAAGAACGCGGGCCTATGTCGATGTCGTAGACACGAAGCAGCAATACGCGGTCTCAGGGACGCCCGTGAAGCGCCAGCGCGTGCGCAACAACCTTCCCGGAACGCCTGCCTTCTGCCCGCTTGTGTTCAAGACCGAGGCGCTGGATGAGTTCATTGCGCTGAACCTCTCAGAGCGCGCCGGCGACATCGTTCGGCTTGTGCCGCGCGATCTTCTGGCGCGGACAGCCGCATTTTTGCTGTTGAAGGATTCCCGGTCTTCGTTTGCGATCGAGGGGGAAGTCTCTTCGCACGAGCGGATTCAAAGGTGGGGCCGCGCGATTGGTCAGGCTGGAAAGGCAGAGCTTGATCTCGCCGAGTTGCTTCGCCTGCAAGAGGTCGTCATCGGCGACAACCGCTTTGTCGAACTCGGTCTCAGGACCGAAGGCGGCTTCATCGGCGAGCATGACCGCCAGACGCGCGCGCCGATCCCCGATCACATTGATGCGCGGCATGAAGATCTACCGGCTCTCGTTGAGGGGATGATTGCCTTTGACCATGGGCCGAGCCAACAGCTCGATCCGATGATAGCGGCTGCGGTGCTCGCCTTTGGCTTTGTCTACATTCATCCCTTTGAAGACGGCAACGGGCGTATCCACCGCTACCTGATCCACCATGTTCTTGCGCAGCGCGGCTTCAATCCGCCTGGGCTGGTCTTCCCGGTCTCATCCGCCATTCTGGAGCGCATTGATGAATACCGCAGCGTGCTGGAGAGCTACTCGGCGCGGCTGCTGCCGCTCGTAGAATGGCGAGCGACAGACAAGTGCAACGTGGAAGTGTTGAACGATACGGGGGATTTCTACAGGTTTTTTGATGCAACGCCGCAGGCGGAGTTTTTGTTCGACTGCGTCCGCAAGACGATTGAAGTCGATCTGCCGGAAGAGACGCGGTTTTTACGGGCGTTTGATCAGTTCAGCGCGCTCGTGGGCGGGGTCGTGGACATGCCGAACCGCACGATCGATCTGCTATTTCGATTCTTGCACCAGAACGAAGGGCGCTTCTCCAAGCGAGCGAGGAGCAAGGAGTTCGATGCGCTGAGCGATTACGAGGTTGCGCGCATTGAAGCCATTTATGCCGAATCGTTTCAGGAGGACGTGGAAGCGAGTGAATGAATGTTCGCGACAACAGGAACATAACAGGTGCAGCGCGAAGCTATCTTTATTAGCCATGCCAATCCTAAAGACAACATCTTCACGCTGTGGCTCGGTGCCAAGCTGACCAGCCTTGGCTATGAGGTGTGGGCTGATGTTTTGCGTCTTCAAGGCCAACGACCGGACGGAGAAAATGGCTCTCCACTAAATCCGGGGAGGTCCAAATAGGATAGCGGACGTGCCTCTCCGCTTTAGTCCGGCTCAATAAGCGGCACCTTCGAATGATCGGCATTCATGTGTTTCATGGATGAGTTGGCGCCTTGTAATGGGTTGTCGTGTGAGCATGTTTTCAAGAGGTATGCCCCCAACACGTGTCTGTCGCAAGCCCAACCAAAGCCTCCGCTCCCATAGCGTTTAGGTGACACCTCAAAACGAAGCCTGAAAAGACGCTTGCGAATCTGCTTGCTAGTCCGCAAGGCGACACGTAGCCTCAAAGATCGCGATCTCTTTTTCAAATAATGTTGAATTAGAGAAGCGAAAACCTCGATTTCGACGACTCTCTGCAAAACTTTCAGCGCTCGCCAAAGAATGCCCAGCTCTCAATTCTGGAACGAATTGAGAAAACGATCACGCGCAACTTCAGCAAGAACAAAAACTTAAAACGCAATGGAGAAAATAAAGTGGATCAGCGAACTTCAATAAAGTTCCGCAACGGTTGGCTGGCAACCGGCATTATGGCATCTCTGGCACTCTTGATGTTCTTTGACGGCGCGCCCGCGGAAGCAAAAGGTAGATGCGCCAAGGGGTTTTATGCATGCAACATCAACGCCGACGGCTCGCTGGACCGCAAACATCCCGGCTGCTGCCTTGACGCTTCCTCGGTGGGAATTAGACGGGCGTGCGGGCCGGGATTCTACTCTTGCCGATTTAACGATGACGGCTCCAAGGACCCAAGCCATCCCGGTTGCTGTTTGCACGTACCTGGAATTCCTCACGTGAAGTGAGAGATGTTCCTTGCCAAAAAACAATTAAGCCTGTTGTTTACTTCCAAAGATAATCCGTAGAAAGCGGCGCGACGAAATCAAAATCGCGCGCGCCGTTTCCGGTTCAATATCGACCCAAGCGGAGCTGACGCAAGCTCGGGCGACAGGGAACTCTGCCCCCATTCGGACATCCATCCAACGCTGGGTTCCTGTTGCTCAGAAGAGAGGTGCGAACTGGGTCACGTCTTATTGTGTGGTCGCTCAAAACGCTTCAGTAATCGCCGCATATTTGCATCTAAAGTCCGGGTGTTGGCTTCCAGAGCCCAAAATTACATCGGATGGCGCAATATTTGATTGAGGGTCACCCGCAGCTGCTTGCACGTTTTCAGCCAATAACGCGATCGGCACCTCGCCAAGAAGTAGATGGCAGTTTCGAATGGCGGCTTCTCGGTGGCAGGCGCATCGTGCGCCTGCGAAGGCTCGCTCAGAATCAGTCCAACTGGTCGAGAATGATGCGATCGATTTTTTCGGCGTTGAGGCAATAGCTGGCACCTCGACGTTTCAAGTGGGTAACTTGAGGTCGAGCTTGCCGGCGATGAGGTAGGTGATCGCCTTCAGGGTCTCGACGTTGCGGTAGCCTCGCGCCTTGGCTTTGGCGGCCTGGACGAGGGAGTTGATGCCCTCGACGAGGCCGTTGGCGATGCGGCTGTCGAACCAGGCGAGGATGCCGTCCCAATGACGTCGGATGGTTCTGGCGACCGCCTTGATCGGCTCGATGCGGGAGCGGATCGCCC
>JAHJQI010000274.1 GCA_018819265.1 Alphaproteobacteria bacterium
CTGCACTCCACGGGCGCGTCTGCGTTCTTCGTGGTGGTCTATCTGCATATGTTTCGTGGGATCCTCTACGGCTCCTATCAGAAGCCGCGCGAGCTGGTGTGGATCTTCGGCATGATGATCTATCTGGCGCTCATGGCTGAGGCCTTCATGGGCTATCTGCTGCCTTGGGGACAGATGTCCTACTGGGGTGCCCAGGTAATCATCTCGCTGTTTGGTGCCATTCCGGTCATCGGTGGTGACCTGACCCAGTGGATTCGCGGTGACTACCTCATCTCAGGCATCACGCTGAACCGCTTCTTCGCGCTGCACGTGATCGCGCTGCCAATCGTCATTCTTGGCCTGGTCGTTCTGCACATCCTGGCGCTGCACGAGGTTGGCTCGAACAACCCGATGGGTGTCGATATCAAGAAGACCAAGGATGAGAACGGCGTGCCGCTCGATGGTATCCCGTTCCACCCGTACTACACCGTTAAAGACATTGTCGGTGTCGTAGTATTCCTCTTCGTCTTCTGTGCGGTCGTGTTCTTCTTCCCTGAGATGGGCGGCTATTTCCTTGAGAAGCCGAACTTCGAAGTGGCGAACGCGTTCAAGACTCCGGCACACATTGCTCCTGTTTGGTACTTCACTCCGTTCTACGCGATTCTGCGCGCGGTGCCGGATAAGCTGCTTGGCGTTATTGCCATGGGGGCGGCGATCGCAGTGCTCTTCGTGTTGCCCTGGTTGGATCGAAGCCCGGTCAAATCCATGAAGTACAAGGGTTGGATGAGCAAAGTAACGCTGTTGGCGTTCTGTGTATCCTTCATCATTCTCGGCGTGCTTGGCGTACTTGCACCGACTCCCGAGCGCACTCTGCTCGCGCGGATATGTACTGCTATCTACTTCGGCTACTTCATCCTGATGCCGTTCTATACCAAGCTCGAGAAGACCAAAGTGGTTCCGCAAAGGGTGGCTGGCTGATGAAAAAGCAATTTGCTGCATTGATTCTTGCAATCCTGCCGGTCTTTGCCTCCGCTGCAGGGACCGAGGTGCACTTGGATAAGGTCGATATCGACCTGACTGACAAAGCGGCCATGCAGGACGGTCTGAAGACTTTCGCCAACTACTGCATGGGTTGTCATAGCGCGCAGTACCAGCGTTATGAGCGTGTTGCCACTGACCTCGGTATTCCCGAAGAGGTCATGATGGACAACATCGTCTTTGCTGATGCCAAGTTTGGCGATCACATGAAGATCGGCATGAAGGCTGATGACGCCAAAGTCTGGTTTGGTGCCGCTCCGCCGGACCTGACCCTGGTTGCTCGCGTTCGCGGCAACGACTGGCTGTACACCTACATGCGCAGTTTCTACGAAGATCCGGCCCGCCCTTATGGCGTCAACAACACGGTCTTCCCGAACGTCGGTATGCCGCACGTGCTGGCTCCGCTTCAGGGGCGTCGCGTCGTGGGCTGCAAGCAGGTGCAGCTGGTCGAAGACGGTCGCAAGCAGTTCGATCCTCTGACCGGCACGCCGATCACCGAGGAGGCATGCGATCAGATGGTCGTCGAGCCTGGTACCGGCACACTCTCCGAGGCCGAGTACGACGAGAAGATCAAGAACCTGGTGACCTTCCTTGCCTATTCGGCAAACCCGGTCAAGCTGGAGAGCCAGCGTATCGGTACCTATGTGCTGCTGTTCCTGGCGGTGTTCTTCGTGTTCGCTTACCTGCTCAAGCGTGAGTACTGGAAAGACGTTCACTAAGCTGAAAGCCGCAACTGCTGTACCCTGCGCGCGCCCTCTGGGCGCGCGTGTTTTTTCTGCTTCAAGATAAAAGAGTGAGGAAGGACCTATGGCTGCAACCAATCGGTTGGGCTGCTACTCCGATCCCGCCGACCACTATTCCCATCGCGTTCGTCTCGTGCTCGCAGAGAAAGGCGTCAGTGTGGACATACTTGACGTCGGGGCGGGGCAGTGTCCGGCCAAGCTGGCCGAGGTGAACCCGTATGCCAGTGTTCCGACGCTGGTGGATCGCGATCTGGCACTGTATGAGCCGAGTGTGATTCTGGAGTATCTGGAAGAGCGTTACCCCCATCCCCCTTTATTGCCGGTCTATCCGGTTGCGCGGGCGAATACTCGCCTGCTGGTTCATCGCATTCAGCGAGATTGGTGTTCGCTGGCCGACCGTATCCTTGACCAGCGTACCGCTGAGCCGCAACGCGCGCAGGCTCGCAAAGAGCTTCGTGAAAGCTTGACCGGCGTGTCGCCGATATTCGCGGAAAAGCCGTATTTCATGAGTGACGAGATCAGTCTCGTCGAC
>JAHJQI010000156.1 GCA_018819265.1 Alphaproteobacteria bacterium
AACCCACGAACACTGAGATCAAAAGCCTGCATCCAACGGCGCCATCAAACCCTTGCGCCGCCCTGGTCGTCATCGACCGGATCAAGTGGTCGCCATGCACCGGAATGCATGGTCGCCTTCACCGGAATGCGCAGGTAGACCTGCCACAACCAGAACGGCAAGCTGAGGCGGGGTTTTTGACCTAAGCGACGGTGCTGCCTGCTAGCCGCTTCTCCAACGCTGACGTTCGTCTGCGCCCGTCAGTGGGGTTGGATCATCTCAAGTCGAACTCGGGCATGGGGGAAGGGGGGACAAGCCCCCATCCAAAAACAGCGGGGACGTAGCAACCAGCTACGCCCCACCTTTCCAGTGTCAATCTCTTGGCCAGAGAATCGCGGAAATTCGAATCGCGGAGGTACGGCGAGTTCCACCCGTAGTCCGAGCTACCCGGGAGAGCGTCGAGGTAATCTAGCCCAAATCCGACGTTGCTGTTACTAACGGGATAGTCCTGCCTTAGACGCTTGGTGGCGGCACCGCATGGATCAAGCTCCCCGGTTTGGCGATAGATAAATCCGTGGATCGCCGCAATTCCAAGTCCCACCAAAGCCAATGTTCTTAACGTTGACACTTAAGTCTTTCTGACGACACGATTTCGGGAATGGGCGCGTCCAGTCTCAAGGCCGAAGCAACGCGAGCTGCGGCGCCAAGCACCCGGGCGCGATCGCAATCCGGTCGTTCGCCGATCATTGCACCAACTCCTGGGGGACCACTCTTCGATTTCGATTTTTCCGCAACGACGCGGCAAATTTGCGCTTGGATTGGGGACCAATTGTGCTCTGCACGACCGTTTGGCCCATGACGTCGACGCATCAGAGATTCACGGTCGGTCGATCCCGAAGCCGTCATCCCACGAGCCTTGCTGACAACCGCGGGTCGACGCCAACCGTATGTCCGCTTATGAATGGATTGCAGTTGTGGCGCAACTAACAAGGGACAGACGGCATTTGGGACTGCGGCGTCTCCGATTATCGTCAGCGAAAATAGAAACAATCATTCGATTAGCTTAACGGGCCGGGCCAAGCTGCGTGGTTACGTTTCTGTATGATCAGCGCCGCTCAGAACGTGCACATATGCCTTCGATGAAGGGGGGTGAAATGTCTAATGAAGACGGAAAACAATCTGAGCATGCTTCCGGTTCGTCATCGCGAAAAATCGGTATCCTCACCCCCCTATTCGCCGTTTCGGGCGTGTTGCTGGCGTTTGTTCTTGTCTATCTCGCATACGATTACGTGGCGATGCGCGCCTCACCTTGCGAAGCGATCTTCAAGCAGGCTTCTCTCGGCTTGTCGACCAGGATCAGCTTCCTGAAGACTGAAGGAGAGGTCTCGATTGGACAAGAGCAACTCGTTGAACTCGGGGAACGCGCGCAGATGACGGCGCTTAACCTAAAGACGTGCTGCACGGTACTCGACGCCGGAAGGGTGAACCCCGAACAGTTTCTCCAATGCAAGTCGAAGGCCCGAGCTTACGACTCGAAGCTCCAGGAAATCTCCGCGGTGGTCGAGCGATCAGTATCTGCGACCCAGGCCAACTCGACCCAAGAAGAGATACCAGTCGACAAGGAAAGCGCCGGGCCCGCGATCCCGGCAGCGGAAGCCAAGAAGCGGATCGAGCAGACCGTTCAGGCGGCTCGCAGCATTTCGAAAGACTTCAACAGGGAAATCGTCGAGGTTCGCAAGGCGCAGGCCTTGGAAACGCTGAAGCTCGAAGCCCCGAAAGAAGTCATCATAACGGCGCAGGAGAACGAGCCCAACAATGACGGCCTGAATACGAATGCAATCCCGCTCCAGAAATGGATCTCGGCTTCGGTCGGCGAGGCAAAGGACGCTGACGTATTTGCATTCGTGACACCCTCCACATATCGCGACTGGATCGTCATTAAGCTCGACAACCGCTCGACTACGCTGGAGCCGCGCATTGAGTTGTTCAGCTCCGACAAAGTGAGTGTTGGCCACCGCCACAGCACGACACCCGGCTCGAATCTCGATTACCGCTTCGTGAGCGAGCCCGACACGCGCTATCTGGTCCGTATCAGCAATTACTACGGCGAAAGCACCGGCGGTTACCTCTTGGAGGTCCGCGCCAGCAAGGCCTACGATAAGTACGAACCCAACACCGGGATTCTGAATGCACGGTCTATCCCCGCCGACACGGAAATCGAAGCCAGTATCATGGACGGAAAGGACCTTGATTTCTTCAAGGTCGAAGCGCCGGACGGCGCCAAGGAGCTGCAGGTGAAGCTTATCAATGCGTCGACTACGCTGAGACCGCGTATCGACGTGTATACCGATGACAAAGCCCATCTCACACACAAATACAATACGACGGCAGGTGCAGATCTCGCCTTCTCGTTCTCCACAAACCAGGGGAAAGTATTTCGCGTGCGAGTGAGCGATTATTACGGCGACGCTGCAGGAGCCTATAAACTGACGGTGGCGTATTCAAAATAGCGCAAGCTTGGTCGAGGCATTCGACGGCGCTATCCCAGAAGCCGACCTCGCTGATGGTCGGGCCGACGGCGATTTTGCCATCGCCGACATGTCCGGAATCGGAGGGATCGCGTTCATTGAAGGTGGGAACGCCAACTTGTTGGCACCCGGGGTCTTGGCACAACACCTTGGTCTGCGACCCTTTCTTGCGGCTTGTCTTACTGGGGCGCGCTTCTGAGTTCGATCAAACCCGTTGATAACAAAGTGACAATTCACAAGAACGGTTGTCGAATCGGTAGGCCTGCCGGATGATGCAGCGAGCGTGCGCACCATCAACCTACAACTCTCAGATCGAACATGAATCTCTTAAAATTCAAAGTCACTGACTTTCGATCAGTGAGAGACAGCGGTTGGATCGAGCTGGATGATGTCACGGCTCTGATCGGCGTCAACGAGTCCGGCAAGTCGAATCTGCTGATGCCCCTGTGGAAGCTCAACCCGGCACGCGAGGGCGAGCTTCATCCCACATCTGACTATCCAAAGTCCCTCTTCACGGCCATCCGGGAAGCCCCGGCGGATTTCGCCTTCGTCACCGCACTGTTTGAAAACGCCGAGCATGCTGATGTCGTGGCCGCGAAAGCTGGCATCTCCTCCGAGGAAGCCTCGTGTGTCGAGGTCACGCGCTACTACGACAAGCGCTACACCATTGCCTTCCCGAAGTACGCACACATAAGCGACATTGGAACGTCAGACATCCGCGCCCAGCTCGAAACGCTGCTCGCAGATATCGGCGATGCCAAGGCTCTGAAATCAGAGGCCGGGTTCGTCGATGGGCTGAAGGCAGGCGTTTCGGCGGCCATCACCAGATTGCCAGCCGGCCAAACGATGACTGCTGGCGAAGTCCGTTCGGTGCTCGAGGCGGTGTCGGCCCTCTTGCCTACTGAACCGGCCAAGACCAGTGCCATCGCGCCGTTGCTGCACCAAATGATCGAGCATCTTACGGGGATCGTCGCTTCGGTTTCGCGGCCAGAACCTGCGGCAAGCGCCGAAGTCGTCAAACTCGTGGTCGAGCTGATTCCAAAATTCGTCTACTATGCCAACTACGGCAATCTCGACTCAGAGATCTATCTCCCGCACGTCGTTCAGAACCTGAAGCGCACCGATCTCGGAGCCAAGGAGGAAGCCAAGGCGCGGACGTTGCGCGTGTTGTTCTCGTTCGTGCGCCTGAAGCCCGAAGAGATCCTTGAACTCGGCCGCGATTTCAAGGACCCGCAGAACCAGAACCGCCAGCCCACCCCCGACGAAATCGCCACGGTGGCCGAGGCCAAACGCACCCGCGCCATCCTGCTGCAATCGGCATCGACTTCCCTCACCAAGGAGTTCAAGGCGTGGTGGAAGCAGGGCGATTATCGGTTCCGGTTCGACGCCGATGGCGATCACTTCCGCATCTGGGTCTCCGACGACCGCCGTCCGGAGGAAATCGAGCTTGAAAGCCGGAGCACCGGGCTGCAGTGGTTCCTGAGCTTCTATCTCGTCTTTCTCGTCGAGAGTGAAGGCCAGCACGAGAACGCCGTGCTCCTGCTGGATGAGCCAGGCATGTCGCTGCATCCGCTTGCGCAGCGCGATCTTTCTGCGTTCTTCGAGAGCCTGTCTGCCCAATCCAACCAGATCGTCTATACCTCACATTCGCCGTTCCTCGTGCAGCCCGATCGGCTCGATCGCGCCCGAAAAGTCTTCGTTGCACCGGACGGCACCACCAAAGCCACCCCGGATTTGCGTGGTGGCCCCGGCGATCCTCAGCCGGGTGCAGCATATGCCGTCTATTCGGCCCTCAACTTGAACATCGCCGAAAGCCTGCTGATCGGTTGCAAGCCGATTATTGTCGAAGGCCCGTCGGATCAGCACTATTTGACCACCATCAAGACACTGCTGACCGCTGCTGCCGCCATAAAGCCCACGAGCGAACTGGTGTTCCCGCCGGCAGGAGGCGCCAAGTCTGCGCGTATCACGGCGGCGATACTCACTGGTCGTGATGAACAGCTGCCGGCCATCCTGTTCGATGATGACGTGGTTGCTCGTTCTGCGATGAAGGAGCTACGCTCCAATCTCTACGCCGCTGCGCCGGACCGCCTGCTGTCGTTGAAAGAATTTGTATTTGATGACGCCGAGGTCGAGGATCTTTTCCCGGCGTCCTTCCTCGCGGAAATCATGGATCGCATCGAGCGCCGCCCCGACCAACAACTGGCCGATGTGATCAAGCCGGACACTCCTTTCGTGCCGCAGGTCGAGGCTTGGGCGAAGAGCAACAAGTTCGAACTCGAAAACCACTGGAAGATAGCGCTGTCATTGGAGGCCAAGAGGCGTGCGCTGCAACGCGGCATCGACGCATTCGACAAGCGGACCCTCGATCGCTGGGTCAAGTTGTTCGACGCATTCATCAAACTTGGTCAAGCATGATTTCGGCGCGGCAGTCGGCACTTGCTATCGCCTGATCGGGCGCGAGGGTTCGAGTTCGGAGTGACAGCGGAAGTTCAACGACACCTTGAAAGTGCGCATCGCCACCAAACCCGCGACTTCCGCTTTCTCCGCACAGCCGCCCTCGCTTCTCAACGGTGAGGAATTGGGCGGCGGTCATACGATGACCTCGACGGTGGCTTTGCGGCGGGCGATGCGCCCGATGCGCGAGCGTTGGCGTTCGTTGGCCGCTTCAATGCGTGCTTCGGGGCATTTCTTCATCCAGGTGAGCGTGATCGTCTCGACAATGCGGCCGCGCTTCTTGAGGCCGATGGCCACCTCGAAATCCGTCAGCTGGTTGACTTCGCCGACCGCCACCTTGAGGCACTGGGCGTTGAAGTCGGCAAAGCGCGAAAGCTTGCCCTTGGGCACGCCCAGCAAACCCTTGAGGTCGGGAATAGCAAAGGTGTCGGCCTGCTTTCTGAGGTTGATGCGCTGCTCGATCATCTCGTACAGCCGGATCGAGTATTTGGAGCGCAACAGATACTGCATCTCGGATCTGAGCCTTGCCCAGCTGCGGCTCGATTTCAGCACCTCCATCAAGCTCGGGTGCAGCGTGTAGTGGAACAACCCCTCCTCGCCTTCCTCTTCCGCGTTGGGGCCAAGCAGATTGATCCGCACCGTCTTGATGAGACCCGACTTGGGATCACGCACCTTGACCTTGGCAAACGCCGACATCAGCCGGTCAAAGGAGTCGTGCAGGCGATCGTTTGATTCGTGGCTGCCGCGCAGCCGCGACTTGGCAACGGTAAACACTTTGCCAGGCTCGATCGCATTCCAGGCATTGGCGATCAGCTGATTGTAGAGGATCAATTCGGAGCGGTTGAGCGGCGTGATCTCGACGGCGTCAACAAGCTCGGTCGGCTTGATGAAAACCGCGCGGTCGTTGGGGTCGAGCGGATCGCCGACGACCTTCAAGGCCAGTGTCGGAATGGGGTCGCTTCGGGTCTCGTGGGTTGGAGCAGTCACGAATCAACTGTGACCGATTCTTGTCCGTCCGGGTGAGATTATTCCGTGTGCGCCTCACTTGTCCACAGGCCGATGGCATCGCCTGGTGTGAACCCGCCCAATTCCTCACTTGTCGCTCAGTTTTGCCGCCCAATTTCTCACCTGCCCTCGCCCATTTCCTCACGCGACTCAGCCCATTTCCTCACCTGAACCCGCCCATTTTCTCACCTTGTCCGCCCGTTTTCTCACTTAAGCGCGCTGTAAGCCGCAGAAATGCTGGCGGTTCATCGCGTGGAATCTGAACCTTTAGAATCTTAAATAGAATCTTTGAACGGTGAGACGACAGGATTCGATGCACAACAGGTGAGATCGCCATGAGCGAAATCAACGTGCACTCCTCAGGCAAGTCAAACACCCCGAGCGCGCCTGCGGCGCGACATTGGACGCGGCCGGCTTTGCCGGACCGCGGTGTTTTGATGTCCTCACCCTCCCTTTGCGCTAACGCGCGCGGTCGCCGCACCTCGTTGGTGACAACGGCATGGCAGGTGACAGATGACAGGAGTTCGAGGCAGCCGAGGGATCGAGATTTTGCTTTGCGAGAAGGCAAACAGAAAATTACGGGCGCCAAAAAGGCTTGGGCGCTCCTGGAGGGTGTCAAAACACGCAAATGCGGCATGCTGAGTGCGTTGATCGAGGGATTGGGGTCCCCCGCAGCCCTGCAGTCTTGAATGCCTCAGGCCGTCAGAGCGCGATTTGGGCGACCTGCATTCTGGAAAACAATCCTTTGCGGGGTCGATGGAGTGTGCAAACAGGCAAATCCTTATTTGTGGGTTTGCTGTCTTGCCCAGATTTGCAAAGTCACAAGGTATCGCGCTGGGCTGATAGGCAAATGCTCATTTGCTTGGATATGGATTTGCCGAAGTGCATAGATATTAGTTTGCAGATTTGCCATTCCATGGATTTGCATGCTTGGCTATTTGTTGAAGTTCGCATTTAGCCAAATCGGCAAGCTAGGATTGTTTGGCTTGCATTCTTTTTAATTTATGCAATCATTGTTTTGTTGATTTATTGTTTTAATTATTTGGGAGTTTGATTTGATTGTTTCGTTTGCGTCCTCGAAAGGCGGTGTCGGCAAATCCACAACATGTGCCGCGATCGCCGCCAAATGGGCCCAGGATGGCAGGAGCGTCCTGGTGCTCGACCTTGATCTCAACCAAACCGTGGCACGGTGGGCCAAAAAGGCCGCCATGCCGGGGCTGGAAGCCATAGCCCTGGCGCCTGAGGCGTTCTCGGGCGTGTTCCGCGACCGGGCAGGTGACTTCGATCACGTGCTG
>JAHJQI010000157.1 GCA_018819265.1 Alphaproteobacteria bacterium
CTTCAGTGTCGCTTTGAGCGGTCGGCACGGGTGGGTCTTGAGCGTGTGAACCTATGTCTTGCTGAGCCTAAGTCTCGATCAGCGCCACCCCGGCCATCATGATCTGCCGCAGTGCGATTCCTGCTATCGGGCCGCGCGCAAGCGCGTCTCAATCTCGGCCGACTTCCTCGGGCGGCGCAACGGCTGCGTGCATCGGTGATCGGGGCTGCCCGCGACAAGTGAGAATGCGGATGCAACTTAATGCCGTGTTGTACAGCAATTTGCCTTATCATTGTTGATGGAGGTCATGATGACGACAAGAAAGAAAAATCAGGAAACCCAGGCGCGACTCGAGCGCCGCATTCAGCGAAGAGCCCGCACACCGTGGCTTCCTGGCGGTCAGTGATCACCCGTCGGCCCTCTTTCTGCCTCTGGCGACTGCCGAGCGGCCCATCGATTGAGACAGTGTCAGTTACGCCTCTGCAGAAAGATGGGTGCCTCAAATTGAGTGGTGTTCAAAAAGAAATTGTCACAGGGAACGAATTGCTAACTGTTAGCCGGAATTTGGGCTGAGGGCCCTCAGAATCCCGTCAGGCTTGCGAAGTTATTCTCGGCAAGCCGTTAGCCGTGGTCATTTTTTGGATTTCTGGGAGCGATGAGATGAGGCTTAAGTGATTGATTTTATTGGCGCACCGGAGAAGATTCGAACTCCTGACCCCCAGATGCGTAGTTTGGAAAATACGCTTTTCATAGTTTCTCAGGCGGTCACGTAATGGACGTGATTTCACATTAAAATCATGGTATTAGGTAGCCTTATCTGAACATAGCGCAACCCTGAAGCACCCGTCATTTTGCTTCCCCTGTGCTTCCCAAACGACTTCCAGACCCGATGAAACAGAACCCCGCCTTTACCGACCTTTTCCTCCGTAAACTGGCTTCCCCGGCCTCTGGCCGGGCGGAGTACTACGACGGCAAGGTGCCGGGGTTTGGCGTCCGCGTGACCGCCGCTGGCACCAAGACGTTCTTCGTCGTCCACCGGCATGAAGGTGCGTTCCGGCGCCTCAGTCTCGGTCGCTACTCGGCCGTGTCACTCCAAGCGGCGCGTCAGCAGGCGCAGCAAGCGTTGGGGATAGTGGCCAAGGGTGAAGACCCGCAAGCTTCGCGGCGCAGCCACAAGGCGACCAAGAGCAACCTATTCTCAGACGTGGTGACGCAATTCGTTGAGAGCCACTGCCAGCGTCGCAATCGGCAAAGTACAGCGTATGAAACCACTCGGTTGCTCCAAGCAGTCTTTGTGCCGGTTTGGCAACGCAAGCCAGTGGCGGAGATTCCTCGCGCCGATGTGCTTTCCGTCATCGACGGCATTGAAGCGGCGGGCACTCCAGCGGCAGCACGCCATGCGTTTGCCGCCATCCGCAAGTTCTTCAACTGGTGCGTAGAGCGTGGCCTCATCGCTCAGAGTCCGTGTCTCACTCTCAAAGCACCAGGACGGCCAGTGGCTCGGGAGCGGGTGCTGAGTGACGGAGAACTAACCAATGTCCTGCAGGGTACAGCAGCGATCGGCTGGCCGTTTGGCCCAATCGTAGAGCTCTTGATTCTCACCGCGCAGCGGCGGGGTGAAGTGGTCGGGATGCAATGGTCTGAGATCGATATGAACGAGAAACTCTGGACCATTCCCGGTTCCCGCACTAAGAACCATCGGATGCACAGCGTACCACTGAGCGATTCAGTCATCATTCTCATCGAGAACCTACCTCGTCACGTTGACAGTCCTTTTGTCTTCCCGGCCCGAGGCAAACCAGACCAAGCTTATTCTGGCTACTCCAAAGGCAAGCGGGCGCTCAACGCGCTGTGCTCCACAACCGACTGGACGCTGCATGATCTGCGTCGTACCTCAGCTACCTGCGCATTCCGGTGATCGCGACCGGTTGTTCCGGCGCATCGCGACCATCCGTTCCGATTGATCGCGACCAGTTGGAGGGCGGCGGTTTCAGTGCCGCTGGATAGCTTCGTTGATGTCAGCGTCTGCCCCTTTCGTCAAGCA
>JAHJQI010000015.1 GCA_018819265.1 Alphaproteobacteria bacterium
CTTGACCAAACCCACGAACACTGAGATCAAAAGCCTGCATCCAACGGCGCCATCAAACCCTTGCGCCGCCCTGGTCGTCATCGACCGGATCAAGTGGTCGCCATGCACCGGAATGCATGGTCGCCTTCACCGGAATGCGCAATCACATTGAGACATGGTCGTCCTGACAGGCAATAGCAGCCGGAACGACCGCTATTTGATCGCATTGCCGATGTATTTCGGATTGTGGCTTACGTAACAGGGCCCGGGTTGAAGAGCGTCAGGGAGTTATGTAGCTGCCAGCGCTCGGCCCAAGTCTTTCTGCCACTGGCGACATCGAGCATTAGCCGGAACAATTCCCAGCCCATCTCTTCAATCGTTGTCTCACCCGTGGCGATGCGTCCGGCGTTGAGATCCATCAGGTCGTGCCAGCGGCGCGCGAGGTCGTTGCGCGTGGCGACCTTAATCACAGGAACCTCTGCAAGGCCGTACGGTGTGCCGCGTCCTGTTGAGAAGACATGCAGGTTGATCCCTGCGGCGAGTTGCAAGGTCCCACAGATGAAATCACTGGCTGGCGTCGCCGCATAGAGAAGACCCTTCGTGACTGCCCGTTCTCCTGGTGGCACGACGCCCGAGATGGGCGCGCTGCCAGACTTTACAATCGAGCCCATCGCCTTCTCGACGATGTTGGAGAGGCCGCCCTTCTTATTGCCAGGAGTGGTGTTGGCGCTTCGGTCGGCCTCGCCGCGAGCGAGATAGCGATCATACCACTCCATTTGCCTGATAAGGTCGAGCGCCACCTCTTCACTGGCGGCCCGCGCCGTCAACTGGTCGATGCCGTCACGGACTTCGGTCGTTTCGGCAAACATCACCGTGGCTCCTGCACGCACGAGCAGGTCGGAAGCGTACCCGATCGCCGGATTGGCCGTCACGCCGGAGAAGGCATCGCTGCCGCCGCACTGTACGCCCACGACGAGGTCCGAAGCGGGACACGTCTCACGCCGGCGCTGGTCGAGTTGCGAGAGATGCCGCTCCGCCGTCGTCATGATTGAGACGATCATCGAGTCAAACCCGACGTATGCATCATCCTGCAAGGTGACGAGATCATAGCCCCGGTCGCTGCCGTTCGCTGTGGCCGGCAAAAGTCGGTCGGGCTGAAGTTTCTCGCAGCCGAGGCTCACGATCATCGTGCCGCCGACTAGGTTGGGATTACGGCTGATGTTGCGAAGCGTCCGGATCGGGATAGCCGCGTCGGGTGCGTCGATTGCAACGCCGCAGCCATACGTATGTTCGAGGCCGACAACGTCGTCGACATTCGGGTAGCGCGGCAGAAGTTCGGACTTGATTCGCTTGACCGCATGTTCGACCACGCCCGACACGCATTGCACCGTTGTCGTAATTGCGAGGATATTTCGTGTACCGACCGAGCCGTCGGGATTGCGAAATCCCTGGAACGTGTAGCCATCTAGCGGGTGCATTTTAGGTGCTTGCCGCGTTGCCATCGGCAGGCGATCGAGGCGCGGCGGAGCCGGCATCTGGAGCTTGAACTCGTTGATCCAGCTCCCGGACGGGATGTCGTCGAGCGCATACCCGATTGTGACGTTGTAGCGCGTAATGGCACCGCCCGCCGGAATGTCGGCGAGCGCCACCTTATGTCCTTGCGGAACGCGCTCGGTAAGTTCAAGGCCGCAGGGGAAACGGGTGAGCCCCGGCAGGCCGCCATCGTTTGCCACGATGGCCACGTTGTCGGCACCGTGCATCTTGATATAGAGCGGTGCACACAAGCTATCTGTCATTTGGTGACGCCTCCTCGGGCGCCGCTACTATTGATGTCTCAGCTGTCTTGCGACGAGATTTCGAAATCGGCCATCTTCTCGAGCGCCCGCACCATCGCCGAATGATCCCAGCCCTTGCCGCCATGTGCGCAGCAAGTGTTGAACAGCTCCTGCGCGGTTGCCGTATTGGGCAAAGCAACGCCGATCTCTCTCGCGCTTGCCAGTGCAAGGCTGAGATCCTTTTGGTGCAGCTCGATGCGAAACCCCGGATCGAAGGTGCGCTTGACCATGCGCTCACCGTGCACTTCAAGAATTTTGGAGGCGGCGAAGCCGCCCATCAGCGCCGAACGCACCTTGGCAGGGTCCGCGCCGGCCTTGGCTGCAAAGACAAGTGCTTCTGCCACGGCCTCGATATTGAGTGCCACGATGATCTGGTTGGCAACCTTCGCTGTCTGTCCGTCACCGTTGCCGCCGACAAGGGTGATGTTCTTGCCCATCAACTCGAACAGCGGCCTCACCTTGGCGAATGTGGCCTCGCTGCCGCCGACCATTATTGAAAGGGTCGCATTTTTGGCGCCGACTTCGCCACCTGAAACGGGGGCGTCAAGGTATTCGCAATTGAGGTCGTTGATGCGCTTGGCAAAGGCTTTCGTTGCAATGGGAGAGATTGAACTCATATCGACGACGATGCTGCCAGGCTTGAGGCCCGACGCGACACCATTGTCGGCGAATAGGACTGCTTCCACATGCGGCGTGTCCGGGACCATCAAGAAGATGATTTCGGCATTCGCTGCGACTTCTCGTGGGGTATTATACTCCTTGTTACCCGCAGCAGTCAGTTCGGAAGGGACGCCTGACCGGCTGTTGAGACTGACCGAATGGCCCGCTGCAATGAGATGGCCGGCCATGGGCGCGCCCATGATTCCAAGGCCGATGAATCCAAGATTACTCATGATAATTCATTATGCTGTGTCGGGCTGGTTCACTTTTCTGGCCGCTCAGTAGCTACCGCCACCTGTCGCGGCCAAACCATCGCGCATCTTGCCGATGACACCCTGCGCGCCCGCCGCCATAAGCCGTGCATCTGAGCCGATGGTCACCAACTGGAAGCCCTTTGCGATCCGCTTGAGTGCCGCTTCTGGCGTACCGTTATGAATGCACGGCACAACGCCCTTTTCCTTCGACTTCTTCAGGATCATCTCAATCGCCTCGGCGACGGGTGGATCCACGTCGTCGAATGTGGGTGTGCAGCCGAGCGACATCGAAAGGTCTGCCGGACCGATGTAGACCGCATCCAGCCCCTCAACGCTCAATATATCGTCCAGATTATCGAGAGCCTTACGTGTCTCGATCATGGCGAGTGTCACGACGGTATCGTTGGCATGCTGCGGATAGTCGGGGCCGCCGTAAAGCAGCGCGCGGATCGGTCCGAAGCTGCGGTTTCCGGCGGGGGGATAACGGGTTGCCGAAACAAAGCGCTCGGCATCATCGCGGCAGTTCACCATCGGGCAGATGATGCCGTATGCGCCGCCGTCAAGCACCTTCATGATGATGCCTGGCTCATTCCACGGAACCCGCGCGATCGGCATCGTGCTTGTCGTCGAGATGGCGGTGAACATGGATACGGCAGAGTGGTAGTCGGTGACGCCGTGCTGGAGGTCCACGGTGAGCGAATCCCAGCCCTGATGGGCCATGACTTCAGCGGAGAATGATGTTGGGATGGCGAGCCAGCCGTTGATCACGGCCCCCCCGGATTTCCAAATCGAGCGGATCTTGTTCTCACGCATTGTGGTAGTTCTCCGGTGGCCTTGGATTGAAGGACTGTGGCGGTCTCAGCGCACGAGACACGGGCGCTTGTTGTCGAATTTCCAGTTCGGGATGAGGTATTGCATCGCTGCGGCGTCGTCGCGTGCACCGAGGCCATGCGATTTGTAGAGAGCATGGGCTTTTTCTATTTCGGCCATGTCGATTTCGACGCCGAGGCCCGGCCGCTCGGGAACAGCAACAAGTCCACCGCGTATCCGGGGTGGCTCTTGTGTGAGCTGCTGGCCGTCTTGCCAGATCCAGTGCGTATCAATCGCTGTGATCCTACCTGGGGCGGCGGCGGCGACGTGCGTGAACATCGCGAGTGAAATGTCGAAATGGTTGTTTGAGTGCGATCCCCAAGTGAGACCCCACTCGTTGCAGAGCTGCGCAACCTGTACGGAGCCCTGCATCGTCCAGAAGTGCGGATCGGCAAGCGGAATGTCGACGGCATGCAGCTTGATCGCATGCCCGAGCTCGCGCCAGTCGGTGGCGATCATGTTGGTGGCCGTCGGAATGCCGGTCGCACGGCGAAACTCGGCCATGATCTCGCGCGAGGAATATCCCTGCTCGGCGCCACAAGGGTCTTCGGCGTAGGCAAGTACGTCACGATTCGCTTTGCATAGGCTGATTGCCTCGTCGAGAAGCCAACCGCCGTTCGGGTCGAGCGTAATGCGGGCGTCCGGGAACCTCGCCTTCAGAGCGGCGGTCGCTTCCATTTCCCGCTCGCCTTCGAGCACGCCGCCCTTGAGTTTGAAGTCATTGAAGCCATAGCGCTCATAGGCTGCTTCGGCGAGCCGCACTACCGTATCAGGTGTCATCGCCGTTTCGTGACGTACCCGGAACCAGTCGTTTGCCGCGTTGGGATTGTCGACGTAATCGAGGGCCGTCTTGGTGCGGTCTCCGACGAAGAAGAGATAGCCCAGCATTTCGACTGCATCGCGCTGCTGGCCATCGCCGAGAAGAGCAGCGACCGGCACTTCAAGGTGTTGGCCAAGAAGATCGAGCATTGCCGCTTCTATCGCAGTGACGGCATGGATGGTGATGCGCAGATCGAACGTCTGTAATCCGCGTCCGCCACTATCGCGATCGGCGAAAGTGCGTCGGACTGTGAGAAGAACATTTTTATAAGCGCCGATTGATTTTCCGACGACAAGGTCGCTCGCATCTTCAAGCGTGTTGCGGATGCCTTCGCCGCCTGGCACCTCGCCAACGCCGCGATTGCCGGAGGAATCATCGAGAATGACAATGTTGCGCGTGAAGTAGGGACCGTGCGCGCCGCTCAAATTCAGCAACATGCTGTCCCTGCCAGCGACCGGGATGACCCTCATGGCGGTGATCACGGGTGTCTTGGTAGTCATTCGAAGCGACCTCCCGGTCAATGTGGTTCATTGGGGCAGGCCTGCCCGGCAGTCATTCGGCGCTGTATGTTAGCGCTAACATAATTCGGCGTCAATGATGTTTTTTTCGCGTATTTATCAGCTTCACGACGATGATAGCAGTTATCCTGAAAAAGTTGTCAGCGCTCGAATCTCCATGCAGATTAATGCTGAGTTCGAAGTCGCTGACTGGAAGTCGAAGTCCGGAGGGACAAATTGAGCAGAACACCACACACAGCCGGCGCAGATGATCTCGAAGTGAAACCGGCTGAACGCAAAACACCCGCCAGGCGAGGTCTGGACAGCGTGACGCTGGAAGATGTGGCGCGGCTTGCCAACGTTTCGACCATCACAGTATCGCGCGCGTTGAACCATCCCGACAAGGTCGCCAAGTCCACGCTGGAAAGGGTGACGCGGGCAATCGAACAGACCGGCTACGTTCCCAACATGCTGGCTGGGGGATTGGCTTCGCGAAGGAGCCGGCTGATCGCAGCCCTCGTGCCCGCAATGACCAATGCAGTTTACGCGGAAACGATCCACTACTTCAGCGAGGCACTGAAAACCTCTGGCTATCAGGTCATGCTTGGCGAATGCGGTTATACCGAAGAGAGCGAGCACGAGATTGTCACGACAGTGCTCAGCCGCCGGCCCGACGGGATCCTTCTGACCGGGGTGAAGCACACTCTGGAATGCCGCCGGCAGCTTATGGCGGCCCGGATTCCGGTGGTTGAAACGTGGGATCTCACGACAACGCCTCTCGATGTCGCTGTCGGATTTTCGCACGAGCGCCTGGGCGAGAGTGTCATCGATCACTTTGTCGACAAGGGATTTACGAAGTTCGCTTCGCTGTGTGCATCCGACCGGCGGGCTCGATTGAGAGAGGCGGTGATGAAGGCCCGGCTGACACGTCGCGGCATCGCCGGCCTCACGTTTGCAGCCGTGCCGGCCCCGACTGATTTGCGACGCGGGCGCGAAGGCATGCGTCAGCTTATCGAGCAGGGCGTCAATGGGGCTATCGTGATTTGCAGTTCCGACACATTGGCGCATGGGGCGATGATCGAGGCGCAAGCGCAAGGTCTCTCAATACCTAAAGATTTCGCGGTTTTCGGGTTTGGCGACCAAAGCTTTGCTGCCGAAACTTTCCCAGCGCTCTCAACGGTGCGAATCGACCGGCCGGAAATGGGCCGGCGCGCCGCCGAAGCCCTTCTCCGCAGGATCGACGGAGAATTGCTGGACGACCCTGTCGTCGACGTCGGATTCGAGATCATCGAGCGCGAGACGGCGTGACAAACCCTCAATGTTTTCGCTTGCAGCATTGATGCAGAACACCTGGCTTCTTTCGGCTCTTTGCCACGTGAACTTTGCCAGCCGTATCGAAAATTTCTACAAGAGCCAGCTTAGTAGCGTTTCCTAATTCCGCGCATTAACAGGCGCTTGACGGCTCTCCCGGAAATAAATTGCTGATCTGTCGGTGGGTGCGCATATAGTGCATTGACAAGCCTTTTGGCTTATCATATGCGTAATGACAGCGCTAACATTTGCCCTCCATTGCTGGTCCAACGGTCGTTGGCAAGCGCGCTGCCGGGCAAGATTGGGCGCAACATGCACCGCTATTGAGTGGCCTCGGTCAGATCTGAGCTACGCCAAGAGACCACCGCCAATGTCATCCCTGGGAGGAGTTCATCGATGAAACAGATGCTCTATGCCGCCGGTACCGCGCTGTGCGGCCTAATTGCCGCAACGACGGCTGCCAATGCCGAAGCCAAGGTTGCTGACAATCTCCGAATCGTCATCGGCTCGAAGTCGACGGGTGGCGACACGTATCAGAACTCTGCGATCATTGCCGAAGCACTGTCGCAGAAGCTCGGAATCAACGCCAAGGTCGATGCTGTCGGTGCCAGCGCTGCATTCGGGCTGCTGAAGCGCATCTCTGATGGCAGTGTCGTGATGATATTCCACGACCAGTCCTACCTGGGTCATCTCTACGGCCAGAAGGGCTACGATAATCCGTTTTCCGATTTTAAGATCGGACCCACCGTCGCGATCAATCCTGGCGATGCATTCGTTGCTCCGAAAAAGTCGCCCTACAATAGTCTGGAAGAATTGATGGAAGCGGCCGGGAAAGGCACCCGGGTCCGCGTGGCGATCCAGCCAGGTGGCGTCTCCGAAATCGGCTACACGGCCATGAAGAACGCGGTAAAGCTCAAGTATCCTGGTCAGGAAGGCAATCTTGCCGCGGTCAACACCGGGTCGCAGGCCGACAAAAACCAGCTGCTGTTCGATGGTCAGGCCGACCTGATCCATGGCTCGGTTCAGGCCAACGAGCAGTATACGCGATTGCCCGCCGACGATCAGAAGGCCATGAAATTCATGTGGCTGCCCGCTCGAGAAAAGACGCTCGAGCAGGCCAATCCTGAAGGTCTCGGGCAGACCAGTCGGGAAGAGCTTCTGAAATTCGCTTCTCCAGCCGTTGTCGTTCCCAAGGACGAGAAATCGAACTTCAATTTCGACAAGGAATTCTTCTTCCTTTACAACAAGGACATGGATCCGGCGATCGTCGCTCAGATTGATCAGGCGCTCACCGAAATCTTCGCCGAGGGCAAGGTTCAGGAAACGCAGAAAAAGTCGTTCTTCATTCCCAACTTCAAGCCATCAGCCGAGGCCGAAAGTTATCTAAAGGACAAGGCGGCGCAGATCGAGGACATTATCGCCGCCATCAAGTAGCTGCGAACGTTCCGTCAGTTCGGACTAAGGAAAGGGGATCGGCAGGGTGCCGATCCCGCGAGGCGGCGCGGATCCTATTCGTGCATCAGATCTGCGTCGGTTTGTAACCTTGCAGTCTTTTGGAAGCAGCCATGGAACTTGTCAGCGAACTTATGAAGGTGCAGATCGATTTCGCTCAATCGCATCTGTTCTTTCCTTATCTCATTCAATGGCTGTTCGTCTTACTCCTCGCGATGATCGGCTACAGTTATGGAATTCCGCTCGTCAGGGACATCGCCGTCGGCCGCCGTTCGCTGGAGTTCGCTGAAGGCAGAGTTGATGTAATGCGTCTCGTAGGCGCGCTGATCCTGACGGTTTCTTACATTTTCGGCATGGAGCAATTCGGCGCCTTTTTTCCCAATCGGGGCTATGGCTTTCTGATCGCCTCCGCGATCTACATCCTCTTCCTCGGCCTCTTGTTTTCACATGACTTCGGCAGTCGCAGGCTTTCGATCATTCTTGTAAATGCACTTGTCGCGCCGACCGTTGCCTGGTTCGTGCTCGCACGACTGTTCCGCATCACGCTGCCTTGAGGCTGGGTGCTCACGAGGATTTCGTTGTCATGGACTTTTTCTCCGCGCTCGATCTGTCGTTCTTGGCGCTCAGTACCGTGGGAGTGCTGATCGGCATTATTTTCGGAGCCATCCCCGGCATGACCGCAACCATGGCGGTTGCCGTCTGCCTGCCGCTCACCTACGCGCTTGATCTCAACCATAGCCTTGCTCTGCTACTCGGCCTCTATGTCGGTGGCATCTCGGGCGGATTGGTACCGGCGATCCTTCTGAATATCCCCGGCACTCCATCGTCGATCACGACGACATTCGACGGTTACCCGATGACGCTCAAGGGAGAGGGTGAGCGAGCCTTGAAAATCGGCATCGTCGCCTCACTTCTCGGCGGTCTGATAAGCCTTTTAGTGCTGTTTCTTTTCGCGCCGGCGCTGGCCGATTTCGCAATCAAGTTTTCCTACATCGAGAAGTTCCTGATAATCCTCCTCGCACTCACCGTCATCGCATCGTTGTCGAGCAACACGCTGCTGGGGATTTTTTCAGGTGTGCTCGGCGTTTGGTTGAGCCTCGTTGGCACGTACGACGTGTCGTCCGGCGGGAATGGCGAAACGCGACTGATGTTCACTTTCATGGAGTCGTACCTGTCGGATGGCTTCTCACTGCTGCCGGTTCTGATTGGACTTTTCGGTATTGCCACGGTACTCGAAGAGGCGGAAAAGGGCGTTCTCGAGGATGCGAGCACGAAATCTGTGCATCTGGCAAAAGGTGCGCCGTTCTCGATTTCGATTTTTGCAAAGCAAAAGATCAACGTGTTGCGATCCGGCCTGATTGGTACGTTTGTCGGGATTCTGCCCGGAGTGGGGGGCAGCGCCGCATCTATTCTGGCCTATGCGCAGGAGAAGAATTTCTCGGCCGACCCGAGCGAGCTCGGCAAAGGAGCACCTGCAGGCGTCATTGCCTCGGAGACGTCCAATAACGGTCTAACGGGCGGCGCGCTCGTGCCTCTGCTATCGCTCGGAATTCCCGGCGACAGCACAACTGCTGTCCTCATCGGCGCTTTCACGTTGCAGGGCGTCCAGGTCGGTCCATTGTTCATCGGCGAGAACCCAGGCACCTGGCATGCGATCGTGCTCGGCCTGCTCGTGGCCAACATCGTCATGTTCGCCATCATGTTCTTTGCGATCCGCTATATCGCGATGGTCGTCACGGTGCCGAAATTCGTGCTCTATCCGATCATCGTGATGATGTGCGTTGCCGGGTCCTACGCCATAAACTCCGGTGTCATGTTCGATGTTTGGACGATGCTGCTATTCGGGGTGTTCGGTTATCTTGCGCCGAAAATCGGCATAGAGATCGCACCGCTCGTGATTGGCTTTATCCTTGGCCAGTCAGCGGAAGTCTATTTCGTCAAAAGTCTCGAATCTTACGGGACGCTGTCGATCTTCTTCACGAAGAGCCCGATCGCCATCGTGCTGTGGGTCCTGATAGCGATCTCGGTCGGTTTCTCGATCTATCAGGGGATGCGGAAAAAGCCGGTTGCTGGCTGATTCGCCAGAACGGCCCGCTCGCAGGATTTTTTCTTAATCGACCTGAATGCGCGACGTCATTTAGGATGAACGCCTGACGACAACTAGGATGACAGGTTGGGATGGCGAGTGATTCGCTTGTGCCCCCCGCGGGGGGCACAAGCGAATGTCAGGTCGCCACATCAC
>JAHJQI010000016.1 GCA_018819265.1 Alphaproteobacteria bacterium
CAAGTTTGCGGGTCAGCGGCTGCCCTATGACCACAAACACCGCCATGTGGCGGATAAGGGTGTCCCCTATGAGTTCAAGGACGCCAATCAGTTACTGGCCGACTTCTTCAAGGAAGTGGATCGCGTATTAAAGGAAGCAAGGAAATGAGAAAAATCACCATCGGGATTATGACCCAAGAGAAAATCCGCGAACGCATGCTGGCCATCGCCAAGGGCGAGTACAAACCCAAACCCGGCGAACCCAAAATCTGGTTCACCTCAATGAAATCTCTGGCTGAAGTACTGAGTGACGAGAACCGTGCCTTGCTCAAGACCATTCGTGACACACACCCTGAGTCCATCACTGGTTTGGCCGATATTACGGGCCGCAAGCCTGGGAATCTGTCTCGCACCCTGAAAACCATGTCCCATTACGGGATCGTGGAAATGCGCCGGGAGAATCGCCACGTTCGGCCCATTGTCAAGGCAACCGAATTCCAGATTATTGCAGCGTGAAATTTGGGGCTGCATCGTGACCACTCAAGGCCACACTCCTAATCGATGAAATCCATCTTTGCGGTGTATCGGCTTACGAGACATCATCTTGTGGTAAAGCGGTTGCGGACCGGCTCTACTCGGGCCATCGGCCGTCACTGGCTGAGTGGGGGAAATACGTTACTGGGCTGCCGGTATAGGACAGTAAGCTGCCAGATGTGAAATCGGCGCATCCTTCCGTTGATCAGGCCAAAGGCGACGAAGGGGTAACGATCCGCTTTGTCCGCAGAACATCACCGGACACTGGTTTGCCCGGGCAACGCGAACGGCTGCCTTGGTGATGTCAGTCGGCAGGACACGACCCCAAACAGTTGTTCAGGCTTGCCGACTCTAACGACTGTGCATAATCGGCCATTGCAGTAGTCGACTCCACTCAGCCCGAAGTCCGATATGGGTTCTTACTTGACGTAGTGAGCGGCCTCTTTGACATGTTCATTTCGGCAGGGTCCGACACCAAAAGGTTTATGGGTATGTCCATACACTGCCTTAAGGAAGCCCGAACAAATCCACTTGCGTCATTCCGGCGAAAGCCGGAATCCAATCAAATCAAGCATCTGGACCCCGGCCGTCCGCCGGGGTGACGTCTTGTTCAGGCACACGCAGCATCATTCTGTATGACAATGGAGGCCATTTAATGAACATGGTCTAGCCAAAATTCAGTGAGGAAAGCATGGCCCCTTCATTTAGCACCCTAGGCAACCGGGGTTCCATGTGGCATCGCTGGGATCCACATATTCATACGCCTGGCACGGTTTTGAACGACCAGTACGCCGGGCCAGACCCGTGGGATACCTTTCTTGGCGCCGTCGAAACATCGAGCCCTCCGATTCGTGCCTTGGGCATCACCGATTACTTTGGCATCGAACGCTACGAGCAGGTCGTCGACCAGAAGCGCCGCGGTCGCTTGCCTAGCGTGGGCCTCATTTTCCCCAACGTCGAACTGCGGCTGGGTATCGAAACCGCGAAGGCATCGGCAGTAAACATCCACCTGCTCTTCTCGCCTCATGATGCCGATCACGTCGAGCGCATCAAGCGCTTCCTGTTGGAATTTGAGTTCTCCTACCTGGGCGAACCTTATCGCTGCCAACGTGGCGACCTCATTCGACTGGGGCGCGCCCACAACCCGGAGCTGACAGACGACGAAGCGGCATGGTCCGAAGGTGCAAACCAGTTCAAGGTGAACTTCGACCAACTCAAGCAGGCATGGTCGAAAAATGAGTGGGTTAAGCAGAACACGCTAATCGCCGTCGCCGGCGGTGAAAAGGACGGGACCTCGGGTCTGCGCGACGCCACGGCTTCGTTCGCCGCACAGCGCAAGAACGTCGAGGGCCTGGCCCACATCGTCTTCAGCGCCAATCCCAAGCAGGTCCGGTTTTGGCTGGGCAAGGAATCGGCCTCAGTCGAAGAACTCGAAAGCCAGTACAACGGATGCAAACCTTGCCTGCACGGGTCGGATGCACATTCGCTCGCCAAAGCAGGGCAGCCTGACGGCGACCGCCGCTGCTGGATCAAGGGCGACCTGACATTCGACTCACTGCGCCAGACCTGTATCGAACCCGAAGAGCGCGTTTTCATCGGCGCGGAGCCGCCGCGCGGTGCGCTGGACAGCCACACGATCAACTCGGTGTCCGTCACGAACGCCCCCTGGATCGCGAACGGCGCCGTCGAATTGAACGCGGGACTCGTTGCTGTGATCGGTGCGCGGGGCTCCGGCAAGACCGCGCTGGCCGATCTGATTGCGGCAGGCGGTCTTGCCCTCTCCCCCCACCTGAACGAACGCTCCTTCATCCTCCGCGCAAAACAACATCTCGGTAACAGCGAAGCTGAACTGCAATGGGCATCCGGCGAAAAGACCAGCAATCAACTCGCTCATACCGACAAGGAAGATCTGCTGGCCAGCCCGTATGTCCAGTACCTGTCGCAGCAGTTCGTCGATCAGCTTTGCTCTGCGGAAGGCTTGAATGACTCACTGGTCGCGGAGATCGAACGTGTGATATTCAATGCACATCCGCTCAACGATCGTCAGGGTACCGACTCATTCAAAGAGTTGCTGGACATTCGTCTGGAAACATCACGCCAGAAGCGCGAGCGTCAACAACAGGCGCTGACCAAGGCGTCCTCCGATCTCACCGACGAGCGCGTCAAGAAGGACGGCCTCAAGACGCTGGAGAAGGACCGAGACGAGAAAAAGCGTGCGATCGAGAAGGACAAGACCGATCGAAAATCGCTGGTCGCCAAAGGCAATGAGGAGCGAGCCAGTCGCCATGAACAAGTCTCGCTCGCGGTCGACGCGAAGCGTCAGCAGGTGGATCAAGCCAAGCGACGGCATCAGGCCCTGCTTCACTTGCAAAACGACGTGTGCGACTTCCGTACCCGGCAGGCCCCCGCCATCCTCGCCGACCTGAAGGACGAGCGCGAGCATGCCGGCCTAAGCGCTGCAGATTGGGAAACCTTCAAGCTCGACTACGTCGGCCCAGTCGATTCGCTGCTGGCCGAGCGCATCAAGCAAGCGTACCTATCGGTCACCACGCTGCAGGGACCCGCAAAAACCGATTCGGTGGTTCAGGCAAATGATGGGCCGGCCGTCGCACTGATTCCCATGGACGCAAGTCTTGCGGATCAAACACTCCACTTGGTGGAGCTGGAATTGGCTCGTCTGCGCACGCTGGTGGGCGTCGACGCACAGAACGCGAAACGCTTCACCACCCTATCGGACAAGATCACCAAGGCCGAGATCGCACTGACCAAGGTGCTCCAGCAGATCGAGCGTATCCAGGGTGCCGATGAGCGCATCCGGGCACTGGTCGATGCACGGCGCGCCGCATATGCTTCCATCTTCGAAGCCATCGTCGAGGAAGAAAAGGAACTCGCAGACCTTTACGCGCCCATCAAGGCACGCATCGATGGGGCCGCCGGCTCGCTATCAAAGCTGTCGTTCTCGGTACGTCGAATCGTCGACCTGGAGCGTTGGGCTGCCACAGGCGAAAGTCTACTGGACTTGCGTACCAACGGCCCCTTTAAGGGGCGCGGTGAATTGTTGCGATGCGCGCGCGCTGGGCTGCTGCCGGCATGGGCGACGGGTGACGCCGCACAGGCCGCCGCCGCCCTTTTTGACTTCGTCAAAGCCAATGAAGCGGCGCTCAGGACCCATATGCCTGAGAACGCCGACTTCCGCGCATGGGCGCGAAATATCTCGGACTGGCTGTACAGCACCGACCACATTACGGTTGGCTACGGTTTGCAGTACGACGGCGTCGACATCGAACAGTTGTCGCCCGGAACGCGCGGCATCGTGCTGCTGTTGCTTTACCTGGCCATCGATGCGGAAGACGACCGGCCATTGATCATCGACCAGCCCGAAGAGAACCTGGACCCGCAATCAATTTTCCAAGAGCTGGTGCATCGCTTCCGCGATGCCAAGAAGCGGCGTCAGATCATCATCGTGACGCACAATGCCAACTTGGTGGTGAACACCGACGCCGACCAAGTGGTCGTGGCTCAGTGCGGGCCGCACCGGCCCGGCCAGTTGCCGCTCATCACCTACGAGAGTGGCAGCCTCGAAAATCCGCTGATCCGGCAGCATGTCTGCGACATCCTCGAAGGTGGTGAACGCGCCTTCAAGGAGCGCGCCAAGCGCTTGCGCGTATCGATCTGATCCACAATCAAAAGGAAAGCCCAGTCGCGAATCAAAGGGGTCGGCTAGATGATTCTCAGGCTCGCATTATTTTATTATGGAAAGAAATCTGACCTTGGCCTCTTTGATTCGTGACTCACATCCGATCAAGCCCTAACCGATGACCGTCATAGCTCTTTTCGAAGACCTACAGCTTGCAATTTCCGATGTATTGCTCACTATCGACGACATTAGAGCCAGTGCGATGACCCCGACAACGGGACACACCGCCAATCTGCCGGACCTCGGACTGGGCGTCAGCCGCCTCGCTCGAAAGGTGATCTCCGCCGATGGCCCGGTAGGCAGGACGCAGTTGTTGGTTGCCGGAACCAAGAGCCACATCGAGCACTTTGCCACCGTCTTGCGGGAGGTGTTCCGTGATCAAAGACCACTACCGGACGAGTTACGCCAATTAGTGCGCAGCTCAGGTGCCTTTGGGTGCATGCAGGCGGCAGCGCGGCTGGCGGACGCGGACGGCTATAAAGAATTTGAGGTTGTTGGTGTAGCGGGGGAGATGATGTGCACGCACACATTCGATTCGACCCGAGTCGTTGCCGACGTTCCGTATTTCGGCAAGGTGTGGGTCGCCGGAAGTGGAGCGGCCAATCTTCTGCACTGGATACAGCTCAGAGGAGACCGTTATGCGAAAGAATTTTTACACCACGATCTGATCACACGGCACTTTCACGTCACCAACCTGGTCACGCTTTTCCTAATGGAAGAGGACATTGGGCCGCAGTTGAGAACTCTCAAGACGGGCGTCGGTGGTTACTACGAAGCCTACACCATCTCTCCCGGAACACTGACGCCGGTTGGCGACTGCATCACTGTTTTCGCTGACATCGTCGGTCGTAATCGCGATTGCACGGTGTTGCTACGGCGTCTGCTGTACCACTGCTACAGGGGCGAGCTCCTTTATGTGTTTTCGGTAATGCAGGAGACCTTGGTGACCGCAGCTTCGCCAGTGAAGATTCCGCTTTCTGCGTGCCAGCTCTTCGACGTTCCGCCACTTCTACCGAGTAGTGCGCAATCGCCTTGGAGCATTCACCGAGTCGTGTCGCAAATGCTGGGCGCCGAAAACGTTCGGACCGTGATGCGCAAAGGGGTCGGTGGACATCCGATCACGAAGCGCTTCGTCAGGAACATGCCCGGGCATCAGCTTGTCAAGCTATCTGTGTCTAGAGATTATCTGGTTATCACATTGGATTTAACCGGCTTTCAGCATTTCTCGTCCAGATTTCCGCCAGATTTGTCTGATGCGATCGGGGTGTAGCCCTTGCTGGCAGGCGTACCTCCGCAAATGCCGGTCGGACGCTCTATCTGTGAGCGCGACAACTCTCTTGAGATGGATACTCGCCGAGAACGACCTGACTTACTCACTGCCATAGGCCCTGATGGCGCATATCGTGCTCTTGAACGATAGCAACAAGCTGGGGATGGCTGCCGCCCGCTGGCCATGGCATGCCTGACGCCGAGGAGAACAGCCTTCCTCCACAACGGCTGGTCTCCAACGGCTGGTCGCCAACGACTGCTTTGTGGGCTGATCGGTGGCTTGCTCACCGGCTGCTTGGGGTCTGGACCTGCCTTAACGTAAAGGTCAATGCAGCTTCCTGTCCTTTGTCCGGTGATAAACCATACCAGTCGTCAGAGTGTCGTAAAGCCAGGCGGCTCTGGCCGATGACCTGCCTGCCATGGTTGTGTTGGCCACTGTCGCGTCCGCGGCCACAGCTGCCTGTGGCGTCGGCGCAGTTGAAGGACCGGTATCGCGCAGGTTGCCAACGTTGAGGGTTTACGCCCTGCGAACGGCTGTTTTCGTCAACAAGGAAGGACGGCTCCCGCCCGGAGCGCAAGTCGCGACCGTCACCGCGATGACCGGCGGGGGGCGACATTACATCGCCAATCGCTAAATTTGGGCACGTAACCACGCAATCAGCCTAGCGAACCATCCATCTCGATCGTCCTTCGCGAAGACATCGCGGGAATTGCTCACCTCGCTTTGTGCTGGTACTGCGGCGACCTGGCCCGGCTGCGCCCCATTGGGCGAACGCCGGTCGCCGAAGTACGCCTCCTTGTGCAGTCGATCTCTGACCCGGCCGGCGTCGATGGCGTGCTGCTGCATCTCACCGCACCACTGAACGCAGTTGTCCTTGATCCAGTAGTGCGATCTGCAGGGGAAGCTCCAGTTGCCAATCGAAGGCGATAGCGAAACTGTCTTCCTACTATTGAAGGTCAGCCTCCAATCCGTCGGTGACAGTGGCGTGACCACCTCTCGGCCGCACCCGCAGAAGCAAAGGTGTGCCGCCGTGGCGTAGGTCGTTGAGACGTACAGCACGCCCTCCTGAAGCTGTTCAGGGATGCACTCAACGAATTCATGCGACAGCCTCTGCCTAGCTAGGCTCATCTTCCTCATGCGGTCTCATCCCCGGTAAGCAGGTTGCAGTTCGTTGTATAGGTGCTGTTGTGCTCGCCCTCGATGTCCTGGTAGAAGCCGTAGAACTTCTTCCACCTGATCACGGCCATGGCTGCGGTCATTGCGTTCAGCTCGGCGATCTGGATATTGCGCTCGTAGTCGCCGTCGTCAGCCGGCGGCGCGTACGATACCAGCCGTGCGAGGTGGTCGCGCTTGGCGCTAGTACTGGTCGTCACGCGGCAGATTGCCAAGAGCTGCAGACTGTCCTCGAGCATTTGCACACCCATCCCCGTATCAATGAATGGCGTGCCGGCGGCGTGCAGCGCCTCGACGATGAGCTTCTTGGCAGGGCCAGTGTCCATGCACAGGAAGACGAAATCAAAATCCTGCAGCTGCGTCACGTTCTCTTCGCCGATGTACTCGTGGTGCGCGACGATTCCGCGGTGCATCTTCGCGTAATTGGCCTGGTGGTATGCCACTTTGCTGGGGCGCCCCCGCAGCTGATCGAGCGACGCCGCGCCCGGCGCCCGGAAGGCGTTGTGCTGTAAGAACAGGTCTCCATCGTAGAGGTGTATCTCGCCGAGAGGCGTCTTGGCCACCAGGTCCAGAACATAGGAACCTGTGCCGCCCAAGCCAATGATCGCCACGCGCCTCATTGCGACCTTGGCGGTGACCGCACTGATGCCGGCTCTGCTGGAGGCCGTATCGACGTAGTTGAAGACACCATCATCAGGTGCCGCCTCGGTCACGCGGTACGTACGTGCTGTCACACCTGGTTGCACTGATTTCGCCGGCGCGCAGATGATTTCGATGTAGCGCGACATCTTCTCGTAGTAGTCGGCATAGCCCTGTGGCGGCTTGTTGGAGAATGAATGCTGCGCAACGACGTCTGGCGCCAAGGCCATGTGGCTACTGTTGTGCTTGATCTGCTGAATTTCGCTGCCGTCCTTGCTGCAGGGGTGCTCGCCGATGAACATGGCGACGTGGCTACCCGGGCGGGTAGTGAGGTCGCCGGCCATGGTGAGGTCCGACACAAGGGTGCCAAGGGCTATTTGGCCCTTGGCGTTGACGTACGGCACCGAGTGCACCAAAAGGTGACCAGAGCGCACCTCCACCTCATAGCCTTCGTTCTGCAGGCGCCTCAGGTCGGGATTACGACTTATCAGTGCGCGCGACATTGAAGATCATCCCTTCCTTGACTTTGACGGACTCGCCTTCGACCAGCGTGCCCTCCGACTTATCGCCGTGGCCGCGCTTGAAGGTGATCGTGTAGATCGTGACGTCGTTGAAGACTGCGTCGACGAACGCTAGGCGCACGATCTCCACGAAGCTTAGCTCCTTGGCCGCTACCTCCTTCGGTCGGCCGTTGATGATGATGGTGGTCGACTTGGGCGGCTGGTGACCGCTGCCCTCGTGTCCGGGTTCCGCCCGGTCGGTATTCGTGGCATGCTGCATAGATAATTCCTTCTCTAGTTTTGCGTGCCTTCGACAGAAATGCGGCCCGCTTACTGGATAAGACTCTTGAGACAAACGCCGTGGACGCGCAGTAACAAAAATTCATCCTGCCGCGTCCACGGAGGATCGGCCGGGAGTCCAAGCCTGGGAGAGAAAACGATGTCTTCACCTCCACCCGCAGACGATTGCCTGAGCCTCGCTGAGGTCGACGCTGCGCTGCGCGCGCTGTCCCCCGCCGACTGGGAGCGAGCCTTGCGATTGGCCCGCTTCCGCGCGGGCGGCCTGGCGGACTGGACGGGCGAGTCGCTGCTCTCGGAGGCGCTGGCCAAGCTGCTCGCCGGTGAGCGAGTTTGGCGCCGTGGCGTGTCTGCACTGAAGACGCTGAAGAACGTCTTGCACAGCTTGGCCAGCAACGACAGAAAAAAGCAGACCAGTGCACCCATCGATCGGTTTGCGACCGTCGACGTTGGCGCCGGCGGAACCGAAGACGAAGACCACATGCCGGGCGTCATCGCCGTCGATGATCGCTCTCCGGAAAGCATTGTGGACGGCAGGAGCCAGCTGGTGGCGATCGAGAAGTTGGTGGCCGACGACGAAGACGCACAGATGGTGCTCATGGCCTGGTCCGAGGGCATTCGTGGCAAGGCTGCCGCCGAGGACCTGGGCTTCGACATGAAGCGCTACGACGCGGCGCGAAAGCGGCTGGAGCGAAAGCTTGAGCCTATCGCGAACCTAAGGAATATCCAATGACTACAACCTCCAAGCCTGATCCGATGGAAGTCCTGATGGACACCTACCTGGCGGAATTGCTGGAGATGACCGATGAGCAGGTGCTCGAGGGCAAGGATCCAGCCGCAGTGCAGGCCAACGGTCTTCAACTGCTGGACGCCGCGAAGGCGGAAGCCGGCCGCTGCCGCTTGGCGGCCGCGCGTCTGAAGCTCCAGGCCAAGAAAGACGCTCACGACGACTCTGGCCGCGCACCAACCGTCCAGATTACGGCCGATGAAGCGCGGGCTGCCCTTCGCCGAGCCGCGGCAGCTAACGATGGCCGATATACCCTCGCCGCCCGCCAGCTCGACGAGATGGCCGACGAGGATGTGATGCGCACTTACCTGCAACTTCAGCAGCTGGAAGATGCAAGCAAACCAAGCGGCGAGGGTGGCGGCGAATGACGCCGGGGCAGCGAGCTGAGGCCCGTATCGCTGGGCTTGGCATCACCGAGCCAAGGGACCTTGACGTCGACCTGATCGCGATGGACGCTGACATGGAGGTGGTTTACGAGAACCTCCAAGGATGCGAGGCCACGCTGGTGGGCGTCGGAAACAGGGCGATCGCCACGGTGAGGCGCTCGACGGTTCGGGGCCGGGAGCGGTTCTCAGTCGGCCATGAGCTAGGCCATTGGGACATGCACCGCGGCCGCGCTTTCAGATGCCGTGTCGACGACCCTGGCCAGAACTGGGCCTCGGACGCCCTCCTGGAGAAGGAAGCCGACACCTACGCCTCCCATCTGTTGATGCCCACCTCGATGTTCAACCCACGCATGAAGGCGTTGGGCACCCCGGGCTTTCGTGAGATCGAGGACCTGTCCGAGGTGTTCGCGACCAGCGTGCTGGCCACTTGCATGCGCGTGGCCGACATCAACACGCTCCCCGTGACCCTCGCTTGCTACAACGCGCGCGGTGTCCTTCGCTGGCGAAAGGCTGCCGAGGATGTACCCCCCCGCTGGTGGCTTCGACAGCAGCTCGACGACGACAGCTTCGCGTATGAGTTGCTGCACAACGGCAAGTCGCATCCCAGCCCTGGTAAGCAGCCGGCCGAGGTGTGGTTCGAGAACATGGACGCCGACCAGTACGAGATGTCGGAGTGTTGCGTGCCAAGTCGGGCCGGCGAGATCATGGTACTGCTGTATCTCGGGCCGAAAATGCTCGACGCCCGTTACGACCCCCACGTCGGCAATCGGAAATTCAACCAGCACGGTTTACGCGTCACGCGAAAGTAGCCGAGACGCAGGTCTTAGGGCCACGGCTGGCTTATCCGTCCCACGGGAATAACTCAAATCATGACCAAGCTGCGATATCGAAATTTGCTCAGCATCAAACACGGGGGGAAGGGTATTCCCTATGGGGGCGCTGGCGAACTACGGCAAGATGGAGATGCGAACTACGGATTCAAGAACTTGAAAGGACGCCCTGAGTTGCTAGATTCAGTTCCTGAACTGCTCGGCGACCCCGCTCTGTTCGATGCGGTCAAAGCCATCAATGCTGCGCCAACGGGACTATTGACTGTCGGATGTACCAGTGGGGACGTCGTGGATGAAAATGGTCATCGCCGAACTGGATATGTCGAGTTTGCCTTCAATTCTG
>JAHJQI010000158.1 GCA_018819265.1 Alphaproteobacteria bacterium
AGAGCACGTAATAGAGCCGGCGCCCGGCTGTATCGATGACGATGGCGCCGCTGTCGTAGCCGGCCTTGAAATTCACGACGGACGGCTTTTGCGGCGCAATGTAGGGCTTGGCGCCACCGCTCATGACGTCGGGTGATTTCGAGTAGGACTTCTTGGCGGTCTTCTTGCCGTAGGAAGTACTGTCATAATCGTCGTTCTTGCCGGCGCTATATCCGTAACCGGTTCCAAAGGACCTTTTCTTCAAGCGCTCGGCTTTGTTCTTTTCGGCCAACTCGCCCCAATAGCCATCTGCCGGCGCTGCAATAGCGTGCATCGGCGCGGCCAGCAGGACCGCAGTTAGTGACATCAGCAAAAGCCTGCTCATCGGCTTTGCCTCCTTAATTGTTACTGGATGCCCGCGCTTAGACGCTCCTGGAGACGTGCGCGAACGAAGTTAGCAAACATGGTTAACGCAGCAGGGCAAGTGCATCATCTATCATTGAAATTTCGCCACTTGTCACTTCTGGATTCAAGAATGCAACAAAGGCTGGCAAAGATCGATTCCTGTAATCGGAATAAGGATTTGGCGATTGGGAAATCGATCGCCTCGGTTATTTCGAGAAGATATGCCAGGTGCCATCGGAGCCAATTGCCAGACGATACCACGTCCATTTGTCGCGCTTCATAACGGCTGCCGCTTCGGCCGCCGGCATCAGGCGATATAGATCCACCTGCTGGGCCGGCGTCAGACTTTGCGGTGGCAGTTCGGACAGGTAAGGCCACACGTAGACGCCGCTATTTTCGTGATCGGGGCCGATCGGCAGCTGGCTTGGCGGTTCGGCCAACAGGTTCGCGAGGATCGCCAGGAATTCGCGGCCCGTGCCATCGCCAGAGAGCTTGCGGAACTGTTCGATCGGATCGAGGTCGGGGGAGAAACCGAACTCGGGGGGAAGCTCGTTCCAATCGATTGCAGTGCGCAGGTCCTCGATCTTGCCGCTGTGGATGGCAATCTGAATGGCGTCGCGCATTTCCTGGACGGGGATCGGGAGATCCTGGAGGGCGACGCGCGTCACGGCAGCCGGGGCCGACGGAGCCGCTTTTCTCGTCTCGGCGCGGGCCGGCTGTTCGGCGACGGCCGGGGCTGCGGGGCCCAGGCATTGGACAAGACTCATCAGCATGATTACCAATGCGCGGGCCGGTGTGGACAGCGGGGACCGGCGGCACAACTTGGGGAGGATCTGGCGTTGCGAGCCACGAATTGGCTGGGAAGCGTGGGGGGTGTGAGCGATGGTTGCCAAAAGGAGCACGCGCCGATTCTGAAACATGGTGATCCCCTGAGCTTCGGGTGGTTGCGGGAAGGGATGGCGGTATATCCGGCGGGCATCGATGCTGGAATCGTCCGCTGCGGTGGGGGAAGATGATGTTCTTGCCGAATCCGCTGGTGGTAGCTGTCGGCCTTATCATCGGCATTCTTGTGGCCGCACCGGTCGGACCCGTCAACATCCTGTGCATTCAGCGCGCCATCGCGCGCGGCATGTGGGGCGGGATCGCCGCCGGTCTTGGCGCCGTGCTCGGCGATGGATTGATCGCGTTTTCAGCAGCGATGGGCGTCGGTGCGATCTCAGGCGTGGTGGCCTACTACCGCACGGCCATACAGTTGGTTGGCGGACTGGTGCTGATCGTGTTCGGGTGGCGGCTTTACGCGACGGCGCCGAACCTCGAAGCGCCGGAATCCAACGGGGCGTCGGAGGGTGGTCTCACATCCTATTTGTGGGATGTGCCGAAAACGTTCCTGCTGACCGTCACGAACCCGGGCGCGGTATTGGGCTTGTTTGCGATCTTCGGGGGGATCAGCACGTTCGTCGAGGTGCGCGGGCCGGTTGAGGCGCTGTTGATGGTGGGGGCGGTGATGGCCGGCAGCCTCAGTTGGTGGGTCGGGCTGTCTTATGCCGTGGCACGCCTGCGCAGCCGGCTGAATGTCGAACGGCTCGGGCTTATCAATGGAATCGCGGGGCTCGCACTGGTGGTCTTCGGAGCGATCCTGATCGGTGAGATCGGCTACCACTGGCTGACCGGCAAAGCCGATTTCGCGGCGGGGCTCTGGAGCGTGCTGCAGATCGCCGACGGATAAACCGATCGGTCGCTCAGTGCAGGGCGCCGTCGGGCAGGTCGCCCGAGAACTCGCCCTGTTTGATGCGGGATTCGAGGTTCTTGGCCATCGCGGCGGCAGCCGTCTCACCGAAGATGGCGACCAGATCGCGCATGCCGGCAAAAACCGCGGCGTAGGCCATCAGTTCGTGAGGGACGCCGCTTTCCTTGCCTGTGTTCCAGGCCGCCTCGATGAGGTCGAGGGCGAGAAGGCTGTCGTCGCTCGAATGGCGCGGTTCGCTGGTCGACATGGCTCGGCTTCCCAATTGACTTTCTGGCTCAGATTTCACGACGGTGCCGATCCCGGATCGACCATGTCGTCAAGCCGTATCACGAAGCATGCCAGCCGCGGATCGCATGAAGCATTCATCGTAAACTCAGGGGTTCTCTTTGATGAGTTCCTCGGCGATGCCGGTGCCCTCTGTAAGGAACCGTTCGACCGCCGTCTTGGCGGAAGCCGTGCAGATCTTGTAGGTGCGCGAGTAGCTGCGGTAACCCTCGTTAAAGCTGCGCGACAAGCGGGCGCGGCGCAAGGCGGACGAACCTTCCGCGCGGATGATCGAGCGCATCTGCTCGCGCCACAACTGGCCTTCGCCGGCGCCGCACAATTCGCGCAGGTAATGAACCGCTCCAAGGATTTCCGAGAGGCGCAGGAGCTGGGAATCATAGGCTTTCGTTGCCTGCGCGAGAGCGGGGGGCGCTGGCAGGACTGCCGCGGGGGCCGCCAGCAGAACGGCAAGGCAAACCTGGCGGACCGCTCTCGCCGATGGCTTCGGTGGCGTCAGTGCTGTCCGTCGCAAAGACGTGGTCGGCGTCATCTCTTCGTTACCCTATTCGATTCCTGCAGCGTCGTTGTCGGCCAAAAGTGCGGCAGCCGCAAGGATCAAGCCGGCAGCGCCGACGGTGAGGTCATAGCGGTCGAGCGAGTCGAGGGGAACCCAGGCGGCAGCGTCCGCGTCGTCGGCGGCGACCGGGGACTGCCTCGAGGGTGTCGTTCCATAGAACACGTCGATTTCGATGGACGATTGAGGCCCGCTTTCCTGGCTGCCGGGCGGGGTGAAACGGGCGACGTGAAGGCCGAGCCGTCCGGCAATCAGGGCGCGAACGCCGGTTTCCTCGCGAACCTCGCGCAATGCGGCCTCCGCAGCCGTTTCGCCGCGCTCCCGCCTGCCGCCTGGCAGGCTCCAGAGACCGGCCAGCGGGGGGCGAGCGCGGCGCACCAGGAGCACGTTGCCGTCCTGGAAGACCGCCATGCTGGCGCCACGGCACAATTCGGGCATGTCCAGGGTTCCTTGATTTTCGCTGCAGTGGCACAATCTGGAAGCATCCAGCCCGTTCACAGCTGCCCGATGCCCACTCACTCCAGGTCCCGGCCATGTGCTCACGCTATAGTCTGACTTCGCCGCCGGAAGCTGTGCGGGCGACGTTCGGTTACCGTAACGAAGCCGAGTTTCCGCCCCGATACAATATCGCGCCGACGCAGCCCGTGGCGATCGTGCGAGATTCGCATGCCGGCGAGCGTGAACTGGCGCTGGTGCGCTGGGGGCTGATCCCGTCGTGGGCGAAGGACCCGGCGAAATTCACGACAATGATCAACGCCCGCTCGGAGACGGCTGCCGAGAAGCCCTCGTTTCGCGGCTCGATGCGCCATCGGCGCTGCATCGTGCCTGCCGATGCATTTTACGAGTGGACCGGCAAGCCGGGCAGCAAACAACCGCACATGATAGGTCTGAGGTCCGGGGAGATCATGGGGCTTGCGGGCCTTTGGGAACACTGGCTCGGGGCGGACGGCAGCGAGATCGAGACGATGGCGATCCTGACGACATCGGCCAATGCCGACATGGCGGCGATCCACGACCGCATGCCGGTGATCCTCAGCGCCGGCGATCATGACCAATGGCTCGACTGCAAGCCTGGGTCGTCGGTCGGACTCGAAGGTCTGCTGCGGCCGGTCGCGGACGGAGCGCTGAAGATCGTTGCCGTATCGCGGGAACTCAATAATCCGCGCAATGATCGTCCGGACGTGCAGCAGCCCGTCGGAGACGATACTCTGCTGTAAAGTCCGCTGCAAAGGGTGGCTTTGCCACCCTGGGGCGCCAGATCCGACGCGTGGGCAAATCCGGCCTCAGACAGTCGGCATCCTCGAACCGGTCATGCGTTCGAAGCGCAAAAATTAAGGAAATTGACCAAAGCTCGCGAAGGTCCGCGCAATCTCTCGCATCAGGCCTTACAAGGGGTTATTCTGCCACTGTCAAGTGATCGAGCCGGGCCGCAGCACGCCTCGAAGTACTGGCTCGTGCAGATGCCGGCTTGGCAGCGTCGGGACTCGCGGTCCGCGTAAATGGAGTACGAAAAATGAGCTACCGTGGTGGGGATCTGGATCTGCGCACCCCCCAATCGCGCAGCGCAGGAGAGCGCGGCAGCTTTGAGCCCCCGCTCAATGGTCCGCGTGATTTCGAGGACGGATATGCCGCCGAGGGACGGTCGGCGATCTTCGTCGACGACACGCTTCTGGCCTGCTGCAACCATGCCTACGACGTGGCGCTGGCGCACCGGGCTGGCGAAGTCCGTATCGAGCACCTGCTCTACGCGCTGACGCGGATCGACGATGCGGCCGAAGTCCTGGAAAAGCATGGCGTGCGCGACGCCAGTCTGCGGCGCGAGGCGGGAGCCTATATTGCCAGCGAGATTGCAAGTGCGCCGACCAACGGGCAGGCCACGCCGCGGCGGTCGCCGCCTCTGGAACAGGCTTTGAGGCAGGCGGCCAAGCACGCCTATTCGCGCAACCGGCCGGCGAGCGTCTCCGATCTCCTCACCGTCTTCATCGACGTGATCCCGGAATTGCCGGGTCTGCAGCTACTGCACCGCAACGTTCCGCGCCTTGCAGGCGACAAGCCCGGCAAACTGCACTATCAGCCGGCGGCCGACGCCTACATGCCGATGGCACAGCCGCCGATAGATGTGCCGCGCCGGCCGATGCGGCCGGCCTACTACGACGACTACGCAATGGCTGAAGCGCAGAATTATCGCCACCCGGGGATGCAGAACCATACCGACATGGTGCAGAACTCGCGGCTTGCCGCCCTCGAGCAGATCGTCATGGCTCTGCGCGAAGATACCGGCCGGTTTGCCGACGATTTCGCCGGTCGGTTCGTGTCGCTGGAGAATTCTTTTTCAGGCGGGCGCGTCGATGATGGGCAGGCGCTGCGCCAAACCTCGGAAAAGCTCAGCGGCATCGAGCGGTCCCTCATCGGAAAACTCGAAGAGCTGTCGATTCAGGCGTCGGTTCTGGCGGAGCGGCTGCAAAGCATGGAAGGACGGCTGCAGTCGGCCTATACCTCAGGCGGCATCGATTTGACCCCCATCAACGACCGCCTCGATCAACTCGAAACGCTCATCCTGGAGAAAAGCGGTGCCTCCGAGATCGACCTGACGCCGTTCGACGGCAGGCTCAACGATATCGAGACGGCGGTTTTGAGCGTTCCCGACAGCCGGCCGGCGGTCGAAGCCGTTTCGGCGCGGATCGATCAGCTGGAGCAGGCGTTTTCGGGTCGGTTGACAGGCCTGCATCAAGCCCAGTCCGCGGATCGCGACCGGGTGCTTCAGGAAACCGAGAAGCTGAAATCCAGCGTCGCCGCGATCTCTACATCCGTGCAGGAGCGGGTCGCGGCCGTGGCGCAGCTGGCGCAGTCGATGGATGCGGGCCGAGCTAATCTCGCCCAACGCCTCGAAGCGCTCGAGACGATGACCATCCGGCACGTGCAGGAAGCCGCAGAGGGACGCGAAGCCTCGTTGCGCGAACTGGGCGAAGTGCATGAAGCCATCGTCAAGCTCAACGCCAACCAGCACACGCTCGCAGGGGCCATCGATCAATGGCGCGGCGAGTCGGTCAGCGACATGAACACCATCGCCACCCGGCTGACGCAGCTCGACATCGACAACGATGCGCCGCTGCAGCGTCTCGAACTGATTTCGCAACGGATGGACGGCATGTACCGGGCCACCGTCGAGCGCTACCACCGCCGCAACCGGTTCTGGTACTGGCTGTTTGGCACCGATGATTGGATCGGGTCGAGCTGGCCGTCACAGGCTGCCAAGGTGGAAGAAGAGTTGCGCGCCTTCAGTGCGGCCAAGCCCACGGCCTGACTGGCTGCGGGCACCGCGGCCAAGGCGCCCGCAGGGCGGCCCTCAAGGTCGCGGGGCAGCCGCGCGGAGCAGGCGGTCGTTGATCGCTTCGCCAAGGCCCTCTCGGGGAATAGGAAAGACGGCGATTGACCGGCAACCTTCGGCATCGAGTCGGCGCAGGGCCGCGAACAAGTTGGCGGCGGCTTCGCGAAGGTCGGCGGTTTCGCTCAAGTTGATCACCGGGCCGCAATGCGGGGGAACGAGCGGGCCGAACGCGAGTACGGCTTCGCCGGGTTCAGGCGTCGTGACGTTGAGCCGAAGGCGCGCGTTCGGAGCGTAGTGGCTGGCGAGTTGGCCTGGCGATTTCGGCGTGTCCGCGTCTCGGTGACCGGCTATTGCCGGGACGACGCCGAGGCCTGCGAGGACGCCGGCAGCCGCAGCAGTCGAGATGGCGCCCGGACGCAGGACGAGCGCGCCATCGCCGCTGACATCGATGACCGTCGATTCAATTCCGACGTCGCACGATCCGCCATCGAGGATCATGTCGATACGGCCAGCAAGATCGGCTTCGACGTGGGCCGCCGTCGTCGGGCTGACGTGGCCGGAGCGGTTTGCCGAAGGCGCGGCCAGCGGTTTTCCACAGGCTGCGAGCAAGGCTTGCGCGACAGGGTGGGCGGGCACGCGGATGGCCAGCGTCGAAAGGCCGGCGGTGACGAGATCGTGGACCGGCGCGTCAGGCTGGCGGCGCAGTATGAGCGTCAGCGGTCCCGGCCAGAAGGCCTGTGCAAGTTTTTCGGCAGCTTCGTTGAACCGGCCCAAGCTGCGGGCGGCAGCGATATCGGCGACGTGGACGATCAGCGGATTGAAGCGGGGCCGGCCCTTCGCCTCGAAAATGCGCGCGACTGCAACACCGTTGCTGGCGTCGGCGGCCAGCCCATAGACGGTTTCGGTCGGCAAGGCGACAAGGCCGCCCGCTTCAATGACGCGAGCGGCGGCCGCGATGGCGCCTTCGTTTGCGCGCAGCAGTTTGGTTTGCGTGGTGCGATCCACCGGCTCTCATTGCTCCACCTGAGGGGCTGTGCTTACTTCACCGGCAATTGCGCGGCCGGTCATGCGCCGGGAGGGCGCCGGGGGCTTTACAAGCGAGGCACGACGTTATGGCTTATCGGGCACCTGTCAACGATATCATTGTTGCGCTGCGTTCGGCTGCCGGCCTGGACGACCTGATCGAGAGCGGCGTTTACGACGGGCTGGATCTCGATACCATCGAAACCGTCCTGCATGAAGCCGGCCGGTTTGCGGGCGAAGTCCTCGAGCCGCTGAGCAGGAGCGGCGACAAGCAGGGTTCGAAGCTCGAAAACGCCACCGTGCTGACGCCGGAGGGCTGGGCGGCAGCCTACAAGCAATTCAGCGAGGCCGGATGGAGCGCATTGCCGTGTCCGGAAGAATTCGGCGGGCAAGGCTTGCCGCAGGTGGTGTCGACGGCGGTTTGTGAATTCTGGAACGCCAGCAACCTGGCGTTCGGCTTGTGTCCGCTGCTGACACAGGGTGCGATCGATGCGATCCACATCGGCGGATCGGACGACCTCAAGGCGCGCTTCCTGCCAAAGCTGGTTTCAGGGGAATGGTCGGGCACGATGAACCTCACCGAGCCGCAGGCGGGCTCCGATCTGGCGCTCATCAAATCGCGTGCGGTGCCGCAGGCCGATGGCACGTACCGGATTTTCGGGACCAAGATCTTCATCACCTACGGCGATCACGAGATGGCCGACAACATCATTCACCTCGTGCTGGCGCGCCTCCCGAATGCTCCCGAAGGCACGCGCGGAATTTCGCTGTTCCTGGTGCCGAAGCGGTTGGTGAATGAGGACGAATCGCTGGGCGCGCGCAACGACGTCGTCTGCGCCGGGCTCGAAGAAAAGCTCGGCATCCACGCGAGTCCGACGTGCGTGATGAACTTCGGCGAGAAGGACGGGGCCGTCGGATATCTCATCGGCGAAGAGAACCGGGGCCTCGCCACCATGTTCGTCATGATGAACGCGGCGCGGCTGGCGGTCGGCATGCAGGGCGTCGCGGTCGCGGACCGGGCGACGCAGCGGGCAATCGAGTACGCAAACGAGCGCCGCCAGGGGCGCGGCCCCGATGGCGGTCAAGCACCGGTGGCCATCGTCGAACATGCCGATGTGCGGCGAATGCTGGTGACGATGCAGTCAATGACGCAGGCGGCCCGCGCTATCTGTCTGGTGACGGCGCGCGAAGGCGATCTCGCGCAACGCGCCAGCGATCCGGAGGCACGCCAAAGGGCGGGCGCGAGAGCAGCTCTGCTGACACCTGTTGCGAAAGCGTTCTCGACGGACGTCGGGTGCGAGGTCGCCTCGCTCGGCGTGCAGGTGCACGGCGGGATGGGGTTCGTCGAGGAAACCGGGGCGGCGCAGTACTATCGCGATGCGCGAATCCTGCCGATCTACGAAGGCACCAACGGCATCCAGGCCATCGATCTCGTGACGCGCAAACTGCCGCTCGGTGAGGGTGAGGTCATGCGGTCCTATCTGCAGGATCTCGGTCAGATCGTGAAGGAGGTTCGGGAGTCGAACCGGCCGGAGTTCGGGCGTATGGGCGAGCGGCTCGGCGAGGCGCTCGCTGCACTGGCCGAGACGTCGCTGTGGATCGGTGAGCAGTTGAGGAGCAATCCCGAAGCCGCGCTTGCCGGGGCGACGACATATCTGCGCTTATTCGGGATTACGGCCGGCGGCTGTTATCTGGCGAGCGGGGCGCTTCTTTCGTTGCGTGAGGGCAAGTCTGCGGGACATGACCGCCATGTCGGCCTGGCGCGCTTCTTTGCCGAAAACATCGCGGTTGCGGCGCCGGGTCTGGGAGCGTCGGTGATGACGGGTGCGGAGGCGTTGACGAACATTCCGACCGAAAGGCTGTCGGCATGAGTGCTTCTGGAATAGAGGCGCGGAGCGAGGCCGGCGTGAATGTCATCCGGCTGGCGCGGCCCGAAAAGAAGAACGCGTTGTCGACGGCGATGTACCGGGGACTGTCGGAGGCTTTCGAGGCGGGAGAGCGGCACCCTGAGACGCGCGTGCATGTGCTTTTCGGTTCGCCGGGGGTTTTTTCGGCGGGCAACGACATTGCCGATTTTCTTGCCCATGGCGGCGGCTCGGCCGGCGACGGTCTCGATACCGTCCTGCGGTTCGTCAGGCTGTTGCCGATGTTGCGGAAACCGGTTGTTGCCGGCGTCGATGGGCTCGCGATCGGGATCGGGACGACGGTTTTGTTCCACTGCGATCTCGTCTACGCGAGCCGCCGATCGATTTTCGCGACGCCGTTCGTCGATCTCGGACTGGTGCCGGAAGCCGGGTCGAGCCTGCTGGCGCCGCAGCGTCTCGGTTACGCGCGGGCCTTCGAGTTGCTGGGGCTTGGGGAGACCTTCAGCGCCGAGCGGATGGAGGCGGCGGGCCTCGTCAATAAGGTCGTCGAGGAGACGGAGATCGAGTCGACGGCGCTGGCGGCAGCGCAGCGGCTTGCGGCAAAGCCGGCAGCGGCGCTGGCGATGTCGCGTTCGCTCATTCGCGGCGATGTCACGCTGCTGGGTGAGCGCATCGAAGCCGAAGTGCGCATCTTCAAGGAGCGGTTGGGGTCGCCCGAAGCGCAGGCTGCGTTCAACGCGTTTCTGACGAAGCGGTCCGGCAACTGATCGCTGACTGCCAGCCAACGGAGGGCGATGATCATGCGCAGATGGCAGCGACGTCCTTGCCCACACTTCCTAAAGTCGTGTGGGCGATGTCCTTGCCCACACTTCCTAAAGTCGTGTGGGCGATGTCCTTGCCCACACTTCCTAAAGTCGTGTGGGCGATGTCCTTGCCCACACTTCCTAAAGTCGTGTGGGCGATATCCTTGCCCACACTTCCTAAAGTCGTGTGGGGCAGTCGTAACGATCTTCCTGGCTGCCGGCCTGACGATCGGGGCATCGATCGGAGCGGCTGGCGGCGTACAGGCGCACTGGCTGACGAAGCTACTGACGGAGGCCGGCGAAGCGGGTGGGGATGCCGCCAAGCTCGGTTCGCGCATCGCAGTGGGGTCGCTCGAGGAAGCCGCCGGCCTGGTCAAGCGGCTACCAAAGCACGCCGACGGCCATCTGCCGCTCGCCGCGCACGTCACGCCCGAGGGGCACTGGACGTTCAGCAATCGTGAGGGGGCGGCGTTCACCGCTGCGACGCCTGACGAAATGGGCCGCGTTGCCAAGGCACTGGCCCCGGATGCCCCCGATGGCGTGGGACTGAGCCTCTACCTCAGCGAAGACAGCGTCTTCCTGCGCCAGAGCGCTATCGACGACCTGCCCGCTGGAGCGCGGCTCAACATGGTCGTCGGCAAGGCCAGCTACCCGATTGTGCGCCGGGCGGGCGCGGGAGAAGCGTCGCCAAAGCTTTTCGCGAAGGTGCGCGACAACGTGCTGGTGGCCATCGGTAAGCGTGCGGACTTTCGCGAGGCGATGTGGCAGCTCAGGCGCAGCCTTTCGCGCGCCGATATCCGCGTGCTGTCGCTTAAGCCCGGGAGCAAGCAAGGACTTTCGCCATCGGCAAAGTTCGATGCGGCGCGAAAGGTGCCGCTGGCCGACGAGATCGATCCGTCCCGGCTCGCAAACGAGTTGTTCAACATCCGTGGACAGACCGCGGTGGTGACCGGGCGGATCGACGGGGATATCCTTTATGTCCTGCCGTCGTCCGGCAGCGAGCAGGCGCTGTCACTATCGGCGATCAGGGCGGCGGCGGCCGACGCGGATGTCAATCTCGTCGTGCTGCATGCCGCCAAGCCCCTGCAGCCGGGAGGCCAGAACTGGCTATGGCAGACGGTGGAAGTCGGCGGACTCGGCAAGGCTCTGGAGAAGACCTCGTTCGGCGACTTCCTCGATGCCCTTGCCGGTAAGCGCGGTGACCTCGTCGTCAAGGCCTCCGACCAGGGCGGAGCGCGCGTGCTGGTCGAAGCACTCCCGGATGCCGCCAGCCGGGACGTCGTCGATAGCGTCGGGACGTGGGTCGGGGACGCGGTGTCGGATGTGACGGGCCACGTCGTGACCGAGGGCGTGCAGGCCTTCATGACGTCACAAGAGCGGCAGAAGGAACTCGACGAACGCATTGTGCCGGGCATCCCATCGGACTGGCAGTTCTATTACATCGGCGCGATGGTCATGGGGGTCATCGGGCTGGATATTGCACGCCATTGGTTTGATGCTATCTGGCCCCCGGAACAACGGGCCGAGTATCGCGGCGGTTTTGGCTATCATGCAGCGCGGCTCATCCGCTGGTTCGTGTTCGTAGTGATCTTCCTGCCGCTTGTCGGGCCGTTCGCTTTGATCGGCCATCTGTCGGTCATCGTTTTTGGCTGGCTGATGATGCCGGTCAGGGCTGTCAAACGGCTACTGGGCTATCGCAGCGCGTGAAGCGGTGACGGCGCGGCGGAATGCGGCTAGTGTGGCGTCGCGCCTTAATCGACAGATGGGTGCGGCACGGTTGATGTCAATTAAGGCGCGCTGAACGCCACACTAAGCTTATGATTTCTCTAGTGGCCCTCATGTCGCGCCTAAATCATCAGCGGTTGCGGCGACGTTTCGATTTAGGCGCGACGGGCCACTAGCCTCCGTTGCAATCACGGGATTCGAGGAGGTGGCGCAGATGGCGGACCTGAATGGCAAGACGTTGCTGATAACGGGGGCGAGCCGGGGGATCGGGCTCTCAATCGGTCTGCGGGCGGCGCGCGATGGCGCCAACGTCGCGATCCTGGCCAAGACCGCCGAGCCGCATGCCAAGCTCGAGGGAACGATCCATACGGCGGCGAAGGCAATCGAGGACGCCGGCGGCAAGGCTGTCGCTGTGCAATGCGATATCCGTGACGAGGACCAGATCGCGGCGGCGGTCGCAAAAACTGTCGAAACGTTCGGCGGTATCGATATCTGCGTCAACAACGCTTCGGCGATCTCTTTGTCGACGCTTGCCGACACGGATCCCAAACGCATCGATTTGATGTTCGCAATCAATGCTCGCGGAACGATGCTGGTAACGAAGGCCTGCCTGCCGCATCTCAAGGCGGCGTCGAACCCGCATGTACTGATGCTGTCGCCGCCGCTCGACATGAAGCCGCAGTGGTTCTCGGGGCATGTCGCCTATTCGATCGCGAAATACGGCATGAGTCTCGCCGTTCTCGGGCTTGCGGACGAATTGAACGGCGATGGCATCGCCGTCAACGCGCTGTGGCCGCGCACGACCATTGCGACCGCGGCCATCGAGCATATCCTGGGCGGCGACAAGCTGATGCGCATGAGCCGCAAGCCGGACATCCTCGCCGATGCGGCGCATCTCGTGTTCATGCAGAATGCGAAGGAGTTCTCGGGCAATTTCCTGATCGACGACACGTTCCTCAATACGGTCGGAGGCATCACGGATTTCGAGGCCTATAAGGTCGATCCCTCGATGCCGCTGGCGCCTGATTTCTTCGTGCCGGAAGAGATCCGGCCTCCCAAAGGCGTGCAAATCGCGCCACTCTCGATGCTCAGGTAGCCTCGCCGCCATCAGCCGGGAAGTCCCGGCGGTTTGCCGGTGGCGCGCCGACCCGCAGGTGACAGAGCCGCGTTCGATCGGCTATTGCTGAATTCGAAGTGACAAAAACACCAACGGAAACGCGCCAAAGCCAGGACCCTCATGTCGACCCTGCTTCTCACCCATCAAAGTTTTCTCGATCACGATACCGGCCCAGGCCACCCGGAGCGGCCGGACCGGATGCGGGCTATCGACAAGGTTCTGGCGCACGACTACTTCGCAGACCTCGTGCGCGAAGCGGCACCGATGCGCGATGATGTCGAAGAGCAAATCCTGCTTGCCCATCCGCAGACCTATCTCGACATGATCAAGCGGGAGCGGCCGGGGAAGGGGGAAGGCCGTGTGCACCTCGATGGCGATACGGTGATGTCGCCGGGGAGCTGGGAAGCGGCTTTGCGTGCGGTCGGTGCGGGTCTCAGGGCCGTCGATCAGGTGGTCGACAAGGGTTCGGGCATCCGCAACGCCTTCTGCCAGGTGCGACCGTGCGGACACCATGCGGAAACCGAGCGAGCGATGGGGTTCTGCATCTTTGCCAACGTGGCAATCGCGGCCATGTATGCGCGCGCGAAACATGGTCTTGAGCGAATCGCCGTCGTCGATTTCGACGTGCATCACGGCAATGGGACCCAGGATATCTTCTGGTCGGACAAGGATCTGTTCTTTGCCTCCACCCACCAGATGCCGCTGTTTCCGGGTACGGGGGCGGTCTCGGAAGCCGGTGTCGGCAATATCTGCAATGCACCGCTGCGTTCCGGCGATGACGGCGAACGATTCCGCGACGCGTTCGAATCGCGCGTTTTGCCGGCGTTGAAGAACTTCAGCCCGGACATGATCCTCATTTCCGCCGGCTTCGATGCGCATGAGGCGGACCCTCTTGCCAGCCTGCGCCTGGTCGAAGCTGATTTCCTGTGGGCCACGGAAACGCTCGTTTCGTATGCGGAAAAACAATGCGACGGACGGCTCGTCTCGATGCTCGAGGGGGGCTATGATCTGAGCGCGCTGGCGCGGTCGGTCGGAGTGCACGTCCGGGCCATGATGGATGCCGGCTGACAAAAAGCCTTGCGGGGAAGGATATCGCGATGACGGCAACGGGACAGGCCGGTGCGGGACAGGGTGCTGCGGGACAACACGCGGATATCGCGAAGCTCAGCTTCGAGAAGGCGCTGGCTGAACTTGAGGGCATCGTCGGCAAGCTGGAGCGCGGCGACGTCGAACTGGAGCAGTCGATCGCCATGTACGAGCGCGGCGAAGCCCTCAAAGCCCACTGCAACCGCCTGTTGGCGCAGGCCGAGGCGAAGGTGGAGAAGATCACAACCGATGCGTCCGGCCGCCCGAGCGGTACCGAACCGCTGGATCCCTGACGGCGCTCAGTAGACCAAGTTCTGGACTCGATTCTGAGTTCGATTCCGGAGGCGGTACGGCTGAAACTGGTCCGCTTCCGGTAAAGTCCCGTAAATGTCGCAGGATTTTCGGCCTTTTAACGCATAGGCGATCGTCCACAACTGACTATAGTCCGTTGAGCGGTCCGCTTGGCCGGATTGCTCGTAACAAATAGTGAGCGCGTCCTCAGGCGACGAAGAGGCAACTCTTGCAACCTTCCCCCAAGCCCCTTCTCGATCTCGTCAACGATCCTTCCGAATTGCGGAAGCTGACGGAGAGCGACCTTCCCGAATTCACCGCCGAGCTGAGGCAGGAACTCATCGAAGCGGTTTCGGTGACGGGCGGTCACCTCGGTGCCGGTCTCGGCGTGGTCGAACTGACGATCGCCCTGCACTGGGTGTTCGATACACCAAAGGACCGGCTCATCTGGGACGTCGGGCATCAGGCCTATCCGCACAAGATCCTGACCGGGCGGCGCCGCGACATCCGCACGTTGCGACAGCCGGGCGGATTGTCGGGATTCACCAAGCGCACCGAGAGCGAATACGATGCGTTCGGTGCAGGGCACTCGTCGACATCGATCTCGGCGGCCCTCGGCATGGCGGTGGCACGCGATCTCAAAGGTGAGAGCAACAACGTTATCGCGGTGATCGGCGACGGGGCGATGTCGGCCGGCATGGCCTACGAAGCCATGAACAACGCTGGAGCGCGCGACGAGCGGCTGATCGTCATCCTCAACGACAACGACATGTCGATTGCACCGCCGACCGGGGCGCTATCGGCCTATCTGGCGCGCGTCACGTCAAGCGGCACCTACCTCTACGTTCGCGACATCGCCAAGCAGCTGGCGAAACGCCTGCCGAAGAGCTGGGAACGGCGCGCCGCGCGGGTCGAGGAATACACGCGCCATCTATGGCAGGGCGGGGCATGGTTCGAGGAACTGGGCTTCTATTACATCGGACCGATCGACGGCCACGACTACAGCCAGCTTCTGCCGGTGCTGAAGAATGTGCGTGACGCCAAGCAGGGTCCCATCCTGGTGCACGTCGTGACGCGCAAGGGCAAGGGCTATGGGCCGGCCGAGGAGTCGGACGACAAGTATCACGGGGTGGCGAAGTTCAATATCGTCACCGGCGCGCAGGTGAAGGCCAAGGCGAATGCACCGAGCTATACCAAGGTTTTCGGCCAGAGCCTGATCGAAGAGGCGCGCGCGGATAACCGTATCGTGGCCATCACGGCGGCGATGCCGGGCGGCACCGGTGTCGACCTGTTCGGCGAAGTCTTCCCCGAACGCACCTTCGATGTCGGGATCGCGGAGCAGCACGCAGTGACGTTCGCCGCCGGGCTTGCCTGCGAGGGCATGAAGCCGTTCTGCGCGATCTATTCGACGTTCCTGCAGCGCGCCTACGACCAGGTGGTGCACGATGTCGCCATCCAGAAGCTGCCGGTGCGTTTTCCGATCGACCGCGCCGGGCTCGTCGGCGCCGACGGAGCGACGCACGCCGGGACTTTCGACGTTGCCTACCTCGGATGCCTGCCGAATTTCGTCGTGATGGCGGCGGCGGACGAAGCCGAACTGAAGCACATGGTGGCGACGGCGGCGGCTTATGACGACGGGCCGATTGCGTTCCGCTATCCGCGCGGCGAAGGCGTCGGAGTCGATATGCCGGAACGCGGCGTGCCGCTGGAGATCGGGCGAGGGCGGATCGTGCGCGAAGGCACTTCGGTAGCGCTGCTGTCGCTCGGCACCCGGCTTGCCGAATGCCTCAAGGCGGCAGACGAACTGGCCACCTACGGGCTGTCGGCGACGGTTGCGGATGCGCGTTTCGCCAAGCCGCTCGACAAGGATCTGGTCACGCAGCTGGCGCGCAATCATGAAGTCCTGGTGACCGTGGAAGAAGGTTCGATCGGCGGGTTCGGTTCGTACGTGTTGCAGCATCTGGCCGAGACCGGGGCGCTCGATCACGGTTTGAAGGTTCGCCCGATGGTATTGCCGGACCGGTTCCTCGATCACGGCAAGCCCGAAGCCATGTATGAGGCGGCGGGGCTGGGAGCGCCCGGCATCGTCGCGACAGTCTTTGCGGCGCTGGGCCGGGAAGTCGATTCGACGGTGATCGCGGGTGACCGGGCCTGACAGCTGTCGGGCGGCCGTTCAAGTCGTCCGAAACAGAGCAAAAAAAAGCGCCCCGGCTGTACCGCGGGCGCTTTTCGATTTGATGCATTGCCGATCAAGCCGCCGACTGCGGTCTGTAGCTTGATGCGGCAGATTAGTTCTTTACGAGTTCCGGATAGCGCTTGGCGCATTTCTTGGCCACGAACTCGTTGATCTCCTCGATCATTTCGCCGTGGAACAGGCCGACATTCTTCTCGATCCAGTCGGCGCCGGTGATGACGGCCTTGATGACGGCGGGCGCCTCGACCTTGGTGATGTTGAGTTCGGCCTTGGTGGCCTTGCCATCCTTGAAGGCGACCTTGGGTGCCAGCGTCACGTTGATCGTGGTGACTTCGCGTTTTTCGCCCGTCTCGATCTCGCACTTGACGGTGTGGGAGTTCATTTCGAGCTTGTTGTCGGGCTTGGTTACCGACGAGACGATGGACTCGCGCGTGGCGACGAGATCAAGCGTGCAGCGGGCATCGCCGAAGCCCCAGCTGAGGCCGGATTTGGTGCTGGCGCCCTTCTCGATCTTATCCTTCGCCCAGGTCTTGGAGATGGCGCATTTGAGATCGTCGCCGGTTGCCTCCTTCGACAGGATCATCGCGCAAAGATCCTGCTCGCAGGCCTTCAGGTCCCGCTCTTCGGTCGGCTTTTCATCAAGCGCCACGGCAGGGGCAGCAAGAAGGAGGCTGAGGCTCAGTGCGGCGGCGCCAAAGAGGGAGGAAGCAAGCGTGATGCGAACGCCATTGATCGGCATGTTTCAATTTTCCCTGTTTTGAAAGATGAGCAGGATTTGCATGTCGGCAGGATTTGCATGTCGGACCGCCGGGCTCGTGCCCGTCTTCGTTCCCCGATGGACCTCAAGGAATGCGACCGACGGCGCGCGCTCGTTGAGACAACAATCGGACGGCAATGAGGCAGGGACAGGCGATCTATCGCCTGTGGAAAAAATGGCGGCCCGGGGTTGTTTGAGGATCACAGCGGGGGGTGCGTTTTCACGCCCTACTGAGCCGCGTGATCCTTCGCTGTGGCGGGAGCGGGTTTGGTCTGCTCGCCGCCGGGAGTTGCTTTTTCCTGCACGGTCTTCGCGGCTTCGGCCTTCAACTTTGCCTGGCGGGCGGCACGGGCCTTGCGCCGCTCGGCGATCAGCGCGCGGCGCTGTTTGGCGGCTTCCTTGCGCTTCTTCTTGAGCATGGCTTGGCGGCCATAGCGCCGCTCGCACTTCTCATGAACAAACTTGTTGATCTGCTTGATCATTTCCGAGTGGAAAATGCCAATCGAGTCTTCCAGCTTGGCAGTCGTCCAGACGAAAGACGACAACGGTTCGGGTCCCTCGATGTCTTCGAGTTTGATCCACACCTTCTTGGCCTTGCCGCCTTCGAATTTAATCTTGGGCGCGAGACGGGCCTTGAGCGGCTTGCTGCCTTCGGCGGTCTCGACGGTGCACGCGACCTGATGGGGTCGGACCGAAAATTCGTACTTGGGCGCCGACAGGGCCGCAACGATATCCCGGCGATCGACCTTCAGATCGACGGAACATTGCGCGTCACCGAAGCCCCATGACATCGACTTGCTCTCGGCGCCCTTGTTGATGTCGTCGCCGCCCCAGGTCTTGCCGAGGTCGCACCGCAGCATGCCGTTGGGCGGGGATTTGTCGAGAATCTGCCGGCAAAGCCTTTCTTCGCACGAGGCAAGCAGCTCAGCTTCGGAATCGCCCGGTTCCAGCGCCGCTGCCGGAGATAGGGCCATCACCATCACGACGAGCGCCAAGGCCGACCGGGCACGAGCGAGCGCGGCGGCGGTAAATGCCTCAGTTGGCGTGACGAACCGGGTTCGCAGCATGGGATATCCGCCCCTTTCCCTCGACCTTGATGGCCATAGAGCCGAACCTGGGCCGAACTGGGTCGGAGTTGCGGCAACCAGTTGTCTTGACATTCGCAAACGCTTCCACTCTCTTGGCCGTGAAGGCCCGCTGGCGGTATTTTTGCACGTCGGGCGCGGGCCTGGGCCAATTCCAAGCAGTCAAGGGGAGAACCTGCCACATGAGCGTCGATTTGTCGGGCGGCCACAAGGACATGGACTACGAGGAGCATCGCCGTACTTACAAGGGTTTTTTGATCGGGACCCAGGCGCTCATCGGTTTCGTCGTGGCGCTACTGGTGCTGATGGCAGTGTTCCTGGTCTGACCGTTCGACGGTCGATCAGTTCCTCGGTCAAGCCACTTCTCAAGCGCGCGGCTGGGATTGTTTCCGGTCGCGCGCCGCTGAACGAAACTCCCAATTGTACTTAGGGATCGTTTCAAGGCGCTCATTTTCCTGCTTACCTTATCCCAGGCCGCCGTTCGGCAGGCTGACAATCGGAAAAATCCATGGTCACGATCGCTGTCACGACCGAACCCGATAACGAGCCGCGGGTTGCGGTGTCCCCGGACACCGTCAAAAAGCTTGTCGCGGCGCGATGCAAGGTACGTATCGAAGCCGGCGCGGGGGCACGATCGCGCATCTCTGATGACGCCTACGCCGCTCAGGGCGCTGAAATCGCGCCGACCGCAGCCGATGCGCTGAAGGGTGCCGACATCCTCCTGCGCGTGCGCCGCCCGTCGAAAGAGGACGTGGCAGCCCTGGCGCCCGGAGCCGTGGTGGCAGCGATGCTCGATCCTTTCTCAGATCGCGCCGATCTCGAAGCACTGGCCGCCACCAAGGCGACGCTGTTTTCCATGGAATACATGCCGCGTACGACGCGGGCGCAGTCGATGGACGTCTTGTCCAGCCAGGCAAACCTCGCCGGCTACAAGGCGGTGGTCGATGCGGCCTCCGAGTTCGGTGCGGCGGTGCCGATGATGATGACGCCGGCGGGCACGGTTCCGGCGGCAAAAGCCTTCATAATGGGCGTCGGCGTTGCCGGATTGCAGGCGATCGCAACGGCGCGCCGGCTCGGCGCCATCGTGACCGCGACCGACGTTCGCCCGGCGACGAAAGAACAGGTGCAGTCGCTCGGGGCGAAATTCGTTGCTGTCGAGGACGAGGAATTCAAGCAGGCGCAGACGGCGGGCGGCTACGCCAAGGAAATGTCGGCCGAGTACAAGGCCAAGCAGGCCGAACTCGTCGCCAACCACATCAAGGCGCAGGACATCATCATCACGACGGCGCTGATCCCGGGGCGTCCGGCGCCTACTTTGATCACGGCCGACATGGTGCGCTCGATGAAACCCGGCGCGGTGATCATCGACCTTGCCGCCGAGCGCGGCGGCAACTGCGAAATGACGAAGCCCGGCGAGACGATTGTGACCGAGAACGGCGTCAGAATCGTGGGCAGGCTGAATTATGCCGGCACGGTGCCGGTCAATGCTTCAAGCCTCTATGCGCGCAACCTGCTCTCGTTCATCTCGCTGATGATCGACCAGAAGGAAGGCAAGCTCGCGATCAACTGGGACGACGACATCATTCAAGGCACGCTGGTGGCCAAGGAGGGTGCGCTGGTGCATCCCAACCTGACCAAGTCAGCCGCCTGAGGAGATCCGCCGTGGACAAGAACATGCTTTGCAAGGGGCTTATCGGGGGGCTGGCCGCGGTTACCGCAGCGAGCCTGCTGATCGCCACGCCCGCCTTTGCCGCCGGGGGTGGCGACGTCGACCCCTGGGCTTATCAGATCATGGTGTTCGTGATCGCGATCTTCGTTGGCTACTACGTCGTCTGGAGCGTGACGCCGGCGCTGCACACTCCGCTCATGTCGGTCACGAATGCGGTTTCATCGGTGATCGTCGTGGGCGCCCTATTGGCGGTTGGAATTGCCGGTGTCGCCAGCGATGGCAGCGTGGCTGCCAAGGTGTTCGGCTTCCTCGCGCTGGTGATGGCCTCGGTCAACATCTTCGGCGGCTTCCTGGTCACCAGCCGGATGCTCGCAATGTACAAGAAGAAGGAACCGAAGAAGAACTGAGGCGCCCTCCAGCGCCAGTCTCTTCATCCGGCATCCGCGTCACCGCCTTGGGGGCATTCGAATTATGCATGGACTTATCCCGCCCAATCTCGTCGCGATCCTTTATCTGGTGTCGGGCGTCCTTTTCATCCTGACGCTGCGCGGCCTGTCGCATCCCGAAACGTCCCGGCAGGGCAACATGTACGGCATGGTGGGCATGACGCTCGCCATTGTCGTTACGCTGACGCAACTGCCCGGTCTCGGCGAATGGACAACCTGGCTGCTGATCCTCGCGGGGCTTGGCATCGGCGGCGGGATTGGCGCGAAGGTCGCCCGCGACATTCCGATGACCTCGATGCCGGAACTGGTTGCCGCCTTCCACTCGCTGGTCGGCATGGCGGCCGTGTTCGTTGCGGCGGCGGCGCTCTATGCACCCGAAGCCTTCAACATCGGTACGCCGGGCAACATCAAGGCGGCAAGCCTCCTCGAAATGTCACTTGGAGCGGCCATCGGCGCCATCACGTTCACGGGGTCGGTGATCGCTTTCGCAAAGCTGTCGGGGCGCATGTCGGGCGCGCCGATCATCCTGCCACTGCGGCACGTGGTGAACCTCGGGATTCTTCTGGCGATGATCGGGTTGATCATCCTGTTCATGCAGTCGGGCGGGTCAACGGAGTATTTCTGGCTGATCGCGGGGCTGGCGCTGCTGTTTGGGGTGCTGATCATCATACCGATCGGCGGCGCGGACATGCCTGTCGTGGTGTCGATGCTCAACTCCTATTCGGGCTGGGCGGCTGCAGGGATCGGGTTCACGCTCGGCAACATCGCCCTCATCATCACGGGTGCGCTGGTGGGCTCGTCGGGTGCGATCCTCTCCTACATCATGTGCAAGGGCATGAACCGCTCCTTCATCTCGGTTATCGCGGGCGGGTTCGGCGGCGAAACCGTGGGGCCGGCAGCGGGCGGGGAACAGAAGCCGGTCAAGCTCGGCGGGGCGGAAGACGCCGCCTACATCCTGAAGAACGCGCAGAAGGTGATTATCGTGCCGGGCTACGGCATGGCGGTGGCGCAGGCGCAGCATGCGCTGCGCGACATGGCAGATGCGCTGAAGCAAGCCGGCGTCGAGGTGTCGTACGCGATCCACCCGGTTGCCGGACGCATGCCGGGCCACATGAACGTGCTGCTCGCCGAAGCGCAGGTGCCCTACGACGAAGTGTTCGAACTTGAAGACATCAACTCGGAATTCTCGCAGGCCGATGCGGTCTACGTCATCGGCGCCAACGACGTGGTCAATCCGGCCGCGGAAGACGACAAGACGTCGCCGATCTACGGCATGCCGGTTCTGCAGGTGTGGAAAGCGGGTACGGTCCTGTTCAACAAGCGTTCGCTTGCGTCAGGCTATGCAGGCATCGACAACCCGGTGTTCTATCGCGACAACACCGTGATGGTGCTCGGGGACGCCAAGAAGATGACCGAACAGATCGCGAAGTCGGTGGCGGAATAGTCGAACGCTTTGTTTCGACTGCGGTCAAAAGCTGTGCCAACTCATCGGAAAGGCTTCGCTGGAAAACCGTCACGGTTTGTTGCGGAGCCTTTCTTGTCCGGGCTGTCTTGTGGTTTGTTCGGACTGTCGCGTGGAAGCACTCTAGGGGCCTGCCATGGTGTTGCGTGCGGTTCGTTACGGTCTTGCCGGGGTGGTCGTTGTCTACATCCTGCTTCTGGCGGGCGTGTTTGCGGCTCAACGCAGTTTTATCTTCGATGCGAGCGATACCGGCGGCAAGCTCAACGAGCCCGGCACGATCGCCATCGCGGGCTCAACGCGCGTCACCATTGCGACCAGCGATGGCGAAAAGCTCGCGGGATGGTATCTGCCGCCGAAGAACAAGGACGGGCTGGTGTTCTTGTTCTTCCATGGCAAGGGTGGCGGTCTGGAGCGCAAGAAATGGCGCTGGGAGCGAATTGCGAACCACGGCGAGGGCGTGCTGGCGTTTTCATACCGCGGCTTCCCCGGCTCGACGGGGTCACCCAGCGAAGAAGGCCTGTTCGAGGATGCGCGGGCGGCTTTCGGGTGGCTCTCCGATAAGCACAAGCCGGAAACCATCGTGCTGCACGGATTGTCGCTCGGCACCGGCGTTGCCGCCAAGCTCGCCACCGAAGTGAAGGCGCGCGCGCTCATTCTCGAAGCGCCCTTTGCGGCCCTTGTCGATGTCGCCGGTGAACGCCATCCCTATTTCCCGGTATCGCTGCTGCTGTGGGATCAGTTCCGCACGCGCGATTACATCGGCTCGGTGAAGATGCCCTTGATGATCGCGCACGGGGACAAGGATTCGGCGATCCCGCTGGAGCAGGCGCAGGAACTGTTCAGACTTGCCCCGGAACCGAAGCAGTTCGTGACGATGCCAGGGAGCGACCATAACACGCTGGTGCGCGACGGCCTTTATGAGCACATCTGGAAATTCCTGGAATAATTCCTGGAACATCCGAATGGCTCGAGACTTTTTCAGAGTAACAAAATTGTCACGAGCGCGCGGGGGCCAATCCCACAGATAGGCTTTGCGCGGAGCGGCGGTCATGTATCATGACGCTCTGCGCATTCGCGAACAAAGGAGCCGTCCTTGGTCCGCCTGTTAACGGTCTTGGCCCTGACACTGGCACTGCTGGCGCCTTCGGCACTCCACACGGAAGCGGCCGGGGCGGGGTTTCGGATTGCCGGGCGGCCGATGACTTGCACGGATTTCCGCGGGCGCTCGGTGCTCGCGTTGCAGGTTTCCGATCTTGGCGATGTCGGGCGGGCCTGGGTCGTGAATACTGTTCCCTACATTCTCATGGATCCCGAAGTTATGCGGACGCTGCCAAACGCCCTGCAGATCTTCTTCTACGTGCACGAATGCGCCCACCACGCGCTCGGCCACTGGTACAATCCGTCGGCCAACAGCGAGAAAGACGCCGACTGCTGGGCGATCGCCTATGGCCGCGACCAGGGAATTTTCCAGAGGCAGACGGTGGTGGATTTTGAACCGTGGCTTGCCAAGAGCAAGGGCTCGGCCTTCGGACATCTGCCGGGTCGCGAGCGCATCCGGCATATGCTGGAATGTTTCGATGGACCGGTCGAGACGGCGCAGCAGTAAGGTTGCGTCCGGCTGCGATCAACTGCCACCCTCAGGGGGCGATCTGGAACCTGTGCTGGACCGGCGGGTTAAGCTTGGCCTAGGAATTGCGCATTCCAGAACGGCGTTTACATTTGCCCGGTTCGTCGAGGGTTCTGCACAGAAGGTCTCCATGGATTTCCTGATAGGTATTGTTGCGTTCGGTTGCCTGGTTGCGCTCGTCGTGATCATCGGCGCTCCGAAGCTCGAGCGATCGTTGATGTACATGGCCGATCCGACCTACACGAAGCCCGGCGAGGCGGGGCTTCTAGGCGTCAGCGAGGAAACCCTCGAAACGCCGGATGGCGACAAGATCATCGTGTGGCATTCGGCGCCCAAACCCGGCCAGCCGACGCTTCTCTACCTGCACGGGAACGCCGGGACGCTGGCCGACCGGGCGGAGCGCATCGCCAATTACCAGCGCGTGGGGCGCGGTATCTGCGTGATGAGCTATCGCGGCTATTCGGGGTCCACGGGGCGCCCTTCGGAACGCGCCAACGTTGCCGATGCGGTTCTGACATTCGACATGCTGACGCAACGGGGCATCCCGCCAGAAGACATCTTCGCTTACGGAGAATCCATCGGTTCAGGGATTGCCGTGCAACTCGCGCGCAAACGTCCGCTGGCGGGGCTTATTCTCGATGCGCCCTATACGTCGATCGTCGACGTTGCCGAACTTTGTTATCCCTATCTTCCCGCGAGACGGATGATGCGCGATCGCTACGAGACGCTGGAGCATCTGCAACACGTCGAAGTGCCGCTATTGGTGATCCACGGGGAGGCCGACCGGGTCATCCCCGTCGAGATGGGGCGAAAAGTTGCGGCCAGCGCGCGCGGACCTGCCGAAATCGTGACTTTTCCAGAGGCCGGGCATTCCGACCACCACCTTTACGGATCGTTCGAGGCGATCAATGCGTGGATCGACCGGTTGCGCGGGGCGGGAAGGTCGTCGATGGCGCAGGCCGGCTGACAATCGGGCCGGGCGGGCGCTTGACGGCAGAAACGAAAAAGGCCGGCACACGTGCGTGGCCGGCCTTTGCTTTTCGGTTTCATGCCCGGACTGGGGCCGTCAGCGGCCGCCCGGGGTCCGTGGCTTTACCTTCGAAGGCAACAGGCCCTCGCGCTGGAGGCGCTTGCGGGCGAGCTTGCGGGCGCGGCGGATAGCCTCGGCCTTCTCGCGGGCGCGCTTCTCGGAAGGCTTTTCGTAGTAGTTCCGGAGTTTCATCTCACGGAAAATGCCCTCGCGCTGCATCTTCTTCTTGAGCGCCTTGAGAGCCTGATCGACGTTGTTGTCGCGAACGAGAACCTGCACGCGTATCCCTATCCTTTCTTTGAGCGGCAGAAGCCTGCTGTTTTCAATTGAGTTGGTGCGAGTCGCTGCGCGGGCGGAGAGCCCGACGTACAGCGGTAGGACATGTACGGATTGGGCGTGGGGATACCACGGTTCCTCGGGCATTGTCCACTCGGCTGTTTTGGGCCGTCCTGCAACAATATCACATCTTCATCGGTTTCAGCCTCGTGACGTGGCCCATTTTGCGGCCGGGACGGGCGTCCCGTTTGCCGTAGAGGTGCAGGCAGGCCCCGGATTCGGCGGCAAGCGCCGGCCATTCGTTGGCATCGGCGCCGATCAGGTTGGTCATGACCGCGTCGGAATGGCGGGCCGTTGCGGCGATCGGCCAGCCGGCGACGGCGCGGATATGGTTCTCGAACTGGCAGACAGCGCAGGCATCGAGCGTCCAATGGCCGGAATTGTGCACCCTCGGGGCGAACTCGTTGACGATCAGAGGTTGAGCAGCGCCGGGGCCGGCGTAAAACATCTCGACCGCGATCAGGCCGACGTAATCGAGGGCAGCGGCGATGCGGCCGGCGGCTTCGACTGCCTGTCGGGCGGTCGCATCGGGAAGAGGCCCGGGGACCGTCGAAGTTGCCAATATGCCGTTGACGTGGGTGTTGAGGGGAACGTCGTAGCTTGCGGTGGTGCCATCGAGCGCGCGGGTCAACAGGACGGAGACTTCGCACTCGAATTTGACGTGGCCTTCGAGGATCGCTGGTGCCCCGGCGATGGCCTCGAGGGCTGCTGCGGCCTCTTCGAACCTGGCGATGCGCGCCTGGCCCTTGCCGTCATAGCCGAGCCGCCGGGTCTTGAGGATGGCCGGGGTGCCGATCGATTCAAGCGCAGCCGTCAGGCTCGCCATATCGTCGACGACGGCAAAGGGGGCGACGGCAAGGCCGAGGCTTTGAATAAAGCGCTTTTCGATCAAACGGTCCTGGGCGGCTTCGAGGGCGCGGGCGCCCGGGCGGACCGGTCTTACGGCAGCGGCTGCCGCGGCGGCGGCCAGCGGCACGTTTTCGAACTCGTAGGTGACGACGTCGACTTCGCCCGCCCAAGCGGCAATGCGGCCGGTATCGTCGTAGGGGCCTAGCGTATGGGCTGACACGTCGAAGGCAGGGCCGGAGGTATCGGAATAGATATGGACCTTGAAGCCGAGGCGCGCGGCGGCGATGGAGAGCATGCGGCCGAGCTGGCCGCTACCGAGGATGCCGATCGTCGAGCCGGGGGGAAGCGCGCTCATCGTTTCAATCAGCCGCCGTCGTCGATTGGTTCAATGGCGACGGCGTCGCTCTGGCGCTTGCGCCAATCGGCGATACGCCCGGCGAGGGCGGCATCCTCGATGCCGAGGATCTGGGCTGCAAGCAAGCCAGCGTTGCTGGCTCCCGGCGCTCCAATGGCGAGCGTCCCGACGGGAATCCCGCATGGCATCTGGACGATCGAGTAGAGGCTGTCGAGGCCGCGCAGCGACTCCGACTTGATCGGTACGCCAAGGACCGGCAGCAGCGTCATGGACGCGGCCATTCCTGGCAGATGGGCGGCGCCGCCGGCCCCGGCGATGATCACCTTCAAGCCGCGCCCGGCAGCGGACCTGGCATATTCGTAGAGGCGATCGGGGGTGCGGTGCGCGGACACGATGCGGGCTTCGTAGGGAACCTGCAGTTCATCGAGAATCGCGGCGGCAAGCTTCATCGTGGGCCAGTCGGACTGGCTCCCCATGATGATCCCGACCGCGGCGTTTACCACGGTGTTGTTCGCTGCGCTCTGGCTCATTCAAATCCCAGGTTGCAAAACTCAGGTCGTCGGTCGTGTTTCGAAGCGTCTCATCGGCCGATAGTGGAATACTTTGGGCCGTACGCCCATTTCGTGGCGGCGAATCTGTCTGGCGAATTCAGGAAAGCGGCGCTTTTAGCCGACGAGGCTTGGTGTTGCAACACCCGATTTCCATTCTTCGCAGATGCGACTGCATCGAGCCCGGCTGCGGCGAAGAAAGCGGGCGATAATTTCGCATTTGCGAGATGAAAACGGCCTGATTTTCGAACTCGTGTCGGCAGTATAGTGGCTTGTTGCGCCAACCTAATGGCGGTATCATTTCAAGATCCGAGGCCTCGTATTTGCGGCCGAAGCCAGGCGGGCGGATCGCCGATACCGAACTTGCGAATGTTCCGGCGGTCGCGACTCGCCAAGCGTCAGTCCGGAACACCAACCGCGTTTTCCGATTGGCGTTTTCTATTCGCCCAGGCTTGACGTCCTCCGCCCGACTTCAAGCGCCCGCTCCAGAACATGAGAGTGTAAGTAATGCTTGTTTCAGATATTCTCAAAACGAAGGGCCATGAGGTCCAGACCGTGCACTCCACTACGACTCTTGGCGAACTGGCAATCAGGCTGAAGGCGGCGCGTGTCGGCGTGATGATCGTTTCAGATGACGGCCGCGCTCTCGACGGCATTATCTCCGAACGCGATATCGTCGGAGCGCTGGCCGACAATGGCGCGGGGCTGGAGAATATGCGTGTGGGGCAAATCAGTACCAAGGCGGTGCTGACGTGCGGGCGCGATTCGACCGTTGGCGACGTGGCCAGGCTGATGACCTCAAAGCGGATCCGCCACGTTCCTGTCGTCGATGGCGACCGGATTGTCGGCATCGTCAGTATCGGTGACGTGCTCAAGCATCGGCTGGACGAGATGCAACTCGAGGCCAATGTGCTGCGGGATGTCGCAATCGCCGTGCGGTGAAACGCCTGGGCCCGGCGTGTCGGCGCGCAGCCTCGTAGCGAACGACCGCGGACGTCGTTGCCGGCGGCGGACTTGGGCTCGCCAGGCTTTCTGCCGCCGAAAGCCTTAAAGCGTGGCCGGAGCTCGGATCAGCGCCTTGATGGTCGTCAGCGTGTCGGCTTCCACGGCGGGCTTGTCCCAGCGGATCCGGGCGATGCGGGGAAAGCGCATGGCGACACCGGATTTGTGGCGCGTCGAGAACTGGACGGCGTCGAAGGCAACCTCGAGCACGAGAGTTGGCGCCACGGCGCGAACCGGTCCGAAGCGTTGCAACGTATTGGTCCTGACGAACCGGTCGAGCTTCCTCAGTTCCTCGTCGGTAAAGCCCGAGTAGGCTTTTCCGACGGGGACGAGTTCGCCTGGCGCTGCGTGCGCATCCGTTTCGCTCCCGTAGTTTGCTTCAAGCGAGAGGGTGGCTGGTCCATCGTCGCGCCAGACGCCGAACGTGTAATCGGAATAGAACGAGGAGCGCTTGCCGGAACCGCGCTGGGCGTACATCAGCACGCAGTCGAGGGTGAGGGGCGCGCGCTTCCATTTCCACCAGTGCCCCTTGGGCCGGCCGGCCAGATACGGGCTCGACTTGCGCTTCAGCATGAGCCCTTCGATGCCATCGGCGCGCGTGCCCTGCCAGATTGCCGACAGTTCTTCGAAGCTGGAGAAGCGAACCGTCGCCGACAGGTCCGTCAGCGGCGGGGCAGCGTTCTCATGCCAGGCAGCCAAGCGCTTGCGGCGCTCCTCGAAGGGGAGCCCGCGCAAATCCTCGCCGGCGTCGAAGAGGAGATCGTAAAGGCGGACGTGAGCGGGGTAATCGCGCAGCATGCGGGCGGAAACGGTCTTTCGGTTGAGGCGTTGCTGCAGGTCGTTGAATGGGGCGACGTCGCCGTTGCGGACGACGAGGAGTTCGCCGTCGACGACGCAATGGCGTCGAGTGAAGGCGGATGCGATTTCGGGAAAACTTTTCGAGATGTCGTCGCCGGTGCGCGAGAACAGGCGCATATGGCCGCCGATCGCGGCGATTTGGACGCGGATGCCGTCCCACTTCCATTCGGCGTTAAGTTCGCCGGGGTCAAGACGCGCCCAGTCCTCATCCTCGATGGGGTGGGCGAGCATCAGCGGGCGAAAAACCGGACGGCTGCCGGGGTCGGGCTTCGCGGACTTGCCGGTCAGCCAGCCGAACAGCTCGCGGTACGGCGGATCGACGGCGTGCCAGACCTCCTCGATTTCGCCCACCTCATGTTCGAAGGCGATGGCCAGGGCGGTCTTCGCCAGCCGGGCGGAGACGCCGACGCGCGGCGCGCCTGCGAGCAGTTTCAGAAGCGCGAACCGGCCGGAAATGTCGAGGCGGTCGAGGGTCTCGGCGAGCAGGCGGGGAACGCAATCGCGCGGCGCCGTCCCGAACGTCATGACGACGTCGGAAATCGAGGGCGGGGAACGATTGTCGCCGGTGGCAGACGCAGCTCCTTTGCGGCGATCGCGCCACAACAGCGATACGGTCTCGGCGGTGTCACCGACGTAATCGCGCGAGAGCCGGTAGAGTTCGGGGTCGACGGTCCCGGCCATCAGTTCGGGGAGGATGCGCCGTAACGGCAGCGAATAGGGCAGGCCGTCGGAGAGGGCAGCCAGCGCCCAGCCGCGGTCGGGGTCCGGCGTCGCGGTGAAGTAATCCGCGAGCAGCGCGATCTTGCGATTACGGCTCTGGGTGCAGGCGAGCTGGTCGAGGAGTTTTGCAAACGGCTGCATCGCGCTCAGTCCCCCTCGTCGTCGAAGCCGACAAGGGTCAGTGCGCGGGCGGGTATGCCCATCAGGCTCAGCTGATGGACGAGCGCATCCTCGCGGCCGTGAGTGACCCAGACTTCCTCGGCGCCGGTTTGTTCGATGGTGGCGATCAGTTCGGGCCAATCGGCGTGGTCGGAGACGATGAGCGGCAGTTCGACACCGCGCTGGAGGGCACGGCCGCGCACGCGCATCCAGCCGCTGGCGAACGCCGTGACAGGATCTTCGAAGCGGCGCGACCAGCGGTCGGCGATGGCAGCGGGCGGGCACATCACGAGGCTTCCGGCGAAATCCCGGCGGTTTGTCCTGGCGTCCGTCGCTATCGGTTGCAAGGCGCCGAACTCAAAGCCCTGGCTGGCGTAGAATTCGGTGAGCGCGACGAGGGCGCCGTGCAGGTGGATGGGAGCGTCGTAGCCGGCTGCGCGGATGAGCGCGATCATGCGCTGGCATTTGCCAAGGCCGTAGACGCCGAGCAAGTGCGTGCGTGCCGGCTGCTGGCGGATCGATTCGACGAGCCGGCTGGCTTCGCGCCCGGCGGGCTCGTGACGGAAAACGGGAAGCGCGAAGGTGGCTTCGCTGACGAACACGTCGCATGGGACGACTTCGAAGGGCGAGCAGGTCGGGTCGGCGGAGCGCTTGTAATCGCCCGAGATGACGACGCGGCTGCCGTCGTAATCCAATACGACCTGGGCGGAACCGAGAATATGGCCGGCAGGCGCGAGGCCGATGCGAACGCCGCCGACCGCAGTCGCTTCGCCGTAGGCGGCTTCCTGGAAGGCGCCCGCGCACGCCTCACCGTAGCGGATCTTCATTATCGCAATTGTTTCAGGGGTCGCCAGCACCGCACCGTGGCCGCGGCGGGCATGATCGGCATGGCCGTGGGTGATGACGGACTTATCCACAGGGCGGACCGGATCGATGAAGAAACCGCCGGGTTCGCAATAAAGTCCTTCAGGTCTGGGATAGAGCCAGCGGCTGGCACGATGGGGGCGCATCGGCATAGAATGGGGGCTGGAGGCGTTCATTTCCAGCAAAAGTAGAGCAACATCCGATCTGATGGAATCGGAGGCGATTCGTGGATCGGATAAGGTTGCTCTAGAATTAAAATGCTAGAGCATTTCTCTATCCGACCATCGAAGCGCGAAAAGCGATCGCGTATGGTCGGATGATGCTCTAGAACGGGGCGTCCGGGTCATCGGCCAGGGATTGTCATCGGCGAAAGCAGGGCGGTTCGATGTTTCGGATGCAGAACGCGACCGCGTCATTTGCTCAGGCGATGATGTCGGGCGTCAGTTGATCCTCGATCGCATAGATGCGGTCCTTGAGCGCCAGCTTCTCCTTTTTCAGCCTCTTGATCGCGAGCTGGTCGGCACCGCCGGACAGTTCGAGTTCGGCGATTTCCTCATCAAGCATACGGTGTCGCTGCTGCAGCGCCACCAGTTCATCGCGCAGACTTTGCTCTTGGTTACGGTCCATCTTTGCTTTGTGCGCCCTTATGCCCGGTTGCGCGCAACTATCTCTCTGTTCGGCATTTTTCGCAAGGTATGCCCAACCGATGCCCGGTTCGTGAACAATCTGCAAAACAACAGCAAAATTTATATGCAGCCGACGGCTTGATTTACCCGTTGTGAACGGCTTTGGGGGATTTCGTTAAAATGTGAGAGGGTGGCCAATGGACAACTCGAAATTCATCTGTCACGCTGCGATTGTCATGAAACCGCGAACGGAGGAGCACGGATGTCGCTTGAAGGTCATCTTGCAGAACTCACTGAAAAGCACCGCATTCTTGACGAGAGAATTATGTCAGAGGCAGCGCGGCCAGGTTCCGATGACGCAGCACTTCGACGGATGAAACAGGAAAAACTGAAACTCAAGGAAGAGATAGAGCGCCTTCGACACGAGACGCGCCACTAGAGCATCTCTATCCGGCCATCCGATCGCTAAATGCAATCGCGTATGGTCGGATGTTGCTCTAGCCCGGATCATGCATCGGGGTTGGCCGGTGGCAGCGTAATTGGCGAGGCATGCGGCATCGTCCAGCTCGCATGAGCCGTCGGGATGAACTCGCTATGCAACGCGTTGGTGGTTGATGTGCCTTGATTGGCGGCGGCT
>JAHJQI010000159.1 GCA_018819265.1 Alphaproteobacteria bacterium
AACGGGCATCAGCAACCAAAGCAATCAATTGTGGCGAGGCCGCGCAGCAGATTGTTGGACGGCATTCGCTGGACCATGGGTCCCGGCAATAAAAGCCGAGATGACAGCTGCAGTTATTCTGCCATGTTCCAAGCCCTGTCATCCCGGGGCTTGTCCCCGGGACCCAACGGGCATCAGCAACCAAAGCAATCAATTGTGGCGAGGCCGCGCAGCAGATTGTTGGACGGCATTCGCTGGACCATGGATCCCGGCAGACAAAGGCCTGGCTTCACGTTGACCAAAGCCCCCCTAAACCTTCCAGCCCGAATGCATCGCGGCGACGCCGCCGGTGAGGTTGCGGTAGCTGACGCGCTCGAAGCCGGCGTCGCGGATCATGCCGGCAAAGCGCTCCTGGTCGGGGAACTTGCGGATCGATTCGACGAGATACTGGTAGCTCTCGCGGTCGCCCGCCACCGCTTCGCCAAGCCTTGGGATGACCTCGAACGAATGCAGGTCGTAGAGCCGGTCGAGGCCGGGCACGTCGACGTGCGAGAATTCCAGGCACATGAACCGCCCGCCGATTTTTAACACGCGGAACGCTTCCGCGAGCGCCTTGTCGATATGCGTGACGTTGCGGATGCCGAAAGCGATTGTGTAGGCATCAAACGAGCGGTCCGCAAACGGCAGCGCCTCAGCGTTGCCATGGACGAGTTCGATGCGGTGGCAAAGCCCGGCCTTGCCGACCCGCTCGCGGCCGACCTCCAGCATTTCGGGCGAGATATCGCAGATGACGGCGGTTCCGTCTTCGCCGGTCTTGCGCGCGTAGCTCAGCGCCACGTCGCCGGTGCCGCCCGCCACGTCCAACAGCCGGAAGGGACGCCCCGAACCGGCCCGCGGCGGCGACAGCCATGCCAGGAAATCGCTCTTCCATAGCCGGTGCAGACCGCCCGACATCAGGTCGTTCATCAGGTCGTAGTTCTTTGCCGAGCGCGCGAACACCTGGTTGACGAGGCCCTGGCGCTCATCCTCGGCAACGTCGCGGAAGCCGAAGCTTGCGGTGCCTGCTGGTTTCGTATCGGCGTTGTCCAAAGTGTCGGCTTCCCTGCTAAACTTGCGCCACGTGACGATAGCCAATTCGGCGCCCCGCTGCTACGCCGTCTCCGCGAAACCCGCTGCGGCCATTCGTACTGAGGCTGGAAGCGGGAAAAGTCCTACCGGAGGGAAACCCTTGAGAGGCCCAGAATGAAGCTCGAAACCGCCCGCACGATTCTCCAGGCCGCCCATGAAAAGGCGCGCGCCGAAAACATGAAGCCGCTCGCCATAGCGGTGCTCGATCCGCGCGGGGCCGTCCGCGCCTTCATCGCCGAGGACGGTGCCAGCCTGCACCGCGGCGACGTCGCCATCGGCAAGGCATACGGCGCCATCGCGCTGGGCATCCCGTCTCGTGCAATCGGTGATAGGGCCGAAAAGCAGGCCTACTTCGTTGCGGCCATGAGCCATATCACCGGCGGCAAGATGGTGCCTGTGGCCGGCGGCGTGCTGATCCGCGATGCCGCCGGGGAACTGGTCGGTGCCGTCGGCATCTCGGGAGACACCAGCCAGAATGACGAGATTGCCTGCTGCGCCGGCATCGCCGCCGCCGGTCTGGTGGCTGAGACCGGCTCGTGATGCCTGAGCTTCCCGAAGTCGAAACGGTCAGGCGCGGCCTTCAACCGGTGTTGGAAGGCAGGCGCATCGTCAAGTTGGAGCAGCGCCGCCCGGACCTGCGTTTTCCTTTTCCCGAGAACTTCCCCGAACGCCTTGCCGGCCGCCGCATCGAAACCGTGAACCGCCGCTCGAAGTACCTGGTGGTGGGGATCGAGGGTGGCGAGACGCTGATCATGCATCTTGGCATGTCGGGACGCTTCACGATCGCGCTGGCCGGTGGGCCCGCCACAATGCCCGGCCTCTTTACCCACGATACCGGCTTGAATGGAGCCCAGCCGAACACGACTTCAGGAAGTGTTGGCAAAAATAGGTGGCCCAACACGACTTTGCACGTCAACACAAGCCTGCGCAGTGTTGAGCAGGGAAGTGTTGGCCAACAACAAAACCAGCATCAGCAAAAACACGACCACGTCGTCTTTCACACCGAGGAGGGCGCAACCGTTACCTATAACGATCCGCGCCGTTTCGGCTTCATGGTGATGACGGCGACCGCCGACCTGCAGAACCACCCGTTGATCGGCGGTCTCGGCCCCGAGCCGCTCGGCAACGCGCTCCACGCCGGCCACCTCGCCGCGCGCGCCGCCGGACGAACCGTCGATCTCAAGGCCTTCCTGATGGATCAGCGCAACATTGCGGGCCTCGGTAACATCTACGTCTGCGAAGCCCTTTTCCGGGCCGGCCTCTCGCCGCAGCGCGCAGCTTCAAGTCTTGCCAGGAAATCGGGCAACCCGACGGAGCGCGCGGAACGGCTCGTTACCGCCATCCGTAGTGTTCTCACGCAAGCTATAGCTGCTGGCGGTTCGTCGCTGCGCGATTACCGGCAGGCCGACGGCGCGCTGGGCTACTTCCAGCATTCGTTTTCGGTTTACGGCCGCGAAGGCGAGCCTTGCGCGACACCTGCCTGCCGGGGCACGGTGCGCCGGATCGTGCAGGCTGGCCGCTCGTCTTTTCTTTGTCCGGCCTGCCAGCGCTGAACGCGCCGCGGGCGCCGCCACGGCAAACAATTTCGCAACGCAGGACCAACGACATGAACCAAGACACCGCCTGGAAATCGATCATCGTCGAGACCGACGGCCGAGTCGGTCGCATCACGCTGAACCGGCCCGAGTCGCTCAACGCTTTGAATAGCGACCTTATCGAGGAACTGGCCTCAGCACTCTCCGGCTTCGAAGCCGATGCAGCGATCGGCGCGATCGTCATTGCCGGGTCCGAAAGGGCCTTCGCCGCCGGCGCCGACATCAAGGAAATGGCGCCCAAGGGCTACATCGACGTCTACCGCGAGGATTTCGCGGCGTCCTGGGACGCAGCCGCCCACTGCCGCAAGCCGGTCATTGCCGCGGTAGCCGGCTACTGCCTGGGCGGGGGCTGCGAACTCGCCATGCAGGCCGACATCATCATCGCCGCCGACACCGCGAAGTTCGGCCAGCCCGAAATCACGCTCGGCATCATGCCTGGGATCGGCGGTACGCAGCGGCTGATCCGCGCCATCGGCAAGGCCAAGGCGATGGAGATGTGCCTGACCGGCCGCATGATGGACGCCGAAGAGGCCGAACGCTCCGGCCTTGTCGCCCGCGTCGTGCCCGCCGCCGACCTGCTTGGCGAGGCCGGCAAGATCGCTGCGAAGATCGCGTCGATGTCATTGCCGGCCGCCATGATGACCAAGGAAACCATTAACCGCGCCTACGAGACAACGCTGTCCGAAGGCCTGCTGTTCGAGCGCCGCGTCTTCCACGCCATGTTTGCCACCGAGGACCAGAAGGAAGGCATGGCCGCCTTCACCGAGAAGCGCAAACCCGTCTTCAGGCACCGCTGAGCCGGCGGCGAAGTTCAGCCATTTGCGATCGCCCGACGCAGCCGCAGGTGGGTAATCGTCGAAGCAACCGAGATGAAGACCAGCGCCAGCCCGCCGGCGAGGAAGACGTGATTGGCCGGCCAGTCGGGCTTTGTGCTGGCAAGTTTGCCGGAAGCAACCAGGAATCCGAGCCCGACGGCCGCCCCGGATGCCTGTGCGGTCGCCAGCAGCGCCGAAACATCGAGCGCCCGAGGTGTGCGAAAGTGGCTGTCGGGGTCGCTGAGAAGATGCTCGAAACCCAGCAGCACAGCGGCAATCAGCGCCATGGCCGAACCGTACTGCCAGCTATGAAACCACCACAGGTCCGTCAACGAATAGATCGCACATATCGCCAGCGCCCCCCACGCATAGACGGCGGCCATCAAGCGCGCGTTCTGCTGTGAGGCGGCCAGCGGCGCGTCCTTGTCCGCCTTCACCGCGCCAGGGGCATCCTTCAGGAACGGCCGGTTGGCGGCGAGCGCAATCTCGATGGTGATGATCGCAAATCCGAGCGCGGCGCCAAGGCAGGTATATACGGCGCCGTTTGCTGCCGCGAAGGCCATCGCGGCGGCCGACGCCAACATCGCAAGCACCAAGACCTGGAGGCGCGATTTCAAGAGCATTCGACCCTCCGACCAGAGCGCCCCGCGGCGGCGGCAGGGCTGAAAGCGAAAGCGGGGCGGGCTTTGCGAGCCCGCCCCGGAGGGTGTGGTCCGACGTATTCGCCGCGCCGTCAAGGCCCGGCGCCACCGGCGGTTCTAGGCGATCACCGTCGTCAACGCCTTGCGTTTTGACTTCGTGTAAAGCGCGTTCGCCGTGATGATCGCGATCGACAGTGCGCCGAAGAAGAAGATGTTGTTTGCCGCCCAGTCCTGCCAGCCGACAGTTTCCTTGACCGTGACCGGGAACTTGCCGTCGAGGATCAGTCCGACCATTGCCAGGCCCATCCCAATAAGCTGGCCGATGGAGAGGTACTTTGCGAGATTGAGGATGGTCGCGTCGCTGCGGCCGGCCCTCTCGTCGCGGTCGAGCGTCGCGGCAAACAGCAGGCATAGGATGCCGACGACAGCGAAAGCGCCGGTAAAGACTAGCCATTCCTTCCAGGCCAGGATGAAGAAGTAGGTCACGAACAGGCTCAAGGCGCCCCAGATCCAGACGAGGCCCATGTGGCGGGCGGTCGTGGCGGCGACGACGTTTTCATTGGTTTGCGACTTGCGCTGCTGCCAGTTCTCGCCGACCGCCATGCCGGCGATGCACAGTCCGATGAGCGCTGCGACTGCGGTATGAATTGTCGGCTGGCCGGCTGCGGCGCTCAAGATGATGGCAGCAAGGCAAATGGTGAGTGTCGTCATCCAGATGGCAAGAGAGGCCATGTGTGTCCCCCGATGTGGCGATTGATTGAAGCTGAATTCTGCAGATAGTGGTAACGTCTTGTCGTTCACATTCTATTAACACGAATCGACGCTATACTTCGATATGCAATGCGGGCGTGACGGTGAAATGCCGGGGGCTGTCGAACGGCGTATTTACGACTCGCAGGCCCGATCCGCATCCGCCCGGCGCGTGACACGTTTCAAAGCCGCGTTGACCGGTCCGCCTTCAGGGACTATAAGCCGACCCACAGCTCCGCTCGGTTCTCGCGATCCGGGCGGCACTTTTTGTTTGGCCGCCTCCCTTACCGCTCTTGCTCGGCGGACGTGCCGCAGTGCTTCGCGGAAGGTCGGAAGGCGGCGTCAGCCTCGCTCAAGGAACCCATCGTATGGCCAACACGAAATCGGCAAAGAAAGCCGTCCGCAAGATCGAAACCCGCACAGCCATCAACAAGGCGCAACGCACGCGCATGCGCAACGAAGTGCGGCGCGTCGAGGAAGCGATCGCCGCTGGCGACGCCGGGCAGGCCCTGGCGGCGTTGAAGTCTGCCGAGCCGCTGATCGCGCGGACGGCGCAGACCAGCATCCTCCACAAGAATACGGCATCGCGGAAGATTTCCCGGCTGACCAAGCGGGTCAAGGCGCTGTCGGCTTCGGCTTGAGGCCTCTTCGGCGATTAGCTCCAGCCTCGCAAAGCCGTCGCGATACAAACTCATAAAACCGCCCGCGCCGCGCGCCGGGCGGTTTTCCTTTGTATTCGATCGCTGCTGGTCGGATCCTCGCCAGCGCGCTCTCACAGCCAGGCAGTCGTCGCAAGCCAATTGCCAGCTGTCACCAACCCGGCCGCTGCAATTGCGACTCGGATGCCGTGCGCGACGAATTGAGTTGAACTCCCGCTCCGCGCCAAGGTTGAATTCCGCACGGGACTTGTGCAATCCGGTTCGCCGGGCGGCCGGTCGAAAGAATTATTTTTGCGACTTCATCGCGCCCGGCATTCGACCACACATATGAACCTTTCGTGACATGTTCGCCACGGTCCAGTCGCGACTACAAACTGCCATCACAAACCGCCTAGCCGATCTCTTCGTTGAAAAAGAGTGCGTTGCATCGGTTTGCCAACTGACGAAGTCCCTTGAGACTCGCTTTCCTCTCCGCGCCCGGCAAACAAAATCGGATCGGAAAAACTATCTTCTCGATTCGAGGATATGGAGCTTGAAAAACCATCGTTCAATTACGAAACGACCTGTGGATTCAGACAGCTTCCGTTGACTGTCGAAATCCTGCGCGGGGACAATCAAACGGCGCGCCCACCGTTCGATCGCCCTTCATGGGCGGCTTGCTTCCCTGCCGCTAACCGTCTATTAACTTTTCCACGCCGGCCGTGGACAACTCGGTCAGGCGTTTCGGGACAAGCCCCAACGGGCTGACCGGAATTTTGTACAAGACGTGTACCCGGTCCAAGGCATTGAATTCCGCCTTAGTGACGGGTTGTCATATTTGCGTAAGTCTCAAAACCGAGGGATCCACAAGCGTGCGCGTTTGTGGAAGTTGTGGACTTGCGCGCAACTTAACTGGCGGTCTTGCCGTTCTAAATATGCAAGCGCGTCGACTTTGACTATGCGGAGGGTAGAGGAGTGGGGTCTCGTAAGACCGATGCAGCAGCCGCAGTAAAAACAGCGTCCGATAAACAGCGCTGCGGTTCTTCACAGATGCAAATCGATTGGCGATCGATCTGCACTTTTATGAACGATGCAACTTGGCTAGCTGATTTGCGTCAGCCGGGCAAGATGCCGATCGATACAATCGATACTCAGGCGCGTCTAACGCGTGGCTGGATATCCAGCCGCTCTCAATCGTGCACCTCCGACATGGGCGGGCCGGATTTGGCCCGGTGGATGCGCGATCGCGGTCTTGACGCGGCTTCGACAACCAGACCTGCATCGCGTTTCTTTGCGATGAGTCCGGGTCTGGAAGGTGGTGTCTGGCTGATGTCCAGCCGGTCGAACCACGCGGTCCGGAAATTGGGCACCGGACTTCATCAGTAGGCGCTCGGTAGGGCGCGCGTTCACCAGCGAATTCGAGACTGGAGGCGAGCTTTCGTCGTTCCTCACCGGAGCGGTCGGGAGAGGTGCGTTTCGTCTCGATCATTCGAGAATGAATTTTTTATGTGCGGGGAACTCAAATGCAGACGATTGAAAGTATCGGAACAGCTCTCAAGGAATCCGGCCGGAAGAACGACAAGGCAACCGCGGCTGCACCGCAGCGGGCGGGAACTCTTCCCGTTTCCGGCAGGCAGATCGCGACTTCGACCTCCGGCGGCGAGGTCGGCAACAAGGTTCGCACCATGTTGCGCAAGCGGCTTGGCGAAGAAGTCTACACCAGCTTCTTCAATGCCATCGAGTTCGACTCGTTCGAAGGCGGCATCGTCGTCGCCAGCGTGCCGGTCAAGTTTCTGCGCAATTGGATCAGGACGCACTACGTCGCCGTTCTTCTCGAATGCTGCCAGGCGGAATTCAAGGGCGCCGAGCAAGTCGAAGTGCATTTGCGCCAGCCCCGGGCTGTCTGCCGCGACGCCGACACATCCGCGCCGGTCGATCGCCCTCCCCAGCCGCACGCAGCCGATACCAGCCGTCCGGTGCAGAGCCAGCAGGCATCCGATTCGACGGGCGGCCTAGCCCGCGCTTCGCTATCCGTGCCGAACCTGCCCAAGCCGGCTCCGACGACTCGAATTGGCGACTTTGAAGGCTCGCCGCTCGATCCGCGCTATACCTTCGACACCTTCGTCGTCGGTTCGTCGAACCGCGTCGCCCACGCTGCCGCAACCCGCGTCGCCGAGTCGGTCGGCTACGACAGCCCGGGCTTCAACCCGCTCTTCATCCACGCGCCTGTGGGGCTGGGAAAATCCCACCTCCTGCACGCCACCGCCTGGGAAGTCACGCGCCGCCGCCCGGATGCGAAGGTGCTCTATATGACCGCCGACGGTTTCCGCTATCGCTTCGTGGAAGCGTTGCGCGGCGATGATCCGCTGGCCTTCAAGGAGAAGTTCCGCAAGGTTGACATTCTCCTGATCGACGATCTCGAATTCATGCACGGTGCGCAGACCGAGACCGAGTTCGATCACATCGTCAATGCGCTCCTCGATGGTGGCCGCCAGCTGGTTGTCGCATCCTCGCGTCCGCCGGCCCAGATCGAGCGTTTGAACGAGCGTATGCGCTCGCGCCTGACGCGCGGCCTCGTCACCGAACTGGGTTCTTTCGACTACGAGCAGCGCATCAACGTCGTTGAAATGCGTATAGCCGAGAAGCGTGTCATGGACGCGACCTTCACGCTGAAACGCGACGTGGTCGAACTCTTGGCGGAGCGGTTGACCGACAACGGCCGCGAACTCGAAGGCGCGGTCATCCGGCTCTTTGCAAACTGGCAGTACGTCAAGGCTCCGATCACGGTCGAAGTCGCCGAGACTGTCATCCGCGATCTTGTGCAGGGCCTTGAACCGCGCCGCATCAAGATCGAGGATATTTTGCGCATCATCTCACGCCATTTCGGTGTCTCGAAGAGCGATCTGCTGTCCCAGCGCCGTCATCGCTCGGTCGTCTGGCCGCGCCAGATCGGCATGTATCTGGCAAAGCAGATGACCGCCCGTTCGCTGCCCGAAATCGGGCGCCGTTTTGGCAACCGCGATCACACCACCGTTCTTCATGCGATTCGCAAGATAGATGGCGAGTTGAAGGGCAATCCGCGGCTCCGCGACGAACTGGAAGAACTGAAAAAGCAGCTGAACCACTGAGCCCTCAGCTCTTCGAAGAATTCGGATCAGCGCGTCGCGCTGGTCCGTATCCGGTCCCGTGGCGCTTGAGGGCTCAGCCGCCGGACCGGCGCGCAACCGTAGGCCTGATGCGGCACGCTGATCGGGCCTTGTCGGTTCGTTTCGTGGGGCTTGAGGCCCCGCGCGGACATCCGCAGCGGTTGCGCAAATGAGCGGGGGGAACGAGGGGTGGCGCCTTTGCGGGCACCGCCCCTCGGGCTGTTCCTGTTCGCAGCTTTTGCCGCGCGGCAGCCGACAATCGCCGATGACTTCAGCAACGCTTATCAGGTCCTACACGCAACGTACTTGAAAATGGCGGTCCGATCGGGTCAATTGGCGCTCCGCTCGAATCGACTGCGCTGGCGAATCGCCAGGACTTGAACCTTCTGCGAGCGCTTCCCGTCCAAATTCCTCGATTCCCAATCGATGAGCCCGGCGGGCGTCGGTCGATTTCGAAACATGCGACGATGAACAAGGGCTTCGGCGAGGATCGATAATGCGGCTAGTGATCGAACGTGGGGAACTGCTGCGCGCTCTGGGCCATGTCACCAGTGTCGTCGAGCGCCGGACAACGATTCCAATTCTCTCGAACGTCCTGTTGAAGGCATCGGGTTCTGTCCTGGCCTTCAAGGCGACCGACCTGGAGCGCGAGGTCGTCGAGGAGGCGCCCGCTTCCGTCGAGCAGACCGGCTCGCTGACCGTCCCCGCCCATCTCCTCCATGACATTGTCAGGAAGCTTCCCGAGGGCGCCCAGGTCCAACTGGTCCGTGACAGCGAAAACGAGCGCCTCACTCTGTCGGCCGGTTCGTCGCGATTCGCTTTGCAGACCCTGCCCGCCGAGGACTTTCCCGACATCGCCATTGGCGACTTGCCGCACAGCTTTGCGATCAGCGCCGGCGACCTGAAGCGCCTCATCGACAAGACCCGCTTCGCCATTTCGACCGAAGAAACCCGCTACTACCTGAATGGCATCTATTTCCACACCTCGGCTGCCGATCCCGACAATCCGGTGTTGCGCGCGGTCGCCACCGACGGCCACCGGCTGGCGCAGATCGATCTCGCTCTTCCCGATGGTGCCGACGGCATGCCCGGCGTCATTATCCCGCGCAAGACCGTGCACGAAGTCCACCGCCTGCTCGAAGCCTCCGGCGGATCGGTGACGGTTGGCGTTTCCGAGACCAAGATCCGCTTCGAGATCGGCACCGTGACCCTCACATCGAAGCTGATCGACGGAACCTTCCCCGACTACGCGCGCGTAATCCCGCAGGGCAACGACAAGGAGATGAAGGTTTCCAACGCCGAGTTCATGAGCGCCGTCGACCGCGTCTCTACGATCGCCTCCGAGCGCGGTCGCGCCGTCAAGCTGGCCGTTTCGGCCGATAAGCTTGTGCTCTCCGTCAACAACCCGGAAGGCGGCAGCGCCACCGAGGAACTCGGCGTCGAGTACCGCTCCGAAGAACTCGAGATCGGCTTCAATGCCCGCTACCTGCTCGACATCGCCGGCCAGCTCGAAGGCGATGAAGCCCGCTTCCTCCTCTCGGACCCCGGCTCCCCGGCCATGGTCCGCGATTCCTCCGGCGACGGCGCCCTCTACGTCGTCATGCCGATGCGCGTTTAATGGCTGATACGGATCTTGACCGCGACGGCAAACGCAGATCAACCCGGTCCATTCGCAGCGGGTGCTGAGGCAGGCCCCGGGCGTCTATGGATCGAACGCCTGTCGCTGACGGCCTTCCGCAACTATGCGAGCGCCGTCGTCGTGCCGGGCAATGCTTCCGTCGTCCTGGTCGGCCCCAACGGCGCCGGTAAGACCAATCTCCTCGAAGCCGTCTCTCTGCTGGTGCCCGGTCAGGGATTGCGCCGCGCCGCCTATGTCGACCTCGCCAGATTGGGCGGCGACGGCGCCTGGGCGGTCGCGGCCCGGGTTCATTCCCGGCATGGCCTCGTCGACATCGGCACCGGCCGGCAGGCCGCGCATCCAGGCGCCCGCGCTTCGACCGGCCGTGTCGTCCGCATCGACGGCGAAACGCAGGGCGGCTCCGGCGCCCTTGCCGATTACCTCGAAGCGGTCTGGTTGACGCCCGCCATGGACGGCCTGTTTACCGGGCCCGGCGCCGAGCGGCGTCGCTTTCTCGACCGCCTCGTCCTCTGCTTCGATCCCGGGTTTCGCACGCTGGCGAGCCGCTTTGAGCGCGCCACCCAGGGCCGCAACCGGCTGCTTGCCGATGGCGTCCGCGAGCCCGCCCGCCTGCGCGCCGTCGAACTCGTCATGGCTGAAGCCGGAGCCGCCGTCGCGGCCGCCCGTACAGCGACTATCCGCCGCCTCGTCGCCGTCATCGAATCCCGCCGGATACGCGCACCTGAATCGCCCTTCCCCTGGAGCGTCGTGCGCATCGAGGGCACGCTCGAAAACGAATTGACCGCCGGCAGTGCCGCCGTCGATGTCGAGGACGCCTACGCTCGCCGCCTCGCCGAAATGCGCGAGCGCGACCGCGCCGCCGGCCGCACGCTGGAAGGGCCGCACCGCTCCGACCTGATCGTCGCGCATGGCCCCAAGCAGATGCCGGCACGGCTGTCGTCCACCGGCGAGCAGAAGGCCCTCCTCATCGGGCTCGTCCTCGCCGAAGCCGAATTGATCGCAGAGCGCCACGACGGCGCCGGACCGCTCCTCCTTCTCGACGAGATCACCGCCCACCTCGATGAGCACCGCCGCGCCGCTCTTTTCGACGAAATCCTGCGCTTGCGCGGCCAGGCCTGGATGACCGGCACCGACCGCGAGGCGTTCTCCGCGCTGATCGGAAAAGCGGCCTTTTTCGAGGTCTCCGGCGCACGTCTCGCCCGCCTTTTCTGACATAGCCGGGCCCGCTTGTTCTAGCGGCTTCAAAATGCCGCTGTATTGCGAGTCTAACTCAATGAAAAAACTGGCAGTTTTCCTATTGATCCAGTCTGCTGAATTTGCCGATTTTTCACACCCTTGATGGCCTGATGTGTTAGGTTAATTCACGAAAATTCCCATAACGACGAGGTTCGCGCTTCTATGAGCGACAGTCCTGCCGAGAACACGCCCATTCCCGCCGAGTACGGCGAAGATTCCATCAAGATGCTCAAGGGGTTGGAGGCGGTGCGCAAGCGCCCGGGCATGTACATCGGCGACACCGACGACGGGTCGGGTCTGCACCACATGATCTACGAGGTCGTCGACAATGCGGTCGACGAAGTACTTGCCGGCCACGCCACCCGCTGCCATGTCGTTTTGAACCCGGACGGTTCCTGCACGGTCTCCGATGACGGCCGCGGCATTCCCGTCGGCATCAAGCACGACGACGATAACGACCCCAAGCGCTCGGCTGCTGAAATCGTCTTCACCGAGCTGCACGCCGGCGGCAAGTTCGATCAGAACTCCTACAAGGTCTCGGGCGGACTGCACGGCGTCGGCGTCTCCGTCGTCAACGCGCTCTCGACCTGGCTCAAGTGCCGCGTCTGGCGTCACGACAAGGAGCACGTCGTCGAATTCCGCGACGGCGTCACGGTGGCGCCGCTGAAGATTGTCGGCCCGGCGAATGGCCGCCGCGGCACCGAGGTCACGTTCGTGCCCTCGCCCAATACGTTTACGCACATCGAGTTCGACTTCAACCAGCTCGAGCATCGCCTGCGCGAGTTGGCGTTCCTGAACTCTGGCGCCAAGATCATCCTGGAGGACAACCGCCACGCCGATTCGAAGACCGTCGAGCTTTGCTATGACGGCGGCATCAAGGCGTTTGTCCAATACCTCGACCGCAACAAGACCGGCCTCATCGACGAGCCCATCTCGACCATGACCGAGCGCGACGGCATCACCGTCGAAGTCGCGCTGTGGTGGAACGAGACCTACCACGAGAACGTGCTCTGCTTCACGAACAACATCCCCCAGCGCGACGGCGGCACCCATCTGGCCGGTTTCCGCGGCGCGCTCACCCGTGTCATCAACCGCTACGCGGAAGAATCGGGCATCGCCAAGAAGGAGAAGGTCAGCCTGACCGGGGACGATGCCCGCGAAGGCCTCACCTGCGTTCTGTCCGTCAAGGTGCCCGACCCGAAATTCTCCAGCCAGACGAAGGACAAGCTGGTTTCCTCCGAAGTCCGCCCCGTCGTCGAGAACGCCGTCAACGAGTCGCTGTCGCAGTGGTTCGAGGAGCACCCCAAGGAAGCCAAGATCATCGTCGGCAAGGTCTGCGAAGCGGCCGCCGCCCGCGAAGCCGCCCGCAAGGCGCGCGAGCTGACGCGCCGCAAGGGCGCCCTCGACATGGCCAACCTCCCCGGCAAGCTCGCCGAGTGCCAGGACCGCAACGCCGCCAACACCGAACTCTTCATCGTCGAAGGCGACTCGGCTGGCGGCTCCGCCAAGCAGGCCCGCAACCGCGAGTTCCAGGCCGTGCTCCCGATCCGCGGCAAGATCCTCAACGTCGAGCGCGCCCGCTTCGACCGCATGTTGTCGAGCCAGGAAATCGGCACGCTCATCACGGCGCTCGGCACCGGCATCGGCCGCGACGACTTCAACCTGGAGAAGCTGCGCTACCATAAGATCATCATCATGACGGACGCCGACGTCGACGGCGCCCACATCCGCACGCTGCTGTTGACGTTCTTCTACCGCCAGATGCCCGAGCTGATCGAGAAGGGCCACCTCTACATCGCCCAGCCGCCGCTCTACAAGGTGACGCGCGGCAAGTCGGAGACCTACCTCAAGGACGACAAGGGCCTGGAGGATTACCTTACCGACACCGGCCTCGAGGACACCACGCTGCTCGACGGCTCCGGACAGGAGCGCGGCGGCGACGACCTGCGTCAGGTCGTCAAGGACGCCCGCCGCACGATCCAGCTCGTCGACGACCTGCACCACCGCTACGCCCGCTTCATCGTCGAGCAGGCGGTCATCGCCGGCGCCTTCGATCGCGAGGTGCTGAACGATGAGGGCCGCGCGGCGAAAGTCGCCGGCGAAGTCGCCGTCCGCCTCGATACGCTGGCCGAAGAGACCGAGAAGGGCTGGACCGGCACGTTCGGGCCCGAGGGCTTCCTGTTCAAGCGCGAGGTGCGCGGCGTCACCGAGGCTCACGCACTCGACATGGCGCTTCTGGGCTCGCTCGACGCCCGCCGCCTGCACGAGCGCTTCGAAGAACTCAACGAGGTCTACAAGGCGGTGGCCAAGCTGCGCCGCAAGAGCGAGACGATCGAGATCTACGGCCCGCGCGACATCCTCGACGCCATCTTCAAGGGCGGCCGCAAGGGCATCACCATGCAGCGCTACAAAGGCCTCGGCGAGATGAACGCCGACCAGCTCGCCGAAACGACGCTGGACCGCGACACCCGCACGCTCCTGCAGGTCAAGGTCGGCGAGTCCGACGAAGCCGACGACATCTTTTCAAAGCTGATGGGCGACGTCGTCGAACCCCGCCGCGAGTTCATCCAGGCGAATGCGCTGAGCGTGGCGAACTTGGATGTTTAGGGGAACTTCCTCTCCCGATGCCGCGCCTTGGGTCCCGGGGACAAGCCCCGGGATGACATTGGGAGATTGCCGAGTGCCGTTCGGCAGCTTCCCCCACCACCTGTCATCCCGGCATTTATTGCCGGGACCCATGGTGCTGCGAATCTATCGTTTCCGGGGGAGTGGCGTGGTCGCAGCGCGCACCACTTCTTAAGTGGCGCGGTCGCTCTACCCAGCAGCCGCTGCGTTCGCCGCGGTTGGACCCCGGCAACGAGTGTCGGGATGATATTTGGAGCGTGACGTAAACGGCAGCAAGAGCATCAAAGCGGCCCCATTGGCGCCACGCCCGGCAGCGTCGGGTAGAGATCGATCCAGTTCGGGTTGTGACGCTCGATCAGGTTGAGTTTCCAGTCGCGCGGCCACTCCTTCATCGTCTTTTCGCGCTGGATGGCTTGATCGATTTCGCCGAATTCTTCGAACCAGACGAGAAGATGTACGCGGTACCGGCGGGTGAACGCGGAGCCTTCGCCACTGCGGTGCTGTTCAACGCGGCGGATCAGTCCGTTCGTCACGCCGATGTAGAGCGTCCCGAGCGGCTTGCTCGCAAGGATGTAGACCCAAAAGCAGCGCATGCGATCCTCCGTGGCCTTTGATTTTGCCGCGCCTTGGGTCCCGGGGACAAGCCCCGGGATGACATTGGGAGGGTGCGGAGGGCACCTCGACAGCTACGCCCACCACCTGTCATCCCGGCATTTATTGCCGGGACCCAAGGTTCAGCGAGTCTAGCTTTGTCGGTGGAGGGGAGTGGTTGCAGCGGGCACCTTCTCTCTGTCATCACGGCATTTATTACCGGGACCCAAGGTGCACCGGGCCTAACGGCGACGGTGGAGCATGCGGTCGCAGCGGGCACCTTCTCTCTGTCATCCCGGTATTTATTACCGGGACCCAAGGTGCGCCAAGTCTAACGGCGACGGTGGACCATGCGGTCGCAGCGAGCGTCCCTCGCCACATGATGTGCGGTAGCAATACCCGACAACG